>CAZMVJ010000036.1:5763-17705 GCA_964569445.1 uncultured Anaerolineaceae bacterium | reverse complement strand
CGGTCGGGGCCGGCGTCATCACCGAGATCCTGGAGTAGGAACAGACATGGCGAAGAAAGACGTGCGGCCGGTGGTCACCCTCGAGTGCACCGAATGCCAGAACCGCAACTACATCACCGAGAAGAATCGCCGCAACGACCCGGGGCGGATCGAGTTCAAGAAGTTCTGCGGCACGTGCCGCAAGCACACGCTGCACCGGGAGACGAAGTAGGGCGAAGCGTCCCACGCGACGTCGTAGGCCAGTAGCTCAATTGGCAGAGCACCGCTCTCCAAAAGCGGGGGTTGCGGGTTCAATTCCTGCCTGGCCTGCCTGGATGCGCCGATCGGAGGAAATCCGTGGCGAAGACCGCGGTGGTGGAAAAAAGAAAGCGGGAGCCGTACGCCGTGGTGCGCTATTTCCGCGAGACGTCGGCCGAGCTGCGCAAGGTAACCTGGCCGACACGCCAGGAAGCACGCCATCTGACGACGGTAGTCGTGATTGTCGTCGTGGTCATGGCCATCACGCTGGGGCTGGTCGACTACGGCTTCTCGCGCTTGGTCGGCTGGCTGATCTCGTTGGGGTAGGGAAGCGGGGATGATGGGCGAGGCGGAAGAGGCGGCGATGGAGCCGCAGGTGGATCCCGAGGTGACGAGCGAGATGGGTCCGGGCGACCCGTTGGCGGACGCCAGGATGGCGGCCGACTCCGACCTGGCGGCGCCGGAAGCGGAGACGGTCCCGGAGGCGGAACCGGAGATGGAACCGGAACCCGAACGGGACCCGGAACCGGAACACATTGTGGGATCGGGTTACCGTCCGCTCGAATCGCTCGAGCCGGATGCGGCCATCACAGCCGCCACCGAACGGTTCTTGGCCCCGCTGGCGGCTGCGCCGGTGGCGGAAGCGCCGACCGAGGTCGAACGGGCTTCGGCGGAGGCAGGGGTGGCGGGGGACGAACCCGACGACGGCCGGCGCTGGTACGTCGTCCACTGCTACTCGGGGTACGAGGCCAAGGTGCGCCACAACCTCGAGCAGCGGGTCGACACGATGGGGATGAAGAACAAGATCTTCGACGTGGTCATCCCCACCGAAGAGGAGATCGAGGTCAAGGACGGGAAGCGGCGCACGGTCGAGCGGCACGTTTTCCCGGGATACATCCTGGTGCAGATGTTGATGGACGAGGATTCGTGGTACGTCGTGCGCAATACGCCGGGCGTGACGGGTTTCGTCGGGATGGGCAACGAGCCGACGGCGCTGCGGCCGGAAGAAGTGGCGCAGATCATCCGGCGCATGGAGGCCGAGGCGCCGCGGGTCAAGGTCACCTACAAGGCCGGTCAGCGCGTGCGGATCATCGACGGCCCGTTCAACGATTTCATCGGCACGGTGGACCAGATCGACATGGAACGGGCCAAGGTGCGGGTGATGGTGTCATTCTTCGGCCGGGAGACGCCGGTCGAGCTGGATTTCCTTCAAGTCGAGAAGGCCTAGAAGGAGCTGTCAGCCATCAGCGTTCAGCCCTCAGCCGGAGGGCTGCAAGCTGAGCGCGGATAGCTGAAAGCTGAGGGCTAACGAGTGGCGAAGAAGCTGAAGATCGTCGTGCGAGTCCAGATCGAGGCCGGCAAGGCCAACCCGGCGCCCCCCATCGGGCCGGCCCTGGCGCCCCACGGCATCAATCTGATGGCCTTCTGCAAGGAGTACAACGCGCGGACCGCCACCAAGACGGGCGACATCATCCCGGCCGAGGTGTCGATCTACACCGACGGCTCCTTCACCTTCGAGCTGCGGACCCCGCCGACCCCGGTGCTGCTGCGCAAGGCGGCCGGCGTCGAGAAGGGATCGGCCGAACCGAATCGCATCAAGGTCGGCAAGGTCACCCGCCGGCAGGTTCGGGAAATTGCCGAGATCAAGATGCGCGATCTGAACGCCGTCGATCTGGATGGCGCCATGCGCCAGATCGAGGGCACGGCGCGCAACATGGGAATCACCGTCGAAGACTAGCCCGATGTGGGAGCCTCTTCGACTTCGGGCCTTGGGCCCTGCGCTCAGGGTGCAGCCTGCTGCCTCCTGAGCGAAACGAGGGCTGAGCAAGGCCGAAGCCCGAGCGAAGTCGGAGGGGCGCCAGCACCACAAGGAGCCGAGATGACCCAGAACGGAAAGAAATACCGCCAGGCCCTCGCCAAGATCGAAGCCGACAAGCTCTACGAGCCTCGCCAGGCGCTCGAGCTGGTACGGGACACGTCCTACACCAGCTTCGACGGCACGGTCGAAGTGCACATTCGGCTGGGGGTCGATCCGAAGGTAGCCGAGCAACAGGTGCGCGACACGGTCATGCTGCCGCATGGTCTGGGCAAGACGGTGCGCGTCCTGGTCTTCGCCGAGGGCGATGCCGCCCGCCAGGCCGAGGCGGCCGGGGCGGATATCATCGGCGGCGACGACGTCATCCAGCGTATCAAGGACGGCTGGCTGGAATTCGACGCCACCGTGGCCACGCCCGACATGATGGGCAAGATCGGCAAGTCCGGCCTGGGGCGAATCCTGGGCACGCGCGGGCTGATGCCGAACCCCAAGGCGGGTACGGTGGTCGCCGCCGGGGATCTGGGGCGCATGGTTCAGGAGCTGAAAGCCGGCCGGGTGGAATTCCGCCAGGACAAGACCGGCAACCTGCACGTGCCGATCGGCAAGGCTTCGTTCGCCGCCGACAAGCTGTACGACAACATGGCCACGTTGATGGAATCGGTGAAAAAGTCGCGGCCGCCCTCGGCCAAGGGCAGCTATGTGCGCAAGGTGACGGTCACGTCGACGATGGGGCCGGGGGTTCGAGTCGACCCCAACGCCGCGTTGGCAATGTAGGCGAGTCCGCCGTCCTCCGCACCGGCTGGGCCGGCGCCGAGGACCGAGCTTCGCCGAAGACAGCAGGCGTCTCGCGTGCGCGGGACTTAATCTCCTGCCGAGGTGAGGACGCTGTGGGTCTGGGACCTCCGGTGTCTTTGCTTCGATCGAGCGAGGCAAAGACACTCTTGATTCTAAGAAAGGAGGTCAAGAAAAAGTGCCCGTTACACGAGAACGCAAGCAGGAGCTGGTGCAGGCCTACCGCGAATGGCTGGAAGGCAGTTCCGGCGTGGTCCTGACGAGCTACTCCGGGATGAGCGTGCGCGCCCTGGAAGATCTTCGCCGCAAAGTGCGCGAGGCCGGGGGCGAGTACCACGTGATCAAGAACCGCTTGATGGCCCTGGCGATGCGCCAGGCCGGGATGGACGTGCCGGCGGCAGCGCTCGAAGGCTCGACGGGGATTGGGTTCGCCGGCGAGGACGTCGCGGGGATGGTCAAGGCCATCGTCGAAACGGCGCGGCAGTCCGAGGCGCTCAAGGTCAAAGCGGCTCTGCTCGAGGGGCGCATCTACGACGCGCGGCAGGTAGAACGGCTGGCCGAGCTGCCGCCGCTGCCGGTGATGCGCGCCCAACTGCTGGGTCTGCTTCAGACCCCGGCCACGCGGGTGGCCAGCGTCGTGGCCGGCTCCGTCCGCCAGATCGTCAATGTGGTGAAGGCCTATTCGGAAACGCAGCCGGCCGGAGCCTGAGCTCCCGCCGGACACACACTGTGAAGAAGGACTGAGGAGTCTGCCATGGCTGATCTCGCAAAGCTCGTTGAAGAACTGGGCAAGATGACGGTGATGGAAGCTGCCGAGCTGACCAAGATGCTCGAGGAGGCGTGGGGCGTGTCGGCGGCGGCGCCGGTGGCGATGGCCGCCATGCCGGCCGGCGGCGGGGCCGCGGCGGAAGCCGTGGAGGAGAAGACCGAGTTCGACGTGATCCTGAAGGACGTCGGCCCGAAGAAGATCGATGTCATCAAGGTCATCCGCCAGATCACCAGTCTTGGGTTGAAGGACGCCAAAGACATGGCCGAGACCATTGGGGGCAAGGTGCTGGAGGCAGCCACCAAGGACGCGGCGACGGACGCCAAGGCCAAGCTGGAAGGGGCCGGCGCCAAGGTCGAGCTCGTCTGAACGAACGCGACCGAAGAAAGAGGCCGCCGCGAGGCGGCCTCTTTTCGTTTGGGGTCGGCTGGCGTAGACTAGGCGGGGCGAGGCCGATGTGCGCGAACGCATCCTGATCATCGAAGACGAAGACAAGATCCTCCAATTCCTTCAGCGGGGCCTGACCTACGAGGGTTACAGGGTCGTCACGGCCGCCGACGGCGCATCGGGGCTGGCCCTGGCGCGCTCGGAGGTGCCCGATGTGGTGATCCTGGATTGGATGCTGCCCGGGCTGGACGGTTTGGAGGTTTGCCGGCGGTTGCGGGCCGCCGGACCGACGCCGATCCTGATGCTGACGGCGCGCGAGTCGGTCTCGGATCGGGTGCTCGGGCTGGATGCCGGCGCCGACGATTACCTGGTTAAACCGTTCGAGTTCGACGAGCTGGTGGCGCGGGTGCGGGCGCTGCTGCGGCGGGCCCGGCCGGAGGCAGCCGACTTGTTGGCGTTCGTCGACCTACGGCTGGATACGGGGACGCATCAGGCCTACCGCGGGGATCGGCCGATCGAGCTGACCGCCAAGGAGTACGAACTGCTCGACCTGTTCCTTCGCCACCCGCGGCAGGTCCTGACGCGCGAAGTCATCTTCGATCGGGTCTGGGGTTACGACTTTGGCGGGGAAAGCAACATCATCGAGGTCTACGTCCGCTACCTTCGCCAGAAGACTGAAGCCGGAGGCGAGGCGCGCCTGCTCCACACCGTGCGCGGCGTCGGCTACGTGCTGCGCGAAGCGTCGTGATAGCGCTTGGCATCCCGCAGGGGATGGCGCTTCGTCGCGTCTTCGCACCCCGGAGGGGCATCCCGCAGGGGATCGCGCTTCGCAGACCTGTCCCGGTGTCCTTCGGGATCCCGGAGGGGATCGCGCCTAAGCGGCGTCATTGCGAGCCCCCGCCAGGGGGCGAAGCCATCGCATCACCGAGGAGATTGCCACCCTCACGCTGCGCTCACATCGTCCCGGTGTCCTGCCGGGAGGGCAGGCGTCGCCCCTCGGTTCCCTCGGGGCTCCTCGCAATGACACACAGGGACGCGTCGTGCTGCGTCCCCCGGGCGCCGGCATGACGCTGCGAGCTCGGCTGACACTGTGGTACGCGGCCATCATGGCCATCGGCCTATTGTTCTATGGCGCGGCGGTCTATTCGATCCTGGTCTACAGCATGACGCAGCAGGTGGACGAGATGCTGGCGCGCACGGCGGACGATATTCGCCAGACGTTCCGGCGGGACGTGCGCGGAGTGAGCTTTTCGGCGCTGGCGCTGGACATGACCGCCCGCATCTATGCCCAGGTGTGGGATGCGGATGGGAATCTGGTGGCGCGCAATGCGCCGCTGCTGGACGAGCCACTCGACCCCGCCCTCCTGGCCGGGGACACCTCGGCGCTCTCCACCGTTCGGCTGGATGGAATCCCGCTGCGAGTCCTGACCTACCCGCTGGTGACGTCGCCGGAGGGGAACTTGGTCGGACATTTGCAGCTGGCGTCGTCGTTGCAGACGGTCGAGACGGCACGGCAATTGGTGCTGACGGTGCTCGTCGTCGGTGGCGTGTTGGCCGTCGGGTTCGCGGCGCTGATCGGCTGGACGACGGCGGCGGCAGCCCTGCGGCCGCTCGATCAGGTGACGGAGACGGCCCTGCAGATCACGCGCGCCGACGACCTATCGCGGCGCATCCCGCAGCGGGGACCTCCACGCGATGAGGTCGGGCGGCTGATCCTGGCATTCAACGAGACGCTGGAGCGATTGGAGCGGGTCTTCGAAACCCAGCGGCGGTTCATGGCCGACGTCTCCCACGAATTGCGGACGCCCTTGACGGTGATTCGCGGCAATATGGACCTCATCCGACGCACGGGGCAGGCCGACGCCGAGTCGCTGGAGGCCGTGGTGTCGGAGGTCGATCGGATGACCCGCATGGTCCAGGACATCTTGTTGTTGGCGCAGGCAGAGACCGGGAAACTGCCGCTCGGGCGCGAACTGATCGAAATCGATACGCTCTTGCTGGAAGTCTTCCAGCAGGCCAAGCTGCTGTCGCAGGGTCGTATGGAAGTCCGGCTGGGCCAGGAGGACCAGGCGCGCGTCGTCGGAGACCGCGACCGTCTCAAGCAAGTGATGTTGAACCTGGTGGCGAACGCCGTGGCTTACACTCCGCTTGGCGGAACGGTGACGATGTCGTTGGCCTGCGTCGGAGGCTGGGCCCGCTTGACGATCTCCGACACCGGGCCGGGCATCCCCAAGAACGAGCTGCCGCATATCTTCGAGCGTTTCTATCGCGTCGACCGGGCGCGAAGGCGATCGGCGGGCGGCGGGGCCGGGCTAGGCCTGTCGATCGCTTACTGGATCGTGCGCATGCACGACGGTCGGATTGAGGTTGCCTCGGAGGAAGGGCGCGGGACGACGTTTTCGGTGTGGCTTCCCCTGGCCATCCCGGGAGGGTCGCCGGCTCCGGCGGCGGGACCCAAGACCGGGTAGCTACTCCATCGCGGCCCGGCGGCAGAGATGCGCGCCGCCGGCGTCGAGCCACGCCTGCAGAGTCGGGCTCGGCGTGACCCCGGCCTGGAGATCGGCCAGGATCCCACTCCCCCAACGAACGTAGCGGGCCGTTTCGGACGGCCAGACTGATGGATCGCGCTGGATCAGCGCGTGACCGCCGTTGTACCCCGCCAGGGCCAACCGGGTGTCCCCGGAGGCCAGTTCAAGTCCGCGGCTCAGATAGGCCAGGCCGCGCCCCGCGTTGACTTCCGGATCGTAGGCATCCTCACCGGGCGCGAAGTGGAACGGCATGACCTGGAACAGGCCCTGGGCACCGGCTCCGGAACTGACGCTGGGATCGCCGCACGACTCAAGAGTCATCACGACGGCGACGAAGTCGACCGGGAGGCCGAACTCGTCGGCCCAGCGTTCGATTTCGGGAGTCCAGCGACGGACGGATTCGGGGAAGGCGGGTGAAATGGACGAGGGAGAGAACGCCGCTGGAGATGCCGCCTCTGCCGCGGGGACTGTCGCCGCGGCAGGTCCTTGCGCGGCCGCCCAGGCCGACACTGCTGCCAGAACGACTCCCAGCAAAGATGGAATGGCGACCGCCGGCCTGAGGGAGGAGACCGGCGGTCGCACAAGGAGGGGGAGGGAGAGCGAAGTCGCCCTCCGGTTCGGCCAGGGAACGTCATCCTGGGAGGGACGGGCGTTCGCGTACGGAAGCCACGAAATCGCCATTGCCCAGTCCCGCCCTTTGCGGCTCGCAAATCTCGGACCCAACTGATCTCTCTGGTTGTTGTGGTTGGCGAGCGTCAGGCCGGGTGGTCGCGCCCTCGGCCTGACGCTCGCCGTAATCGCCCGGACTACGGTCTGGGCTGAGCCGGCCGCGCCATCGCGGGAGACGGCGCCGCGGCGGGGCGGCGGCGAGGGCCGATATGCCGCAGGTAGAGGGTGCCTCCCTTTTCGCCCTGGGAGAACAGTCGATTGCCGCCAAGGGTGAAGGACCCGATCATCAGGACCCGGATCAGCCACACCAAAACGGCCACGAAGACCGGGACGACGCGGACCAGCGTTTCACGTCCCACGACGGCGTTGCCAAGGGCCGAGTGGCCGACGAGGGCGACGGACACTGCCCACCACGTCAGTACGGCGTTCATCGCCGCCGCCACGAACCACGCTGCCAGTACATACCAGGCCTCGATCGCCTGACCGGGACGGCCCGGCGTCAGCAAACGTGCCAGGCCGGCGAAGTCCATGGCGCAGAAGGCCAAGGCGAGGATGGTCGCCCAGCGGACGCCGACAAAGCGCAGGTCGCCCAGGAGATCCGCCAGTGCGAATTCGGTCGTGCCGTAGTTGAAGGTCTCGAAGGCAAGAAGCGCGCCCAGCATGAGGGCGCCGAAGAACAGGCCTTGCCGCAGAGATATGCGGGAAAGGCGCTGGCTGAGCCCCTGCAGGGCCCCGCTCGGCAAACTGAGTCTCTGAACTTGGGACGGATAGGCCGACATGGTGACCTCCTTCCGCGAAAGCCACCGCGGATGGCCACCACGATAGAACAGATGTTCTATCCTGTCAAGAGGCAGTTTCCGGGTTCGGTGAGCCCGAGGACGGTCGCCGCCTGCGGGTGTAGGCCAGGATCAGGAGGGCACCCACGACGTATGCCGGGAGCATGACCGCTCCAGCTTCCGGCCCAAAGGCGCCGCCCGTAGCCCAGACCGGGCCGACGCCGGAGTGCTTCATCAAGGCAAAGGGTTCGAGACCGCTCACCTGGAACCCGAAGATCGTGCCCTCGAAGAAGTTCCAGCCGATGTGGAGGCCGATGCTGAGCCACAATCGGCCGGTCCGCAGCCAGCCAAAGGCGAGGAAGTATCCAGCGGCCAGCAGGCCGATGGTCGAGGCAAGACCAGACCCGGGGTTCGCCAGGTGCAGCAACGCGAAACTCGCCGATGAAAGGAACAAAGCCCAGCGCAGGCCGGATCCGTCGATCAGATTCTGGAGCTGATAGCCCCGGCTGAGCAACTCCTCCTGGTACCCCACTAAGACGAAGACCAGCAGACTGAGGCCGAGCCCGCCCGCCACGGCCGCCCCCGACGAGACTTCCCACGCCCAGCCTTGCCAGCGGGTCCATCCGACGAGGAGTTCCAAGAGAAGGACCAGGCCGAGCTGGGCGGCCGGGATGAGGAAGCCGACGATCAGGTCGGGGACCGCGAATCGATCGAAGGCGAAGCCGAGCGATCGGAACGTTCGCCGGTCGAGAAAGCGCCGAGCCAGGTAGGAGGCGGCCGTGATGCCGATCGCCCCGGCGGCCGCCGAGCCCAGCATCGCCTCCATCGTGATGGCGCCCTCCGTCAGAATGCCCGGGACGAAGATCAGCGGCAGACTGCAACAGGCGGCAAAGTAGAAAGCCATGGCCCCTTGCGAGAGCAGCCTCCAACCGGCGCGTGGACGGGGCTCGTCCGGCGAGACGAACAGCCTCACCAGGGGACCCCGCACGGAAAGGCGAGGACTACTCGGCTCAAGGTTCATGGTGATACCTCTCGCCGGCTTCGATGGGAAACGGCAGCCGGTTCCCTGGCGGAGGAAGGGGGCAAGTGGCGAAAGCGGTGAAAGCACACGGCGGGTTGTAGGCCCGATTGAAATCCAATGCCGCCCTTCCGTTTATGGGGAGTTCGGCGACAAGGAATCGGCCGGAGGGATACGTCGTCGTCTCGTTCGTGGAATCGGCGAACAGGAACCACAATCGTCCTTCGTCTGTGGGGACGGCGCGCAGCGAGGCCGAGCGGTCGCCGAAGTGAAAATGCGCCGTCCCCAGGAGCGGCTCGTCCGAAACGTCCCCGGTCACGCTGGGAACCGGGATCGTGGCCCCACTGCCCGCGGGTTCGAAGGAGGCTTCGATGACACAATCCGAATCCGGCGCATACCAGGACCTTTCCTGGACGGCGGTCGCCAGGCGGCCATTGTCCCAAACCCGCAGGCCAAGACGCCGACGGCGTTCAATGACCGCCACCGTGAGGTCGCCGACGCGCAGGAAAGTCGGATCCTGGGTGGTGTCGGGCCGCAGCGGCTCGCCCTCCGGTGGGAGGCCTTCAAGCAGGACTGGTTGAGCCGGGTAGAAGAAGACCTGCGAGCGGCGCACTTCGAAGTCCCCCAGACGGTGCGGGGACGATGGCGGAAGGCGCACATCGGCCGAAGCGGCCGCCCCGGCTGTCTGACGTCCCTCGGTCAGCCAGTGCAGGCCGGCCAGCGCCAGCCAGCTGTCGCGCCGATGAAGGTCGTCCGCCTTCTGACGGCGCCAGATCAAGAGTTGCTCGAGGTACGTCGAATCCATGGGCGAGGGAGAACGAGGGTCGCGGCCGTTGGCCGGCGCGCGATCAGCGGGGTCAATTCAGGTAGATCCGCTGCGGGTCGAGTTGGCGCAGCAAGGACAACTCGTCCGGAGTCACCTCCACCGTCGTCCGCAGCGCCGGCGCGATACGCAGCTCCCAGCCGGTTTGGGCGCGCGCCTGCTCCGGGTCGATGCCCGGGTGCACGGCTCCCAGCACCAGCTCACCGGCCTCGTCCGGCTCGAGGATCCCCAGGTCCGTCACGACGGCGGCCGGTCCTCCGCCGCGCAGGCCGGCGGCCTGCCGCTCCGGCCGGCCGCCGAGGAACCCGGCCGACGTGTGGAAGTCGACCCGCGGCGGGAAACGACGCTTCTCGTGCGGCGTGATGTAGTAGCAGCGGTCGGCCCAGGCAGCGATTTCCATCGACCCGCCCGAGCCGGGCAAGCGGACCTTGGGCTTGGCGTACGGGCCGATGACGGTGGCGTTGACATTGCCGAAGCGGTCGATCTGCGCGCCGCCCATGAACCCGACCGAGACCAGCCCGCGCTGCAGGTAGTAGGCGAAGATCTCCCACATTGAGACGACTGAAAGGGCGCCCGACACCAACGTCGGATCGCCGATGGACAGGGGCAGCCGTGCCGGCTGGGCGCCGATTACCCCCGCCTCATAGATCATCACCAACCCCGGCGCATGGGTGCGTCGGGCCAGGTTGCACGCCAGGTTGGGGAGCCCGACGCCGACGAAGACGACGTCGCCGTCGCGCAACAAACGGGCGGCGTTGACCGTCATCAGCTCGGAGGGTGTAAGGCCCGGTTGTGACATGGCGTCTCCTGGCGACGGCCGGCTCAATACTGACCGTAGTTGACGGGCTCGCTCCAGCGCGGCTCGACTCGCAGGCGGTCGTGGACCTCGGCGCCCAGCTTCTCCCAGTAGGCCGGCCGATCGGGGAGGCCGAAGACCCACTCGTCGAGCCAGGCCTGAACCCGCGCCGGTTCGGCAGAGAGACGATCCCACTCGAGGTAGAAGGCATTGTCCCGGTCGTAGTAGCCCTGGGTGTAGGAGGGGTGGGCGCAGAAGGGGACGTGGCAGACGGCGTCGACGACCAGGCCGGGGATGATCGTGCGGTTCGGGTCCGAGCGGATGACGCTCGAATCGACGATCTCCTCGGCGGTGACGATGACGCGGGCGGCGGCGAAGGCGGCCTCTTTCTGCTCGCCGAGGATTCCCCACAGGTGGCAGTTGCCTTCGGCGTCGGCCCGCTGGACGTGGACGATGGCGACGTCCGGGTGCAGCGCCGGGACGGTGACGACCAGGCGGCCGGAGTAGGGGTCGGCGACGGTCCGGTAGCTGGGGTTGGCCTTGGGCAGGTCGTCGACGCCGGTCGGGTTCATCGGCATGAACGGCACGCCGGAGGCCCCCGCCGTCAGGCGTGAGATCATGGCGAAGTGCGAGTACTCCTCCCATTCGAGCGTCCCGGCCTCCAGCGCGGTACGGACGATGCGCAGCGAGCCGATGCCGGGGTTGCCGGAATAGGAGAAGATGATCTTGCGGGCGCAGCCGGCGGCGACCATCTGGTCGTAGATTAGGTCGGGCGTGGCGCGGGCCAACACAAGCTCGCGCCGAGCCTGTCGGATGATCTCGTGCCCGGCGGCGAACGGAATTAAGTGAGTGAAGCCGGCAGCGTAGATCAGGTCGCCATCGTGGACGTGAGCGGCGATGGCGTCATGGAGGGAAGTGAGCTTGGACATGGGCGGGGGCATTCTCGCACGGTGACGCGCTGAGTATACCCGCAGGAGATGTCCTCCCTGAGCGGAGCATTGACCCCGAGCGATCTTCCTCCCTGAGCGGAGGCCGCTTCGTTCCATCGACTGCGATTTGCATCGCTGCGGCCGAAGTCGAAGGGCTCCGGGCTCGCGTACCATGGCGCGCTTTGATATCATCCCGAGTGCAACGAGGGACTGCGGCTCATGTCTCGCAGGGCTCGCCTCTCGCCTCCGCTCACGCTTCGACTGCGGCTCGTGTCTCGCAGGGCTCGCCTCTCGCCTCCGCTCACGCTTCGACTGCGGCTCGTGTCTCGCAGGGCTCGCCTCTCGCCTCCGCTCAGCGCGGAGGTATTCCCCCGAGGGATCTTCCTCCCTGAGCGGAGGCCGCTT
>CAZMVJ010000036.1:0-5663 GCA_964569445.1 uncultured Anaerolineaceae bacterium | reverse complement strand
CGGCAGAAGTCGAAGGGCTCCGGGCTCGCGTACCATGGCGCGCTTCGACTGCGGCTCGTGTCTCGCAGGGCTCGCCTCTCGCCTTTGCTCAGCGCGGAGGTATTCCCCCGAGGGATCTTCCTCCCTGAGCGGAGGCCGCTTCGTTCCATCGACTGCGATTTGCATCGCTGCGGCAGAAGTCGAAGGGCTCCGGGCTCGCGTACCATGGCGCGCTTCGACTGCGGCCCATCCTTCGCTCCGCTCCGGATGGCCCTCCGCTCAGCGAGGAGGTTTCTGTTTCACCGGGAATGGGCTCGGCTCCGTTTCTCCCGTTCCCTTGCGACGATCGCGTGAAGACCGTCCCAGTCGTCCCGGATCAGGGCGAGCTTCTTGGCGCGCGACCAACCCTTGACCTGATGCTCGCGGGTGAGGGCCTCGTCTCTGGTTGGAAAGGCCTGGACCCAGACGAGGCGGACGGGACGGCGAGTGAACGTGTAGGCGGCGGGATCCAGTCCTGAGCTGTGTTCTTCGAGCCGCAGCGCCGGATCACTTGTCATTCCGGTGTAAAACGTGCCGTCGGCGCAGTCCAAGATGTAAACGTACCACTCACGGACCAAGGCTATCCCCCTTTCACTACCCTCCAGACCCTCCCTGAGCGGAGCGTTGACCCCGAGCTAAGCGAGGGGTCAACGCGCAGTCGAAGGGCCCCCGGCGCTCTGCTCCGCGCGGGACTTGCGGTCAATCGCGAATCGGCGACACCGCCCGCAGCAGCCGTCCCGTCAAACCGGCGCCGAGCAGCGCCAGTCCATCGATCGGCAGGTGGTGGCCCGCATTGGCGTCGAATAGGACCGACGCCTGCGACGGCATTTCGTCGTCGCCCGGCCACAGGCAGGCCGCCAAGGGTATGCGCGGCAGAGGCGTGAAGCGCCAGGCGTGCGGGCCGGGACCGTCGAGGCGTTCGCCGCCGGCAGCCGCCGCGCTGAAGAGTTCAGGCTGACGCCCGAAGGCCTCGGCCAGACGACGCCCGGTGTACCCCTGGTAGGCCTGGTGATAGAACTCGCCGCCGGGGAGCTCGCGATAGCCGATCCATCGGCCGGCCGGCAAGGTGCCGTCGCTTTGACGCAGGTGGTACAACAGCATCGCCTGGTCGAAGGCCGAGAGCGGGTTTCCGTCATCGCTGCGCGGCACAAGATCCGGCCAGCCGATGCGCACGGGCCTGCCCCAGTAGCCGAGGTGGAGGACCCCATCCTGCCACGAGGCGCCGACGTACGCCGCCACGCGATCCGGCGCTGCGGCCCGCAGGTCGCGGCGGATGCGCTCGATCTCGGCCAGCATCGCCGCTTCCCATCGCCGGTGAGCCTCCTGAGCTGAGGCCGGTCGAGGCGGAGCGCCGGCCGCTTGATCGGTCAGTCCGGTCAAGGCGCGGCCTGATGATGGGCGATGTAGTCCTGGATCGTCGGCACGGCCGTCAATCGCTCGTGAAAGAAGTTGTTGACCAGGTTGATGACTTGCGCCCGGGCGGCCTCGACCGGTTGGCTGGCAGCGTCGCCCGTCTCGACCAGGCCATCGCGCAGGCGCAGCAGCTGCTTGACGATCTCGGCTTCGCGGTCGTCTTCGAGGGCCTTGATCACCTCGAGGATCAGGCGGTCCGTCTGCTGGACGAGGGTCTCGGTGGCGATGCCGGCCTCGGGCTGGGCGGCGTCGTCGATCGTCCGGATCAGCGTCCAGACCTGATAGAGCACCGTCGCCGGTTCGTCGAACAACTCGCGGATGTAGGCGGCCTCCGGATAGCGGCCGGTCAGACGGAAGATGTTGTACATGCGCTTGGCTGCTTTGCCGTAGTTGATGTCCTGGGTGACGTACTTGTGGACCTCATGGTCGAGCTGGGAGACGTAGTCCTCCAGGGCGTCGGCCGAGACGTGGCGGGCCAGCTTGGAGAAGATCGGGATCGACTCGGCCTCCAGGTAGACCTCCTGGAAATACGGATCGAGATAGCCGTCGAGCGGTGTGATCGATCCGTCGGGCGCTTCCCAGGTGACGTCGAGCATGTTGCTGGCGTTGGCCAGGGAGCCCCGCGCCGGGTCGGCGACGACCCAATCGAGCTTGCACCATCCGGGATCGCGGGCGGCGTGTTCCCAGTCAACCGAGGCCGGCGTCCCATCGGGGCGGAAGGCGTCGATGCGCGCCTGGCGGATCTCGTCCAGTCGCCAGCCGATGGGCGATCCGGCGCGAACCGGATGGCCGTCGCGCACCAGGTCCTCGACGAACGATCCGAACTTGACCTCGATCAACTGGTAGGTGGGCGCTTTGGCCGTCGCCAGGGCCTTGTCGCGGAGCGTGCGGGCCAGGATGGCGCAGGCTTCGTCCCGCGATGCAGCGCGGATGTTGACCCGCTCGAAGAAGTCGCAGTCGCCGGGATAGGACTGGATCTTGGATTGGGCGGCCGAGCCGGAGAGCGCCAGGGCTGTTTCGACGACGCCGGCCTCGTCGGGGATTTCCACGATGCGCCCGATGGCTCGGAAGCGGTCGAGGTCCTGGGGGGCGAAGTCGAGCATGCTGACCTTGTGGCCGAAGACGCCGGCGCGCGTGTCGACGACGATGTCGCCGCTGCTGCCGGCGGCCATGGCGCCGAGCCACTGCAGCGCTTCGGCCTCGTTCATTTCCACCCCCAGGCGGCGGGCCGACTCGAGGATGCCCTGCAGATCGCTGCGGGCGGGCGGGGTTTCGGTCATCGTGAACCTCCTCTGGCTTGCCGGCGATGATACCGCGGGGCCGCACTATAATGCCGCGCATGTCGAGTGGCGAGACACTACCTTCGCCGCAGGCGCTGGCCGAGTTCATCCAGCGCGTGCCGCTGCTCGCCGATATGCCGGAGGCCGAGCGCCAGACCTTGCGCGCCCACGGCCGCCTGGATACGTTCGAGGCCCCGGCAGATATCTTCCGCCAAGGAGATGCCGCCGATCGGCTGTGGATCGTCGCGCAAGGGGAAGTCAAAATCGTCCGTCAGGACGAGGGCGGCCGGGAGGTCATCCTGGAAGTCATCACCCCGGGCGAAGTCTTCGGAGGCGCGGCAATCTTCCTCCCTGAACACCCGGCCACGGCTCGGCCGCTGACCCCGTCGGTCGAGACCGTGAGCTTCCCGAGCGAGGGCTATGCCCAGGCGCTGGCTGGGAGCCCGGCGACGGCGATGAAGATCATCCGCATGCTCGGCCTGCGGCTGCATTCGACGCTCAAGATGAACCAACTGGCCGGGGAACGTGTCGAGCGGCGGATGGCCTTCATCCTCTTGAAGATGGCCGGCGTCTGCGGCCGTCCCGACCCGGACGGGATCCTGCTCACCGTACCCCTGACGCGGCAAGATCTCGCCGACATGGCCGGGACCACGATCGAAACGGCCATCCGCATGCTGTCCCGCTTCCAGACGGAGGGTTTCGTGAGCACTCGCAAGGGAGGACACCTGGTCTTGCGGGACGAGGCGCGTTTGAAAGAAATCGCCCGGGCCTGAAGGGCGCGCAGGAGAAGATCGATGCAAGAGAAGCCGCCATCGTCGAGCCCGCAGCCTCTCGGAAACGCCAGCCTGGCGCTGGGGATCACCTCGGCCGCGCTGGTGTTCGGCCTGGCGGTGTGTGCCCTGACGGCGGCCCGTCAGGGCTGGATCCAGATCGCGGCCACGCCGCTCTTCGTCTGCGGTGCGAGCAGCGCTTTTCTGGGCTTGCTGGCGATGGCGGTTGGGGCGGCCGGCCTGTTTGGGGCTCAGCGCGCACGTGGCACGGCGGTCGTCGGCATCGTCCTCGGCGCGGTCGGGATCTGTCTTTTCTTCGGGGCCGCCGGGCGGCTTGGTGTTGGGGGCTGATCGGCTGCGCAGGGATTAGGACGCGAAGGTGACGGCCCGCCCTCCCGGCAGGACACCGGGACGGTGTGAGCAACGTCGAAGGGCGGGCCGTTTTCATCAGGAGTCCGTCTCACCGGTGGTTACGGTACCAGGGTCCGCAGGTAAGAGACAATGTTCTGCAGGTCGGTGTCGGTGAAGACCGGGTTCCCCCCTCGGGGCGGCATGTCGACGCCGGTTGTGTTGAGCGGGTCGGAGGCGGGCCGGCCGGCGATCAAGAACGCCAGCATCTGCTCGTCCGTCTGGCTGTGCAGGAACTCGCTCGTCGTCAAGTCCTTGCCAAGGCCGGGGACACCCTTGGCATCCTGGCCGTGACAGGCGACGCAGGTTGCTAGGAAAGCCTGCCGTCCGGCGGCGGGGTCGCCAAAGGGAGTCGGCGTTGGTTGCGGGCCGCCGCCCCCGCAGGCAGCCAGCAGCAGCCCGGCCGCCAGAAGGAGAACGAAGAAGGTCGTGCGGTGCATGGTTCAGGCTCCTTTAGATGTGATCTCAATTCGACCGGCCCGGCTCTGAGTTGAGGTCGCCGGGCCGGTCGAGAGTCTGACGCTGAGGATATCGCCGATGGGGCGGGATTTCAACCGCCCTTCATAAGCTCATTCGTGGCCGGAGGACTCGGGCACGGGTGAGTAGATCGACTCGTCGTGCTCCCCGCTGACGATGAGATAGCCGGCGGCGCCGCGCGCCACGCGGAACAGGGCGTGGTCGACCAACAGGTAGGTCCCCGGCTCGTTGAGGGTGAACTCGAACGCGGCGAACGATCCCGGCGGGACGTACCAGGTCTCCTCGTTGGCGATGTAGGTCTCGGGTGCGCCGGTGTAGACCCGGTCGAAGATCTCGCCGATGATGTGGAAGTTCGACCCGACGTTCGGACCTCCGTCCCCGAAGAAGACGCGGACGGTGTCGCCCACCTTGGCCTCTAGCGGCATCATCTCGGTTAGCGCCGACACGTTGCCGTTGAAGGTGAAATACTCTGGCTGTTCGGCCATGGCCTTAGCGTTGTCGAAATCCATGTGGCCTTTCGTGCCGAAGGGAGCGCTGGTGTACCACTCGCCCTGGATGACATAGAACTCGCGGTCCACCTTAGGTAGGCCGCCGGCCGGCTCGACCAGGATGCCGCCGTACATCCCCTGGGCGACGTGGTGCCAGGGGGGCGCGTACGCGCAGTGGTAGATGTACAGGCCGGGATTGAGCGCTTTGAAGGAGAAGGTCTTGCTTTCGCCCGGGAGGACGTTGGTCACGCCTGCGCCGCCGCCCGGTCCGTTCACCGCGTGCAGGTCGATGTTGTGACCGACGGCATTGGTGTCGGGATTGACCAACGTCAGTTCGACCGTGTCGCCTTCCATGACACGGATCATCGGACCGGGGACGGTGCCGTCGAAGGTCCAGAAGGAATAGGATGTCCCGTCAGCCAACTCCGAAACCACTTCCTGGACAGTCAGCGTGACCTGAACCGTCGCTGGCTCAGTGCGCGTGATGGGCGGAGGGACGTCGGCCGCATCGCGAACGACATTGGGAACATCCAGTTCACCCTCCGGCGCCACCGTCGGCACGGCAGGGGTCGGTTCGGCCGTCGGCTGGACGCCGCAGCCGGCCAGGATCAGCGTCAATACCAGCCCAGCAAGGACCGTCGCGTGCTTCATGCGTCACCTCGAAGGCCGGGTCAAAGCTGCAGCCCGGGCTTGTTCTTCTTGTCACATACTAAACAAATCGGGGAGGAATTCGTATGATCCCTATCATACCGGGCTACGGGAGGCTTGACGGCAGACCTACAGGAGGGCTGCCGGCCGGGGGAGCTAGC
>CAZMVJ010000035.1:0-17717 GCA_964569445.1 uncultured Anaerolineaceae bacterium | reverse complement strand
ACGGCGTTTCACGGCTGCCAACCGATCCCAGGTCCCCCCAGGGTACGCCCGGCGGACCTGCGCCTCGCCTTCGTCGCCGAGGAAGTTGACGTAGACGCCGGCTTCGCCCTGGCGCAGGGCGGCTTCGAACTCCACGACCCAGGCCTCGCGCACGGCCCGATCCTCCGGCCCTTCATAGAATGCCGCCAGGTTGACCATGATCCGGTTGGCGCGATGGGCGAATGCCGTCGCCCCGGACGGGACGCGGGCCATAGCCCCTCCCAGGACGCGGAGCTGCGCCACCCGCAGCGGAGCGTCCGACGCTTCCAGGCGGGCGACGATATCCTGCGCCACCGCTTCGTCGATCGTGTCGACGAACAGCGTGCGCGCCACTGCCGTCGGATGGTACCCGGCTTCCTCCGGCAGGTAGATCTCGGGGTAGCGCATCGGCCGGACCATGTCGGCGAGTGGCGGGGCCAGTTTGCGGAACGGGGCGATGGCCCGTTCACCGGCCTCCACGCCGCCGGCGTAGGCCAGGAAGGCGAAAACGACCAGCCGGCCGTGCAGCTCCTCCGGCACCATCGGCATCGGCGGCGCGGGCATCACGTTGGCGATCGTCGACAGCTCGTCCGGCGCCGCCCCGGCCTCGGCCATGAACCCAGCGACGACCGCCGGCGTGGCCGGCAGGATGAGCAGCCCTCCCACGAACTCGTCCACGCGGTGCATTCGGAACTGGAACCGGGTGGCGACGCCGAAGTTGCCGCCGCCACCGCGGATCGCCCAAAAGAGGTCAGGGTGTTGCTTCGCATCGGTGTGCAGCAGCCGGCCGTCGGCCGTGACGAGTTCAGCCGCAAGCAGGTCGTCGATCGTCAATCCGAACTTGCGGACGAGGAAGCCGACGCCGCCGCCCAGGGTGAGGCCTCCGAGGCCGACCGAGCCGGTGTCGCCGAAACCCGTCGCCAACCCGTATTCGCCGGCGGCCGTCGTGTACTCGCCGGCGGTCAAACCTGTCTCGGCCCAGGCCGTGCGGCGTTCAGGATCGATGTCGAGGGCCCGCATGTCCTTGAGATCGAGCACGATCCCGCCTTCGGAAAGGCTGTGGCCGGCGAAGCTGTGGCCCCCGCTGCGGACGGCCAGCTCCACTCCCGAGTCTTGGGCAACGCGGATGACCCGGCGGACATCGTCCGTGTCCGCCACCCGGATGATCGCTCCCGGCCGGCGGTCGATCCCACCGTAGAAGATGGTGCGGGCCTCGTCGTAGTCGGCATCTTGCGGGGCGATGACACGGCCCCGGACGGCGGAGCGCAGATCGGCGATGGCCTTCGCGGCTATCGACATTCTCATGCTCCCTGGTCCGGAGCGATCGCTGGATCAAGCGAGCGGTTCACCGGACAACTGGGACGCGGGTCGCGTGAGGTCGCGCAACGTCGCACCGAGAACGACGACCGATCGCGCATACTCCGCCAGCGAGATGTGTTCCCGCGCAGTGTGGTCGAGGGATGAGTCCCCAGGCCCGTAGGCCACGGCCGGGCAGGCCCAGGCCGGGGCGACGAGATTGAGGTCGGCAGTCCCGGTCTTTGTGACGAAGGCTGGCTGACCCCCGCCGTCGCGAATGGCCCGCAAGAACGCCCGCGTCAGAGGTGTGTTCTTCTCGCCGCGGTAGGCCGGCGTCGCGAATCCTGCCCAATCCACGACGGCGCCATCAGCGATGGTTTGCAGGGTCTCCATCCATCGCTGCGGCTCGATGTCGGGCGGCAGCCGCGCGCCTAGATGGATCCGCGCCCACGCCTGGAGGCCGTCGTCATCCGACGACCAGCGCTGAAGGGACGGGACGACACGGTCGAAGAGACGGATGCGTCCACGGTTGAAGGCCTCCGCCCATGCCTGGATGGAGGACCATGCGGCCAGCGCCGCCTCGCAGGCCGTAGGCTGTGCCGCGGCCGAGTGCGCCAAAGGCCGGCGAACGGTCACCGTCGTCCAGGCGCTCCCCTTGTAACCGATGGTAATCCGATCCCAGCGGCTTGGTTCGCCGACGATCGCGAATCGCGGGCGGTACTCCTGCGTGAGCAGGTGCCGGGCCCCGCGCGAGTCGCCCTCCTCATCCACGGCGCCAACCACAACGAAGCTCCAGCCTTCAACTCGGCCCACACCGGCCACGGCGTCCACGAAAGCCGCCAGCGGACCCTTGGCATCGACCGTCCCTCGCCCGTACAGCAAGTCCCCTTCGAGGCGGACGGGGATGACGCCCGGGACCGTGTCGATGTGCCCGAGCAGGATCGCCTGGTTCGGCCCATCTCCCATGCGGCCGACGGCGTTTCCGCTTTCGTCGATAGAGGCTTCCGTGAAGCCCAGCTCCAGCATCCGACCGACGAGCCAGCGAGTGGCCTCGTGCTCCGACCCTGTCGGACTGGGGATGCCAACCAGGTCGATCAGCGTCTGCGCAGAGGAGAGGTCAGGCATCGTCTGGTTCCGGCACGGTCCCCGCCAACACTTCCCGCAGGACAATGAGCACACGCTCCAGCTGCTCATCCGTGATGACGAGGGGAGGGAGCAAGCGAAGGACGGTCAGCCCGGCGGGAAGGGCGATCACGCCCCGCTCGAGCATCGCCTGTAAAGCGGTGGCAACCTTGTGCCGAAGCTCGATCCCAATCATCAAACCCAGGCCCCGGACTTCACGAACCGCAGGCGAGTCGATGGCCCTCAGTTGTTCGAGCAGGTACAGACCCTTCCGCGCCGCCTGGCCCGGCAGATCGTCTTGCGACATCACATCCAGGGTGGCCAAGGCCGCGGCGCAGGCCAGCGGGTTCCCGCCGAAGGTCGAACCGTGCGTTCCGGCCGGCTGCGCCGCCACCGCCGCGCCGATCAACACGGCGCCCATCGGGATCCCTCCCGCCAAGGACTTCGCCACACACAGCAGATCCGGCGTGAGGCCAGTGTGCTCGATGGCCAACATCTTCCCGGTTCGGCCGAAGCCCGTTTGGACCTCGTCAATGATGAGAAGGGCCCCGCGCCTTCGACAAAGGTCCTGGGCCGCCTGAAGGAATTCGGGAGTCCCCAGATGGACGCCGCCCTCGCCTTGCACGACCTCCAGGATCACCGCCGCCGTGTTTTCGTCCAGCGCTTGCTCGAGGGCAGCGGCGTTGTTGTAAGGGAAGTGGCGGAACCCGGGAACCAGTGGCTCGAAAGGCTCCCGGTAGTGCTTGTTCCACGTCGCCGAGAGGGCTCCCATGGTGCGGCCGTGAAACCCGCGCATGGCGGCGACGATCCCGGCGCGGCGTGTCGTCAGCCGGGCGAATTTGATGGCCGCCTCGACCGCCTCGGTGCCGGAGTTGCACAGATAGACCCGGTCGAGACCGGGGACGAGACCCCCCAGCCGTTGGAGCAGGGCCGACCGCTGGTCGTTGCAGAAGGCCTCGTGGCAGGTGATCAACCGATGCGCCTGCTCGGCGATCGCCGCCGCCACGATCGGATGGGCGTGCCCCAGGTTAGCCACGCCGTGCCCCGCCATGCAATCCAGGTACTCGCGTCCTTCGAGGTCCCACAAGCGGGCGCCCTCCCCGCGCACCAACGCGATCGGATGCTTGGCGTAAACCCCGGACGAGTAGGCGGCTTCGGTTGCACAAACGTCAGTCATCGGCAAGCCTCACTGGATCGTGGTTCCCATCCCGGCGAGCGCATCGGAAATGGGGCGAGGGCGTCTCCCGTCGGCGATGATGACTCGCCTGACGCCGCCGGCCAACGCCTCGCGCGCCCCGAGGATCTTCTTCTTCATCCGTCCCTGGGCGAAGTCCATCGCCGCATCCAGACGGCCGAGCGGCAGATCGGCGACCAAGGTGTCTTCATCAGGGAAGGCGCTCAGCAGTCCCGGCGCGGCGGTCAGGAGCACGAGCGTGTCCGCCTCGAGCGCCGCGGCGACTTTCGCCGCAGCCCGATCGGCGTCGACGTTGACAGCGAAGCCATCGGTGCTCAGCGCCAACGGTGCGATCACCGGCAAGTAGTCGGCTTCGAGAAGGAGGTTCAGGAGGCTCTGGTTCACCTGCTCCACCCGTCCGGTGTAGTCGTCTCGAATGACGCGGCGTTTCCCGCCTTCGACGCTCTGCACCGCCGTTTTGTGCGCGGCGATCATCAGCCTCCCGTCCAGCCCGGAGAGCCCGAGGGCGTTGGCGCCGTGAGCCTGAAGTCGTTCCACCAGGAGGGTGTTTCGTTTGCCGTTCACCGCCATGGTGAAGATTTCGAGCGCGGCGCGGTCGGTGTAACGCCAAACGAACCCCGAAGGGGAGGTCAGCATTCTCGGAGGATGCCCCAACGCCTGGCCGAGGGCGGTGGCGTCGGCCGATCCGCCGTGGACCACGACCATCCGGACAGGAGGCCGAGCCAGGGCGGCCAGGTCCGCGCAGGCACCTTCGATGTCGAGCCCTTCGGCGCCGCCCAACTTGACGACCAGGATCGGCTGTTTCTTATCGCTCACGGTTCCCCTTCGTACGCGCTATCATCGTCCGCCTTGGAGGCGGCCCGGGCCTCGGCCGTCGCCCGCATCTCCTCCGTGGCCATCGTTACCAATGGCGGAGAGGCCCTCCGCTGCGCTACGGGCGGCTTCGCACGGGGTGGAACATCTGGGGGAAGGGGGGAGCGAAGCTCCCTCCTTCCCAGGAATAACCTCCTCTCCCCTTGCACGATTCCTTTGGGCTCGAGAGCCGGTAGCGGCAGGGGGAGGGGCAGGGGAGGGGGTCCGAAGGGGCGTCCACTGTTTCAGCATTGTGCTAGATCGGATGCAGGCCAGGAAACGTCAGGCCCAACGCCTCATCCCACTCATGCATGAGATTCATACACTGCACGGCCGTCCCCGCGGCGCCCTTCATCAGGTTATCGATGGCGCACATCGAGACGACATGGCCGGTCTCTTCGTCCAGGTCGAAGCCGAGATCGGCGAAGTTCGAGCCCGCCAGGATCTTCGGGTCGGGGACGCGGTGGATTCCGCGGGCTTCCTTGACCAGCCTGAGAAACGGATTCTCCTGGACGACCCGCCGATATCCCTGCCACAGGTCCTTCGTTGTCACCCCGGCCAGGGTCTCGGCATGGGCCGTGGCCAGGACGCCTCGGACGACGTCGACCGAGGTTATCGTCAGAACGACCTGGGGCAGCCCGAAGGCCTGGATGACCTCCGCCGTGTGCCGATGTCCCATCGGCGAAAACGTTCGGATCACGCCGCTGCGCTCAGGGTGGTGAGAGCCCGGTTGGGGTTCCGCTCCGGCTTCGGACGACCCGACCTTGATCTCGACCACGATCCGCGGGTTGTTCCCCAGAACCGACGCTTGGACGAGCGGGAGCAGGGCCAGAATGCCGGCTGTCGCGTTACAGCCGACGCCGCTGACGTAGCGGGCCCCCCGTAGGGCCTGGCGGTTTAATTCCGGAAGACCATACACGAAGCGGGGCAGCCATTCCGGGGCATGATGGGGAGCTCCGTACCAGCGCAAGTAATCAGCGGGTTCTCGCAGTCGGAAGTCGGCCGACAGATCAATGATCCGTTCCGCGCGGGCGGCGTCATCCTGGATGCGCCGCTGTGCTTGGCCGTGCGGCAGGGCCAGGAAGAGCAGATCGACCTCGCCCAGTTCTTCCGGACCGACAAACTGGAGCTGGGTCAGGCGGCGCAGGTTCGGATGAACCTGGTGGACGTACTGACCGCTGTACCGCCGTGAGGTGACGGCCGCCACTTCGACCTGCGGATGCTGCAGCAGCAATCGCAAGAGTTCGCCCCCGGCGTAACCCGATCCACCGATGATGGCAGTGCGGATCACATCTTGCCTCGCGAAACCGCAAGAACGTACTGCGCGATCAGATCGGCGATATCGATACCGCAGATCGGTTGCGTCGTATGGAACTCCATCGTGTGGTTGACCTCGTTGACCAGCAGGCCGCGTTCCGGATGCTCGATCACGTCGATCGCCAGCACCCCGCCGCCGACGGCGTCGGCCGCCGCCAGGCAGATCGACTCCAGCATGGGGGTCACGGGACAGACCTCGCCTGCCGCCCCGCGAGCGGTATTGGTGATCCAATGCTCCGACATACGGTAGATGGCGGTGATGACCCGGTCTCCCATGACGAAGGCACGAATATCACGGCCGGGCTTGGCGATGTATTCCTGAATGTAGAAGATGGAGTCCTTCACCGAGCCGAGCGTGGCCTTGTGCTCCAGGACGGCCTCGGCCGCGTCGCGATCGTTGATCTTCGCCAACAACCGCCCCCAGGACCCGACGACCGGCTTGAGCACCACCGGGTAGCCGAGGGCCTCGATCGCCTGCAGGGCCGATTCGCGAGTGAAAGCCAGTACGGCTCGAGGCTGAGGCACCTGCGCCTGCCTGAGCGCCGCCGAGGTGGCCAGCTTGTCCCCGCACGTTTCCGCCACGCCGGCGGTGTTCACCGTCGGGATTCCCCAGGCGTTCAGGACCCGCAAAGCGGAGAGGCCGTCCGTGTAGCTCAAGCTGCGTTCCAGGATGGCGTCGAACTGGAGCCACGGCTCCGGGTGATCGAGGTCGAAATAGACGCGGCGATCGTCCAGCCTCTCGTAGTCGACTCCCCGACGCTCCATGGCGGCGAAGATCCACTTCTCTTCGACCCTGACTCGCGAGTACAGCACTCCGATTCGCGGTGGTCTCGGCATCGTCTCTCCTGCTAGGGCCTGCGCCTTCGGCCGCTCAACGCCTGGGGACCGGGCCCGGCCGCTACGGCGCCGTCATTCTCCCCAGTCTTCCTCTTCCATCGGCGCCAAGACCAGGGTCGCCGGGTCGAGGCCGGTCACCTCGAGATCGACTCCGCACTCCGGGCAGACCAGAATCTCGCCGACCTCCACACCGGGAGCCAGCGGGACGACAGCGGCGCACTCCGGGCAAGTTCCGTTGTTCATGGTTCTCCTCTCGGTCCCCCGCCTCGGGGCGATCTTGCGCGCATTGTCTGGCGCGCCAGGTCCAACTGGAGCGCGACGGCCGCCGGCGCCGTCCCGCCGAAGGCCTCGTGGCGGGCGACGCTCCGGCGTGGGTCAAACACCGTCGCCACGTCCTCGCCAAAGGCCTCGTCCAGGGCCTGCAGCGTTGTCAGGCTGAGCTGATCAAGCCGCTGCCCTCGCTCCCCCGCCAGGCGCACGGCATGGCCCACGACCTCATGTGCTCGCCGAAAGGCGACTCCGCGAGCCACGAGGTAGTCAGTCAGATCCGTCGCGTAGAGATCGGCCGTCAGCGCTGCCTGCGTCCGCTCGGGATGGACGATCAATGCGCGGATGGCGCCGCCCAGGACGGGAAGGAAGGCGGTGAGGGTGTCGTAAGCCTCGAATACGGGGATCTTGTCTTCCTGGAGGTCCCGATCGTACGCCGAAGGCAATGCCTTCAGCGTGGCGAGCAGACCGGTGAGCCGGCCGAGAAGCGTGCCCGCCTTCGCCCGGGCAAGCTCGAACACGTCCGGGTTCTTCTTCTGCGGCATCAGGCTCGACCCGGTGGCGTGGACATCACCCACCTCGACAAACCCAAACGCCGGAGTGCTGAAGATGATGATCCCCTCGGCCAAGCGGCTCAGGTGGATCGAGGTCAGAGCGGAGAAGAAGAGGAATTCGGCCGCGAAATCGCGGTCGGATACCGCGTCCAGGCTGTTGAAACTGGCCGTGGCGAAACCGAGGTCGGCGGCCAGCGCCGCTCGATCGATCGGGTAAGTGGTGCCGGCCAGCGCGGCCGAGCCCAAGGGCAGGACGTCGACCCGTTGCCGAACGCCGTCAAGGCGGGCGTGATCGCGGTCGAGCGCCCAGAAGTGGGAAAGCCACCAGTGGCTGAGGAGAATCGGCTGCGCCGGCTGGAGGTGAGTGAAGCCGGGCAGCACAACCTCCCGATCGCTCTGGGCCCGGTCGAGAAGCGCTGACTGAAGCTCCAGCAACGCCTCCTTCACGTTCGGCAAGCCGTCGAGAAGCCAGAGGCGCAAGTCCGTGGCCACCTGGTCGTTGCGGCTCCTGCCGGTGTGAAGTTTGCCGGCGAGAGGTCCCACGGTTTCCATCAGCCGTCGCTCAACGGCGGTGTGGATGTCTTCGTCGGTTGGCGCGAAGGCAAACCGTCCGTCGGAGAGCTCGCCGGCAATCGCCGCCAGCCCTGTGTCAATCTGCTGCTGCTCGTCCGTCGTCAAGACCCCGGCCTGAGCCAGCGAGCGCGCCCACGCCTGGCTGGCGCGAATGTCCTGCGGCGCCAGGCGGCGGTCGAAGGACAGCGAGGACGTGATACGGAGGACCTCCGGGTCGATGGTCTCTTTCATCCGACTTCCCCAAAGGGTCATGGTCGCCTCCGCCCAGGTCAATCCCGCTTGAAGCGCGTGTAGTCCGGCTTGGGCATCTCCAGGCCGGACACCGGGAGACCGTTCATCGCCCGCACCTTGAGCGGCAGACCAAAGACCCGGATGAACCCCTCGGCGTCCGCCTGGTCGTAGACGTCCTCCTGCCCGAAGGTGGCAAAGTCCTCGCGGTACAGGCTGAACGGGCTCCGGCGGCCGAGTGGGATGACGTTCCCTTTGTACAACTGGAGGCGCACGCTGCCGCTCACCGGTCCTTGCGTGTTGTCGACAAACGCGTCGAGGGCCTCGCGCAGCGGAGTGAACCACAAGCCGTCGTACACCAGCTTGGCATACTCAAGAGCGACCAGGTCTTTGAAGTAAATCGTCTCCCGATCCAGGACGATCGATTCCAGCTCACGGTGGGCCGCATGCAGGACAGTGCCTCCTGGGGTCTCGTAGACGCCGTGGGATTTCATGCCGATGCGCCGGCTCTCCACCAGATCGACTCGTCCGATCCCGTGGCTCCCGGCCCGGCCATTGAGCCGGTGGATCAGCTGCGCCGGCGTGAGCCGTTCGCCGTCCACGGCGACCGGTGTGCCGGATTCGAAGGTGATCTCCAACTGTTCCGGCTCGTCCGGGGCGTTCTCGGGGGACGTCGTCAGCAGGTACATCGATTCGGCCGGCTCCACCCACGGATCTTCGAGGGGGCCGCCCTCGTGGGATAGGTGCCACAGATTGCGATCACGGCTGTAGATAGATTTCTCGGTGGCCGTCACCGGGACATCCCGGGCGCGGGCGTAGGCGATGGCGTCTTCGCGAGACCGGATCTCCCATTCGCGCCAGGGGGCGATGACCTTGAGGCGCGGATCGAGGGCGGCATAGGTGAGCTCGAAGCGCACCTGGTCGTTTCCTTTGCCGGTGGCACCGTGCGCGACGGCGTCGGCGCCCAGCTCATGGGCGACGTCCACCTGGTGCCTGGCGATGAGCGGCCGTGCCGCGGAAGTGCCCAGCAAGTACTTGCGTTCGTACACGGCTCCGGCACGCAGCATAGGAAACAGGTAATCGCGGGCGAATTCCTCGCGAAGGTCCCTCAGGATCAGGCGACTGGCCCCGCTCGCCAGCGCTTTGGCCTCCAGGCCCTCCACTTCTTCCTCCTGGCCCACGTCGGCGGTGAAGCAAACGACTTCACAACCGTAGTTCTCTCGCAGCCAGGGGACGATCACCGAAGTGTCCAGTCCCCCCGAGTAGGCGAGGACAACGGTCTTAACCTGCGGATCTGTCATTTGCGTGCTCCTTTGCTGGCGTGCAGACCGACCTCGGCCACCTGACGATTGCGGTAAACAAAAAGCCCTCCGGGGAAGGAGGGCTTGGTGGATTGGCAGTCGTCCCGCAAGTTGCCTAGTCCGAGGGAGCCGCGTCCAGCCGCCCTTCCCTGAGAAGGAGGCGAAGCCGACGACGGGAGCGCGGTTCGTTCTGGATCATTCCGGCCATAAAGATGCGGGATTATGGCACGCCGGGAGAGCAGAGTCAAGGGAGAGGCGTGCCCATTTCGGCGCGCCGTCGGGATGGGGAGCGATCTGTCGTCTGCAATTCATCGGGGTCGTCCCCGGCGTACGGCGATGCAGGCGATGCCTTCGCCGTGGATCG
This sequence comes from uncultured Anaerolineaceae bacterium, assembly GCA_964569445.1. Lineage (GTDB taxonomy): Bacteria > Chloroflexota > Anaerolineae > Anaerolineales > E44-bin32 > DATEVL01. The sequence continues at coordinate 7,793 of CAZMVJ010000035.1, read as the reverse complement.
GTCGGGGATGGACCCAGCAGGCGATGGTGGGATGCTCCGCGACGATGCCCGTGGGGTAGGATGCGACGGCGGCCTCGGAATCGCGCGTACGGGGGGGGCTGGCTGTTTTCCTAGGAAGCCGGCGGGGCCTCGAACCTGTAGTTCATGAGGAAGAAGCCGCGTAGGGACTCCCCAGATGATTGCGCCGGCGAGATCCCGCGCCTGGGATTCGAGAGGTCAATCGTGAGCCGAGGCTCTTCGTTGGGATGATTCGGGTCATACAAAGCGATCTCCGCCATCGAGTCCCTCTCGTCAAACGTATAGGCGCGGGCAATAACTTGGTGGTTCTTCCCCGGATCCGATACCCCCCTTTGTCGGATCAGGCATAGAACCGACGGGTCCCCGCGGGCCATCCTTCTTCTTAACTTGGGGAACTCCTGGATCGCCGTCCGGCGCCCGACCTCCGTGTCATCGAGGATCATCCACTCGAGCACTTTCAAGAGGCCGGCAGGGAGACTCAGGCTATCCACTTGTCGATCCACCAGGCGAAGGTGGAGGCTGGTCCCGGCGCGGGCGATGTAGCGCTGCTGCGGGATGGGCCTGCCGGCGTAGAAGTAGTCTAGAGCCGAGAAGCACATCCCTCCGCACAAGCCATAGACGATCTCCCCCAGATCGATCGAATGAACCAGGGGCAGGTCGAGGTCAAATGAGAACTCGAAGCGGTTCACGAAATGGAAGCCGTGGATCTGACCGTCGAAGCCCGTGGACTGAGCCGTCATTTCGCCCCCGCGTGGCCTGCCGCCGCTCGTAATGTGACAACTGTACCGATTCCCCGGAATCTACACTACTTGACAAGGCTTAGGCCGGGATTATTCTCTGTCTCGGTGGGTCGGACGATGCTTATTGCGGGCCGACTTCCCCGCACCAACCCGTGAGCCTCGGGAACCTCATCGCCCTTCTCCGCAAAGGACCAACGTCATGAGCGTTATCGAAGTTGCCCATCTGACCAAGTACTACGGCAAGGCGCGCGGCATCGTGGATGTCACGTTCAACGAGGAAGAAGGCGAGATCTTCGGTTTCATCGGGCCCAACGGCGCCGGGAAATCTACCACGATCCGTCTGCTGCTCTCCCTGATCCATCCGACCAGCGGCAGCGCCAGAGTCTTCGGCAAGGACGTCGTCGCCCACGGCCCGGAGATCCGCCGTGATATCGGCTACTTGCCTTCGGAAGTCTACTACTATGAAGGGATGAAGGTCGCTGAGCTGCTGAAGTATTCCGCCAGTTTCTACGAGCGCGACTGCACCCAACGCATTCGCGAGCTGTCTGAGACGATGGAACTGGAAATGAACCGCCGCATCAGCGACCTGTCCTACGGCAACAAGAAGAAGGTCGGAATCGTCCAGGGCTTGCTGCACAGCCCCAAGCTGCTCTTCCTGGACGAGCCGACCGCAGGCCTTGATCCGCTCATGCAGCGTCGCTTTTTTGAGCTCATCCGCCAGGAAAACGCCCGCGGCGTGACCGTCTTCTTCTCGTCGCACATCTTGGGGGAAGTGCAGCGTTTGTGCACCCGGGTGGGGATCATCCGCGAGGGCAGCCTGGTGGAGGTTTCCGACATCCGCACGCTGCAGCAGAACAACTACAAGAAGGTGCGCGTGATGGCCGACGGGCTGAGCGCTGCCTCCTTCGATCTGCCGGGCGTGACCAATTTGCAGACAGACAACGGCACGGTGCATTTCCTCTTCAAGGGCGACATCAATGCCGTGCTCCAGCGCATGAACGGCGTCCGCGTGGCCGATGTCACGATCGAGGAGCCGACCCTGGAAGAGATCTTCATGCACTACTACGAATAGGCGGGCCCCGCATGAATGCCAACATCTACCGACATGAGTTTCGATCTCGACGGAGATCGGTGATCATCTGGTCGCTGTCGGTGATTGCGATCCTGTTCTTCTACTTCTCTTTCTTCTCGGTGTTCGCCGATCAGGCCGCGCTGATGAACCAGATGTTGGAGAGGTTCCCGCCGCAATTGCGGGCGGCCTTTGGCCTGGACGCCATGGACCTTTCCACCGTGCTGGGCTTCTACAGCTTCATCTTCCTGTTCGTGCAGCTGTGCCTGGCGATCCAGGCCGGGAACTACGGCTTTGGGTTGGTATCGATCGAAGAGAGCGAGTTGACCGCCGACTTCCTGCTGAGCAAGCCGGTCAGCCGCAGGCAGGTCCTGACCAGCAAACTGCTGGCGGCGCTGACCAGCCTCACCCTCACCAACGCAGTCGTGTGGGTGAGCACTTACGCCAGCATCGCGGTCTTCCGTGGGGATCGTGAATACGACCCGCGTACGCTGCTCCTGTTGCTGCTCAGCATCGTGATCTTCCAGCTCTTCTTCCTGAGTGTTGGGCTCGTTGTCTCATTGCTGGTGAAGCGCGTGCGCAGCGTTACCCCGTATTCCCTGGGCCTGGGCTTCGGCGCGTATGTCTTGAGCGCATTCAGCGGCATCCTGGGGGATGTGAAACTGGAACTCATCACACCCTTCAAACACCTGGACCCGGCCCGCATCGTCCGGGACGGCGCCTATGACACGCCGCTGGTGCTGATCAACGTGACCGTCACCTTGATCGCCCTGGCGGCGAGCTACTGGCTATACGTCCGCCGCGACATTCCCGCCGTGTCGTGAGGAGGTGCGTCTTGAACATCCTCATCCGTGAGCTGAAGGCCAACTTCAAGTCGCTGGTGATCTGGAGCGTCATCATCTCGCTGCTGATCATGGTCGCCGTGGCGAAGTTCTCCGCGTTTGCCGGCGACCCGCAGATGCTGGCCATGCTGGATTCCATGCCGCCGGCGATGCTGGACGCGCTGAACATGCGCGCCTTCAACCTGACCACACTGAGCGGTTTCTACGGCGTGATGTTCATCTATTTCGGGCTTCTGGGCGCGATCGCGGCCGCCATGTGGGGGAGCGACATGATCTCCAAGGAGGAGCGCGACAAGACGGTCGAGTTCTCCCTGGTGCTGCCGGTATCGCGCAGCCGAGTGATCACGGCCAAGTCGCTGGCGGCGCTCCTCAACTGCATTGCGTTCGTGCTCATCACCTGGGGCGTGTCGCTTGTGGCGGTTCAGTCGTACAACCCCGACCAGGCCTTCTACCACCTCCTGGCGCTCGAAATGCAGGCCATGTTCGTGATCGAACTGATCTTCCTGGCCTTCGGGCTGCTCTTGGGCTGTGCGATGAAGCAGTACAAGCGCTCCGCCTCGACCGCGGTCGGTATCATCCTGGCGACCTACCTGATTTCCATCCTCTCCGTTATGCAGGAGAAGCTGGATTTCCTCAAGTACCTCACGCCCTTCCAGTACTTCGACGCCAGCGATCTCTTCCGCACCGGCAGGATGAATGGCGCCTATCTGCTGCTGTCGGCGGTCATCATCGTGGCGTGCGTGATCGCGGCGTACTGGTCCTACGGCAGGCGCGATCTCTATATCTAGAGAGCCGTTTCACCCTCTTTGTCCCCCATGCCCGTCATGGGGAATCCGAGATGGCGCATACGGCTCCCCTCCTTACTTGGGACAATACACGCTTGTTGAGCGATGCCCTTGTTCAGGAGGCGACGGCGGGACTTGCGTCTTCGTCCCGAGCCCTTCGGCTTCGCTCAGGGCAGGCTGCGCGAGGGAAACGCACGCATGAGGTTCTTACAGGAACCGACTGCGGCGATTCAGACCTTTTCCGCCTTTCGCCGAATTCCGCATAAGGGTCTGCTGATTCTGAGTTGCCTGGCGGACCCAAACCCTTGACCGTCTTCTGGGGCCGTTCAACGGACAATAATGGTGATACACCGTCGGTTGCTAGCCTACCGGGCCCCTCACGTTCTTGCAAGAGGCGACCTAGGTTGATGATCCGGAGCGGCACAAGACCATTCTGCCGGCCGCGGGCGGCGAGGGCCCAACTCCACCTATGACGGGATTGCCACCAACGTTCAATCTGACTTCCCCCTCTTCTCGTAGCACGATAGGCGAACCGGATCGCACGCCAGTGGACTCCAATAGCGGTGGGTCTCCTGTGAGTACGTGCGACCGCTGGCTCAGAACAGCCTCTTAATCAACGCTAGCATCCCTTCACGCCAAGGAACGCGGTGGGTGACTCCGGCTTGACGGCGGAACCCCTCCCGATGGGCAAGGTACCACTCGAAGTTGCGGATCAGAGCGGCCCGGTTGGAGTACTTCGGATGGAATCCCAGCACCCGCTCTGCTTTCTCGGTGGAGACAACCGACTCCTTGCCGATGGTTTCGTAGATCCAAGGGTAGATCGGCGAAAGGCCGAGCCGCTGGAGAACGCGCAGCGCCAGGACAGCCGGCCCTTCCGGGATGGAAATCACCTTCTTGCCAAAGCCGGCGTGGTCCAGGACGGCCTGAAAATCGCTTCGGGGAGAGCCGAACTCCTTGGCACCGAGGTTGAAAGTGTCGTTGACCGTCTCGCGAGGTTGCCTTGCGCACAGCCAGATCGCCTCGCACAGGTCCTCGACATGTAGGTATTGGTACGGTCGGTCGCCCCTGCCCAGGATGGGGAAGTTCCTCGCTTCTGAGGCCCACTCGTAAAGCAGGGCGAACACCCCCAGCCGCTCCGGCCCGATGAAGGACTTCGGCCGCAGGATGGGAATGCACATCCCCCTCGACCGATACGCGCCGCAGACCTCCTCGGCGCGGGCCTTGGATATCCCGTAGGGGCCGACACCCTTGACGGGGTCCGTCTCGATTACGGGGTGATGGTCTGGGATTCCGTACACAGCGGTCGTCGAAATGTGGATCACGCGCTCGATGTTTCTTTTGTAGGCCACATCCAGGACGGTCCGCGTACCCTCCACATTGGTTGTGAAGATGTCCCGGGCGGGATAGAGGGGGAGCGCCGCCGCGGCATGCACGACGATCTGGACTCCCTCCATCGCCCGCTCGACCGCCCCGCGGTCGCGCGCATCCCCCGTGACCATTCGGATCTCCTGGACGACGTCACCGTGGTGGAAAGGAACGATGTCGAGCGATGTGACCTGCTGGCCCTTCGCCAGCAGGAAACGAATCAGGTTGATCCCGAGGAACCCGGCGCCGCCGGTCACCAGGTACGATGAAGACAACCCCTACTCCTTATGGTGAGGTTATGCCTGTTCGCGGGGGAGGCCGTGCGACCATGCGCCTTCGCGGGCGACACAGAGGCTGTGATCGACCGCGAATTCATTCCGGGGCGGGGGCCGGAATCCTCCCCGTTCCTGGACAAACCCGGGCCAGAGTAGTGCCCTCGAGACGCAGGAAGAAGGCTCGTGGGAGGCCCGAGGTAAGGCGCCCCCGTATCCACGGCCGGGTGTGGCGATCGGACTGAACGGAGTGGCGTTTCACACATAGGCCAAGCCGTCACTTGGTGTCTGATGGCGGGCATGACGGCAGCTCTGGGACTGCCCTGCGTTGTCCGTGGGCCCCAACGCGAAGGTCTGCAGCCCGCGGAAACAATCGCCACGACTTCTGAGAGTGCGGGTGCTCATGCGGCGACGGCGCTAAAGGCAAGACGCGCCGCCCGGAGGGTGTCTTCGACCACCGTGCGCTCGTGGGCCATGCTGAGGAAGGCCGCCTCGAACTGCGACGGCGGAAGATAGACGCCCTCGGACAGCATCTGGCGGAAGAAGGCCGCGTAGCGGTCTGTATGGCACTGCCGAACGCTTTCCCAGTCCCGGGGACGATCGGGGGAGAAGAACACGGTGAACATCGTGCCTACCCGGCTCACGTGAACCGGAACGCCGCTTCCCTTGGCAGCCTCGGCCAGCCCTTCCGTTAGAGATGTCGCAGCACCCTCGAGGGTCTCCCAAGCAGAAGGCGGCGCAAGGGCTTTCAGCGTCTCGATCCCGGCCGTCATCGTCAGGGGGTTTCCCGAGAGTGTGCCCGCCTGGTACACAGGGCCAGCGGGCGCCACCATTTCCATGATCTCTCTGCGCCCGCCGTATGCGCCCACGGGCAAGCCCCCTCCAATCACTTTCCCCAGAGTCGTGAGATCGGGCTTCACGCCGTACAGCGCCTGCGCGCCGCCGAGGTGCACACGAAACCCTGTCATCACCTCGTCGAAGATGAGCAGCGCGCCCTCCCCGCGTGTGAGCTGGCGCAGCCCATTGAGGAAACCTTCGACAGGAGGGATCACCCCCATGTTACCGGCAACCGGTTCGACAATCACCGCGGCGATCTTGCCTGGATGGGACTCGAACAATCGCTCGACCGAGGGAAGGTTGTTAAACCCGGCCACGAGGGTATCTTCGGCCGTGCCGGCCGGCACCCCCGGCGAGTCGGGGAGCCCGAGCGTCGCCACGCCCGACCCGGCCTTTACCAGCAGCAGGTCGGCGTGGCCGTGGTAGCAGCCCTCGAACTTGACGATCTTATCCCTTCCGGTGAAGGCGCGCGCCAACCGCAGCGCACTCATCGTCGCCTCCGTCCCTGAGTTGACAAAACGCATCATTTCCACGGAAGGCAGAAGCTGGCGGATCAACCTTGCCAATTCGAGCTCCAGCTGGCAGGGAGCGCCATATGAAGTGCCGCGCGACGCCGCCTCCGCCACCGCCGCAACGACGCCGGGAGGCGCATGGCCCAGGATCAGCGGGCCCCAGGAAAGGACGTAGTCGATGTATCGGTTCCCGTCGACGTCGTACAGATAGGCTCCTTCGCCGCGATCGATGAACAGCGGATCTCCGCCGACCGAACGGAAGGCGCGCACCGGGGAATCCACGCCGCCGGGCAGGAGCGTTTGCGCCTCGGCGAAGAGCTGGCGCGAGCGAATGGGGTCGTTCATCGTCCGGCGTCCGCAGCGACGGGCAGGGCGAGATCGGCCGCCGACCTGCCCGCTGTGAAGACTTCGACGGCGGCTTGCTCCCCCGAACGAATGCAGTCCGGGATTCCGATCCCGCCGTAAGCAGCACCCGCCAGACGCAAACCGGGGAGTAGGTCGAGTCGTTCGGCGATCGCCCGCAGCCGCTCGGGGTGACCCAGGTTGTACTGCGGCATGGACCGCGGCCAGCGTGCGACGCGCACGAGAACCGGCGCGGCCCGAATCTGGAGGGTCTCGGCGAGCTCCTGGCGGGCGATCTCGATCAGCGACCCTTCCTCCAGGTTGGGATCGTCCATTTGTCCTGCTCGGCCGATGAAGACCCGCAACAGCGCATAACCGGTCGGAGCGCGATGGGGGAACTTCGTCGAGGTCCAGGTGCAAGCCAGTGCCCGCCGGCCCTCCACGCGAGGGATCACGTAGCCGTGCCCGTCGAGGGGCCGTGGCAGTTCACTCTCCCGAAAGGCGAGCGAGACGGTGGCGGTCGAGACGTATTCGATCTGGCGGAGCTGCTGTGCCAGGAGCGGATCAAGGTCGCTCAGCATTTGCGCCGCGGCAAACGCCGGCGCGGCGATGACGACCGCTTCGACCTCGAAGTTGGCGCCGGATGCCGCTGTCAGGCGGTAGCCACCGGGGGCGCGGTCGATGCGTTGAACGGCCGCCGCCAGGCGCAAGTCCGCACCGCTCAAACGCGTCACCAGCGCCTCGACGATTTCACCCAGCCCTCCTGTCGGCGTCAGGAAGATCGAACGGTGCTGCCCCGAATGCGTCGGACCCCGAGTCGGCGGAGCGCTGTGCACCGCTCCGCGCGCCAGGCTCCCGTGACGGCGTTCCCAGTCCCGGAGATACGGAAAAGTTGACAGTAGGCTGAGACTATCCCCGTCGCCGGCATAGATGCCGCTCATCAGGGGTTCGATCAGGCGTTCGTAGGCCTGCCTCCCCAGGCGTCGGGAAATGAAACCCCCCAGCGATTCG
>CAZMVJ010000034.1:0-18072 GCA_964569445.1 uncultured Anaerolineaceae bacterium | reverse complement strand
TGAGCAGCGTTGACTTGCCGGCGTTGGTGTAGCCGACCAACGCCACGATCGGCACAGCCGCCCGGCGGCGACGGCTGCGATACCGACTCCGATGGGCCCGCAGCCGATCGATCTCCTTGCGCAGATGGGCGATCCGTCGGCCGATATCCCGGCGGTCGATCTCGAGCTGAGTCTCACCGGGGCCGCGCAGACCAACGCCGCCCACCCCGCCGGTCCGCCCGGCGCCGCCGCCGGCCTGGCGCGCCAGGTGCGTCCAGGCTCGCGTCAATCGAGGCAAGCGATACTCATACTGCGCCAGTTCGACCTGCAGCGCTCCTTCCCGGCTGTGTGCGTGCTGGGCGAAGATGTCGAGGATCAGCGCCGTGCGATCCACCAGGCGCAGCTCCTCCCCCAAGGCGTTTTCCAGCTCGCGCTGGTGCCGCGGCGAGAGCTCGTCGTCGAAGATGACGACGTCGGCCAAGCTGTCCTCGGCCAAGTCTCGCGTGGCCGTCACCTTGGCCTCACTCAACAGCGTCTTGGGATTGGGCCGCCGCACACGCTGGACCGCCGAGCCGACCACCTTCAGGCCGGCAGTCTCCGCCAGGCGAGCCAGCTCGGTGAGGGAATCTTCCGGGGAGAGGAGAGCTTCCTCGCCGTCGATCCCAACCCCGACCAGATACGCGCGCTCGCGCGGCGCCTCGGTCGGCAGGGGTACCTTCGGCATGCCGCGATTATACAGTGGTCAGAGTGAAGGCGCCGGCACGACTCGCGTTCCGTCGGCGAGTAGGGGCGGGTTTCAAACCCGCCCCTACAAATGGCCGTGAGAATCAACCGGCAGTTGCGCTTCGTGGCGAGCCTGCGCGATTGCTGCCCGCCAGCCGCAGGTCAACCTTCCAGCGGCAGGCACACTTGGGACAACCAGGCCAGCAGCGCCTCGCCGACCTGATCGAGGCTTTCGGCTGAGACCATGTCCAGCGTGTCATCCACCCGGGGCGTAGGGGCGGGTTTCAAACCCGCCCCTACAAATGGCCGTGAGAATCAACCGGCAGTTGCGCTTCGTGGCGAGCCTGCGCGATTGCTGCCCGCCAGCCGCAGGTCAACCTTCCAGCGGCAGGCACACTTGGGACAACCAGGCCAGCAGCGCCTCGCCGACCTGATCGAGGCTTTCGGCTGAGACCATGTCCAGCGTGTCATCCACCGTGTGCCAGGCCGGATAGCTCAGGTCGATGATGTCGACGGCGCGCCAGCCGCGCGCCAGGAACGGTGTGTGATCATCCAGGACGGCCGGTCCGGGCTCGCTGCGGAACGCCGAGAGGCCTCGGGCCTGAGCGGCCGACCAGATCTCGGCCGCCAGGTCCGGCGACGACGTCCGTTCGAGCGGCAGGTCGAGGTCCTTATCGCCAACCATGTCGACCACGACCACCGCCAACGGCTCGCGCTCGAGCGTCTCGGCGTAATGCCGCGCTCCGACCGCCCACTCCCAACCTTCGATCTCGCCATTATCCTCGCCGTCGAAGAATACCAACCGCAGGTCGCAGGTCGGCTCACGCTCGCCAAGGACTCGCGCCAGCTCGAGCAGGACGGCTACGCCGGAGGCGCCGTCATTGGCGCCCGGCACAGGCTCGCCTGGCGAAGCTGGGTCTCGATCGGCGAACTGCCGGGTGTCGTAGTGGGCCGCCACCAAGATCAACGGCCCCGGCGCCGGACGCCGACGGGCGGTAATGTTGGCGAGCGCTGTTCCCTTGTACGCGAATGAGTCGGACTGAGTCTCCCAGTCCAAATCCATCAACTCAGAGGCCAGCCAACTCTGGATCGAGGCGTGACCCGGCGACCCAGGGTAACGCGCTCCCATCGCAAGCTGTTCTTCGACGCGAGACAGGGCTTCGCCGCCATCAAACGAGGCTTCGCCAGAACGCGTGCAGCCAGCGACTGTGATCAGTACAACCACCCAGATTCGCATAGCCTCTAAACAGTTGATGGTTGAGTAACCCCGCCGCGCGAAGGGTAGTGTGGCTATGCGCATTATGCTGTGCTTGAAACAAGAAGTTCGGAAAGTGCCTTCTGGGATCGCTCCGCATAGAGCCGCTGTCGGGCCCTTCGATCGCGAACTCTCGGCCCGGGGAGCGGTGGCAGCAGGCCGAAGTTCGCCTTCATCGGCTGAAAAGCCTTCGGTTCGGCGTGGCAGATGTAGTGACACAGCGCGCCTAGCATCGTTTCGCGCGGCAGCTCGAGCAGTTCTTCCCCTCTGTGGCGACGCACCGCATTCAGCCCTGCAAGTAGTCCGGTGGCGATGTTCCCCAGGTAACCCTCGACGCCGGTGATCTGCCCGGCCAAGAACAGCCCGTCCCTGTGGCGGACGCGCAGCGTAGGCTCGAGCAGCGCCGGCGAGTTGACAAACGTGTTGCGGTGCATCTGGCCGTAGCGAACAAACCGGGCCGATCCTAGACCCGGGATCATCCGGAACACGCGCTGCTGCTCGGGATAGGTCAGATTCGTCTGAAACCCGACCAGGTTGTAGAGGCTCCCGGCCAGATTGTCCTGGCGAAGCTGGACGACCGCATACGGCCGCTGCTCGCTGCGCGGGTCCCGCAACCCCACCGGCCGGAGAGGACCGTAGGCCAAAGCCAGGGTCTCGCGGCCGGCCAGGATCTCGACCGGCAGACACCCTTCGAAGAACATGCCGGAACCCGCCCGAACGCCGGACTCGATCGCTTCCTCGAACTCTCGCAGCGGGATCCGCTCGGCGCTCGCCAGCGCGCCGACGAAGGCCTCGTACTCCATCCGTGTCATCGGGCAGTTGAGGTAGTCGCCGTCATCGCTTTCGCCGCGGCCATAGCGCGAGGCGCGGAAGGCGATCGCCGGGTCGACGCTTTCGGCTTCGACGATCGGGGAGAGCGCATCGAAGAAGTACAGGTGGTCTGCGCCGGCGAGTTCCTTGAGCGCCTGCGACAGTGCCGGCGAGGTCAACGGTCCGCTGGCCAGCACGCCTACCCCGTCGGGGATGCGGCGGACTTCCTGACGGACGAGAGTCACGCGGGGGTGATCTTCCAAAGCTCGCGTCACACGGGAGGAGAAAACCTCCCGATCGACGGCCAGGGCGCCCCCGGCCGGGACGGCGCTGGCCTCCGCCGCGCGCACCAAGAACGATCCGAGTTGCCGCGACTCCGCCAGCAGAACGCCGGAAGCCCTATCCGGGAGCATCGATCCAAGCGAGTTGGAGCAAACCAGTTCGGCCAGGCCGGCGGTTCGATGCGCACCGGTTTGCACCTCCGGTCGCATTTCGTAAAGAGTCACGTCGATGCCGGCCTCGGCGATTTGCCAGGCAGCCTCGCTCCCTGCCAGGCCCCCGCCGACGACCCACACGCCGTTCTGACTCATGGCCGGATTCTAGCACCCTTGCGGTGGCACGCGTCTTGCAACTGGTTTGCGTGGTCGGGCCGCTTCCGCTATACTACGGCCCGTGGAGCGACCCATGCTGCAGGTCCAGGACCAGTCCCTCCGCCCTCTGACAACCGCCCATCTCGCCCAGACGATGAGCCTGCTGGCTCTGTCGAACCTGGAGCTGCGGGAACGGGTTCTGACGGAGATCGCCTCCAACCCGGCGCTGGAGATGCTCGACGAGCGCGTCTGCCCGACCTGCCATCGTCCGCTTGCAGGCAGCGCCCCTTGCCCGGTCTGCACCTCCCCTCAGGCACAAGACGGGCTCCTGGTCTTCCTCTCGCCGCGGGAGTCGGGCCGAACTGCCGGGGCGGTCTCGATCGATGAGACCCCTGCCGACCAGGAACCGGCGGCTCCGGAGGATCTGGCGCTGCACGTCTTGGCACAGATCGCCGGAGAACTCGAGCCCTCCGAACGGCACCTGGCGGCGTACATCTTGTCGAGCCTGAGCGAAGACGGATTCCTCGAGGACCACCCGGCCATCATCGCACGCGCCACCCGCGCCACGCTGAGCCAGGTGGAGCGCGTTCTCGGTCTGATCGCGCGCGCCGACCCGCCCGGCCTGGCGACACCCGGGCCGCGGCAAGCGCTGCTCGCCCAACTCGACCTGATGGATCCCGGCGATCCGATGGTTGGCCTGGCCCGCCGCATGCTCGACGAGTGTTTCGCCGAGCTCGGCCGACGTGAGTTCGAACGCATCGGGCAGACGCTGGGCGTCAGCCAGATGCGCGCCCGACAAGCGGCCGATTGGATTCACGCCAAACTCAACCCGTACCCGGCGCGCGCCTTCTGGGGCTCCGGCCGTCAGGCCGCCGCCGCCGATCCCAACGTCTATCACAACCCCGACATCCAGATCTCGGTCAGCCCGAACGACAAGGGCACGCTGGTGGTCGAGATCTTCTCCGCCATGGCCGGTTGGCTGAGGGTCAATCCGCTTTTCCGTCAGGCCTCGCCGGCGAGCGATGAGGAAATGTCCGGGGAGTGGTCGCGCCATCTGGAGCGGGCTTCGCTCTTCGTCAAGTGCCTGCAGCAACGCAACAACACCATGCGCCGGCTGATGAAGTCGCTCGTCGCCCGCCAGAAAGACTTCATCATGCAGGGTGACCGCCATCTGCGCCCGATCACCCGCGCCAGCATCGCCGCCGAGATCGGCGTCCATGAGTCGACCGTCTCGCGGGCCGTCGCCCACAAATCGGTGGCGCTGCCCGACGGGCGGATCATCCCCCTCCATCGCTTTTTCGACCGCAGCCTCTCGGTACGCGACCGCATCAAGGAGATGGTCGACCTCGAGGCCCGGCCGATGACCGACGATGAGATCGCCGCCCGGCTGCGCCGCGAAGGCGTGAGCGTGGCGCGTCGCACGGTCGCCAAGTATCGGGCGGTGGAGGGCATCCTGCCGGCGCGGCTGCGCCACGCCCGGCGGGGCGCCCCGATCGGGGCGCAGGCCTGAGCCTTGCCGAGCCGTTCGTCCGCACCGAGCGCGATCGCCCGGCTCCTCCGACCTGATCCCTACCGCGAACTCTTTCGCCTTCTCTCCGACTCCCTCCCCGAGGCCGTCCTGGTCCTGACCAGCGACGGCCGTTCGGTCCTGGCCGCCAACCACGCCTTCCTGCTGCTGACCGGTTACTCGCGCAGCGAAGTCGCCGACCTGCGGCCGGCGTCGCTCTTCCCCGACATCGCCGGCGAGGAGGCCCTGGCGCGCATTCTCAACGCGTGGGGCTCGGCCGACGTCGACGTCGCAGAAGTTCCGCTTCAGACGCGCCAGGGCGACGTTGTTCGCGTTGACGTGCAAGCCCGTGCCAGCCGCGCACCGGCGGAAGCGATCCTGCTTCAGCTGGCGCCCTCCGGCGCCCGCGAGCAGGCCGACCAAGCCGCCATGGCAACCGCCGACCGGATCGGCCGGCTGCGGAGCCTGGCCGAGCTGCTGCTCCAGCCCAAGGCCGACGCCCTCCAGGAAATCCTCCCGGCCGCTCGCGACCTGCTCATCGCCGATGCCGTCGGCATCTACGCCGTCTCCCCTTCCGGCCCGGAGTACCTGCTACAGGGCTCCTTACCGGCCGATTTCCCGGCCTTCCTTCCGGCCGGCGCCCTCGATGCCTTGCCCCAACCCACGCAATGGACCCTGGGACAACGACCCGATCACCCGCTCTATCGCGCCGGACGCAGCGCCGGCTTCGTCACCCTGCGCACCGCCCCCCTCGGCACCGCCACGGCGTGGATCGGCATGCTGGTCGCCGCCTGGCGACAGGAGACTGTCCTGCCTCCAGAGGCCGAGTCCCTGATGGCGATCATCGCCGACCTGGCCCATGCCGCGCTGCTGCTCAATCTGCAGCGAGCGGCGCTGGCCGGCCTCGAGGGGCAAGTCCAATCGCTTAAGGCGGAGAGTCGCGATCTGGGGGCGGCCGTCACCGACGGGCTGATCTCGCTGGACGAGGCGCTTCAGGTCGTCCACGCCAATCCGCGCGCCGCCGAGATGCTTGGATACCGCGAGGAGGAGCTGCACGGGGCTCCGATCCAGGACATCCTGGTCGGTCCGGAGGATTTCCTGGCAACTTTGCTCGACGCCTCCGGCCACGAACGCGAGGCGGAGCGTTCTCGCCTGACTTTTCATCGGCGAGACGGAACGCCTTTCCCGGTGCACTTGCGCGCTCGCCCCCTCCCCGCCGGTTCGGCGGCTCGGCTCCTGCTCGTCCTGAGCGACATGTCGGAGCGCCAGGCGATCGAGAACCAGACCGAAATCCTGGCGCAGCGGGCCCTGCTCGGTGAAGTCTCGGCGATATTCGCCCACGAGGTCCGCAACCCGATCAACAACATCAGCACCGGCATTCAGTACGTCGCCGGCCGCCTGGGCAAGGAACACCCCCTGGCCGACTCGTTGGAGCGTGTTCGCCGGGAGTGCCTGCGGCTGGACCAGTTGATGACCGACGTTCTGTTCTTTGCCCGGCCGCTCGAGCTGCGCATGGAACCGCTCGACCTGGCCGACATGCTTGGTCGTCTGTTGGCCCGCTGGCAGCCCAGACTGCAGCAGGCGCGCGTCGCCGTGCACACCGCCTTCGATCCGGCTACGCCGCGCTGCGAGGCCGACCCGCGCACTCTCGAGCAAGTCATCGTCAACGTCATCACCAATGCCGTCCAGGCGATGGGTGAAGGCGGGACGCTCTCGCTCACCCTGGCGCCGACGCAAGGGCCGCAGGGACGGGTGGTGGAACTGCGCCTGGCCGACACCGGCCCGGGTATTCCGCCGGAAGTCCTCGACCGCATTTTCGACCCGTTCTTCACGACCAAGAAGGACGGGACCGGCCTCGGCCTGGCGATCTCGCGGCGGATTCTCGCCGCCCACAAGGGCGGCTTCCAGGTCGAGAGTTTCGCCGACGCCGGCACCGTCTTTACCATCCGCCTGCCGGCTGAGAGCTCGCCGAAGCCCGTTCCCGGCCCTGTGGAGGCGCCCGCCTGATGACCGCCACGATCCTCGTCGTCGACGACGAAGAGACCGCCCGCACCTTTGTCAGCCAGACGCTGCGCGATTCCGGCTACGAAGCGCTGGAGGCCGGCAACCTGGCCCAGGCCAACGCCGCCATCGACGCCGGCGCCGCCGACATCATCCTGCTGGACGTCTTCCTGCCGGACGGCTCGGGCCTGACCTTGCTCGACCGCATCGCCCGCGAGAACCCGAGCCCGCCGGTCATCCTGATCACCGCCTTCGGCGAGGTCGAGACGGCCGTCGACGCCATGAAGCGCGGGGCGACCGACTTCCTGATGAAACCGCTCGACTTCGAGCGACTGCGCCAGGCGGTCGAGCGGGCGCGCGAGATCGTCGCCTTGCGGCGTGAGCTCGCCCTGCTGCGCCGGTCGTCGAGCGGTGAGATCGAGTGGATCGCCGGGGAGACGCCCGCCATGCAGCGCATTCTGCGCGAGGCCGAACGCGCGGCGGCGGCGGCCGTTTCGGTTCTTATCACCGGCGAAACCGGGACGGGCAAGGAGGTCCTGGCTAAGGCGATCCGCGGCATGGGGCCGCGGGCGGACAAGCCCTTCGTACCGGTCAACTGCGCGGCGATGCCGGATACGATGATCGAGTCCGAGCTCTTCGGTCACGAGGCCGGCGCCTTCACCGGCGCCCAGAAGCGCAAGCCGGGCCTGGTGGAAGTCGCCGACGGGGGCATCTTGTTCCTGGACGAGATTTCGTCGACCAAGGCTGAGATGCAGGCCAAGCTGCTGCGGGTGCTCGACGAGCAACGCTTTCGGCGCGTCGGCGGGGTGACGGAGATCGTCGTCGACCTCCAGATTCTGGCGGCTTCCAACCGCAATCTGCCGACGATGATCGAGCAGGGGCTATTCCGCGAGGACTTGTACTACCGCCTCAAGGTCGTCGACCTGCATTTGCCGCCTCTGCGCGAGCGCATCGTCGACATCCCGGCGCTGGTGGGGACGTTCATCCGCCAGATCAACCAACGCATGGGGGCGTCGATCACCGGCATTACTCCGCGGGCGATCGAGGCCCTCAAGGCCCATCGCTGGCCGGGGAACATTCGCGAGCTGCGCCACGTGATCGAACGGGCGATGCTCTTTTGCGACGACGAGCAAATCGACATCGGCCATTTGCCGCCCGAGTTTCAGGGGGCGGCCGCCTAGCCGGAGGGGAGACCCAGCCTGTCAGGCCCGCACGGGAACGCGGCGGGGGACGCCGCTCGCCGGCGTGACGACGATCTCGCGAAGATCCAAATCGAGCCGGACGTTCACCAGTTGTCCTTCCAGGTCCCGCCCGACTTCGTAGCGCTGTCCGCCGAGAACAATCCATCCGCCGCGCACTTTGCGCCTCAATTCCCGGTCGATCAGGGGAGCGCTCCAGCCGCGCAGATCCTCCTCTTCCTCGGCGAGCCGATCGATGGTCATCTTGAGGCTGGTCCGCATGCGTTCCAGCGCCAGGGCCAGATCGCCGACCTCGCCCTTGGAACGGACCTCGACCGTCGCCTCCAGGTCCCCCATGCTGATGGCGGTCGCTTGGTCGGTCAGGCGCACGATCGGCCGGCTGATAGCCCGGGCAATCCCCTGGGAAAGGACGATGCTGATCACGATCGCCAGCGCCACAGCCACGACCAGAAGCGTGATGGTGCGTCCGGTTGTGGCGTCGGCCGATTCGCGGCTCAACCGGACGTCCTCCATTTCCTTGGCGTGCAGGCTCTCGGCGAAAGCCGACATGCGCTCCGCCATCGGTTGAAGACCCCTCAGTTCCTCCAAGGCCTGGTCGTTGCCAACCGGATTCGGAATGGCGAAGATCCGCTGCGCCCCGGCGAGCACCTGCTCCCACGAACCCCCCAACTCCTGCAGCAGGCCCAACTCTTCGGGCGAGACGGTGACCGGCCCCATCGCCTCCATCGCCGCCGTCGGTGCCGGGCTCTCCATGACCATCCCCTCCGTCGAGGCGTCGGCAGCCGTCGGCACTCCCATCCCAGTCATGATCTCCGCGAGATCAGAGGCGATCGATTGGAATCGGTTGGCGGCGGCGGGCTCGCCCGATAGGACGTAGTCACGCAACGGGTCGAGCGAGGTTTCGGAGAGTCGCTGCAGGTGCGCCGCCTGCATCGCCAGCATCGAGTCGGACTCCATATCGGTGACGTTTCTCTCGACACGGGTGAAGGCCAGGTACGTTACTGCGCCATAGGCTGCCAGAATGGCGAAGAGCGCAACAAAGGCCAGAGTGAGCTTCTGATTGATGCGTTCCGCCCGCCAGAACGGGGGACGCTCGGATTCGGAGGTCGGCGATGGCTTGGTCGTCGCGGGTGAAGGGGGAATGTCGTGCTCCTTTGGAACGCGGTCACGCGGATTCGCGTCGGGACTCAATACCGATCCGGTTCAGCTCAGCGCCGTCCTTCGGCCAGTCGGCGGATCTGGGCCATTTTGGCGGGGTCATGGATCCGGTACTGGACCGCCAGACGGTCGAGCAATTCCGGTAGGCGCTGCGTCGGGAAGGACTCGACACTTTCCCCCATTCCCCGCACGATGCGGCCGCAGTCCATGATCGAGCCGACCGGACCCAGAATCTGGACCAGGATCGACGGCAGGAAATCCAGCGAGACCCGGCTCTCCGCGGGAGGCGCGGCCACCCCCGCCGGGGGAAGGGTCTGTGCGACGGTGCGAGCCTCTTGTGCCGCGACCTCGACCAGGATTCTCTGCAGGGCGGCGGAGAACTCCCCGCAATCCTGATAGCGGCCGGCAGCGTCCTTGACCGTCGCCCTGCCGATCACCTGGTCGACAACCTCCGGCAGGGACGGATCGATCGAGCGGGCCTGGGGCAGCGGCTCATTCACGTGCTTCATGACGATGCTGAAAGGAGTATCCCCGTCGAAGGGCGCCTGCCCCGTGATGAGTTCGAACAGCATCACGCCGAGTGAGTAGATGTCGCTCCGTCCGTCGCCCGGTTTCCCGTACCCCTGCTCGGGGGACATGTACTTGGGGGAGCCCAGGACCGTCCCGCTGACGGTGTTGAGAGTCGATCCTATGATCTTCACCAGCCCGAAATCGGTCAGGATCGGCTGCTCGCGCGAGTTGAACATGACGTTTCCCGGTTTCACGTCACGGTGGACCATCCCCTCGCGGTGGGCGTAACCCAGAGCCTCGCACAAAGTGATCAGCAGGCCGACGGCCGAACGCAAGCCAAAGGACTGGCCGTCCTCGTGCAGGTGGTTGAGGCGGACGTCCAGCGTTGGGCCGTCGATGTACTCCATGACGAGGTAGCACACTCCCTGATCATTGCCGGAGTCATAGACCTGCACGATGTTGGGGTGACGCAGCTTGGCGAGCGAGATCCCCTCCCTGCGGAAGCGTTCGAGGAAACCTTCGCGGATGGTCAGGTGGGGGTGGATCAGCTTGACGGCGACATCCCGCTCGAGATCGGCGTGATGGCCGCGATAGACGTCGGCCATCCCGCCGCGCCCGACGAGCGGGCCCACAGCGTACTTTCCGAGGTGTTTCCCCGACCATGGGCCGGAGGCCTCGAGCGTCATGCCTGGCCGCGCAGTGGGTTCAAGGTCCGTCAGTAATTCAGACCAGGGGTGTCTGATTCGGCGCGGAGTGTAGCACGGACAGCATGCCCCGACAATGGCGGCCGGCCGCGGCTTGAAGCCGCCCGGTCCCGCCGAGCCGGCACCGTCCTGGCCCTCAACTCCCTCCAGGGTGGCCGCAGGCCGAGCCGGTGACAACCTCGGTAGCCCATCCTGGCACGCGCCTTGCATCACCGCCTCCTGACGCTCGGGCACGGCACCTGTCCTGAGCGAAGTCGAAGGATGCCGTGCCCCTACGTGGACTCCCGCTACAACTGGCGCTTGCCTAACGCACCCCCACCCTGCCCTCCCCCTCGGCTTGAAGATGCCCTTCACATGAGGGTGCGGGGCCGAGGGGGAGGAAGAGTCTTGAGAGGGATGGGGGGCGGCTCCGCCGCCCCCCATCCCTCTCAGATTCCCATCCCCCTCCCCGGCGCTATCGCAGATGCCGAAGGCGGGCTCAATCGGGGAGGGGGTTAGGGGGAGGGGCAAACGACCTAAAGGCCACAGGATAGGCCAACACCGTACCCTGGCACGCGCCTTGCATCATCGCCTCCTGACGCTCGGGCACGGCACCTGTCCTGAGCGAAGTCGAAGGATGCCGTGCCCCTACGGGAGGCGACAATGATTCCTCTGAACCTCAGCGATTTCCAGATTGTGATCTCCGTGGCCGTGTTCATTCTGGGCTGCATGTGCATCCTGCTGGGAGCCTTCGTGCTCATCGGCCGCGGCCAATCAGCCGAGGTCAAGATGCTGGCGGCCAACACCGCCCGTCTGGCCCAGAAAGGCCTCTCGGAAGAGGTCACCGGGCTGGTCAACGGCGCCTCCGCGCTGGTGGCCTCGCTCAACGACCTGGTCCGAACGTCGAACGGCACGGGGGTCTTCATGATCACCATCGGCCTGATGATGATCGGGGCCTCCTACTGGATCCTGACGCAGGTCGCGTGGGCGTCGGTCTAGTCAGCCGGCCATGGCGACCCTCGACCAAGCCCTCGCCAGCTTGCAAAAGGCGGTCGGTGCGGACCTGTCCTCCGCCATCGTCCGCCGGCTTCTTCACGTCCCGGGCGCCCTGGATTGGCTGAGGGAAGCGCCGGTACGCGACGCGCTGGCGCGGTCGATCGGGACCGACCTTTCCTTCCCGGCCACCGCCCTTCTGGCTGCGACAGGGCACACCAGCCTGTCGTCGCTCCCGGAGGGTTGGCCTCCATCGATGGCTGCCCGGCGCGAAGAGTTGATGGCTGGGGAGGCGGTCGGCGAGGTCTTGTCGGCCGATGATGTCCTGATCCTGGCCGGCGAGATCCTTCGGTCGGATCGAAACGGCGGCGCGGAAGAAGTCCGGAAGCTGTTGAGCGGAACCCTGGTCGACTGGCGTGCCCCCCTTGCCGTCGCTTGGCAGGCCATTGCCGACCAGCCGTCACTGGCCGCGCGCCTCGCCTCCTCGCCCTCTCCCCGCGATCTGGCGGCGCTGGTGAGCGCGTTGCGAGCCAACCGGCCGGACGATGAGTCGGCCCAAGGCCTCGCTGCTGCCGCCGGCGACCGCGTGGACGTCGTCCTCTTGCGCATGGTCGAAGCCGGAGATGTCGCCTTCGCCGCCAGGGTCTCTTCGGCTGCCGGACCCTCCGTCGATGGATCCCCGGATGCTGGACTCGCCGGCGATGCCGCTCTTGCGGCGCTCCGGCAGCGGCTTCAGGTCGCGTGGGAGACTCGCCGCGGGGAATTGGCGGCGCTGACCGACGGATTGGCGATCGTGGCCGCGGCCGACGGCGACACGGTAACGGCGCTCGAAGCGCGGCAGCAGGCGCTCCAGATCGGTCCTTCGGATTCCCGGCTGGCCAACGTGGCGATTGCGCTCACCCAGAAGGGCGACGCCGCCGGCGCTCTGTCGCTCGTCTCTCCCTCCCCCGCCACGCCTGATCTCGGATTCGCCGCCGGGTGGGCCTACCTCAAGGGCGGAGCGGTCGAGAAGGGCCGAGGAATGCTGATCGAGTCGGCGTTGAACGCATTGGAGATCGGCGAACCGAAGGCCACGGCGGCTATGGCCGCCGGCCTCGTTGCTTGTGGTGAGCCCGGTCTGGCCCTCGACGTCTACCGCGCGGTCTTGGCCGAGTCGCCCGCCCATGTGCCGACCCGTTGTGACTACGCGCAGACCCTTGCGGACACCGGGGACTTCCAGGGCGCCCTGGAACAGGCCCGCTTGGTGCTGGCTCTCGACGGCGCCTCTTCGCTCGCGATGTCGGTCGAGGCCGAGTCGCTCCGCCAGCTCGGTCGGCCGGCAGAAGCCCTCGCCGTGCTGAAGGCTGCTCCTCCCGATTCGAATCCGGCCCGGTGGGAAAAGTCCGTCGAGTGCGCCATTGCCCTGGCCGACCATGAGCAGGCCCAGGCGTTCTTGGCAGACCCTCCGGCCAGTGTGCCGGTGACGGATCGCACCCTCTTGACCGCCAAAGCCCTTGCGGCCCAAGGTCGACGGACGGAAGCCGTGGCCATGCTCGAAGCCGCCACGGTCGACCACCCGGCGGAAGTCGGCCTGTGGCTCGGTGTGGCGCGACTCCATCAGGAAGCGGGCAACCCCGGAGCCTGCGCGGAGACGCTGCGGCGCGCGACGCAGATGGCGCCCGGGTCGGCCCCCATTCATGCCGCCCTTGCCCACTCGTTACGGATGCAGGGCATGCCAAGCGAGGCCCTGGCAGCCGCGCAAGAAGCCCTGCGTGTCGAACCCCGGGATCCTCAGGCCAATTTGGAGGCCGGTCGCGCATGGCTCGCCCTGGGCCGGCCAAACGAGGCCGTCGATCCCCTCCGTACCGCTCATCGGCGCATTCCCGGAGACCAGGAAACCCGCCTTGCCCTGGCCACGGCCTTCGAGGCTACCGGCCAGATAGAATCCGCCCGGACGCTATTCACGCATCTCGCTGAGGCGGCTCCGGCCGAAGCCTGGCTGATCTCGGGACGCCTCGACCTCGCAGGGGAATCGACTGTCGAGCCAACCCGGGCCAAGTCGGCGGCCGCCAAGTTGTTGCGAGCCCGAACCCTCGGCGCGCACGACGCGGCGCTTTCTTACTGGCTCGCACGCGCTTTCGAAGACGCTGGTGAGCCGGGTCGAGCAGCGCAAGCTTACGCCGAGTACCTGTTGACCTCGCCGCGCGACCCGCAGATGGCGCGCTTTGCCGCCCTTCATAAAGCCCAGTCTCTGCTTTTGGCCGGCGACAGCATGGCCGCCATCCGTGAGTTCGAGGCCTTGCGCGCCTCCGAAGGCCAGGATCCGAAGGTCCTCGGGCCTCTGGCGCGCGCCTACCTCTCCGTCTCGCTGATCGACGAAGCCCGACTGAGCGCCCAGACCTTGCTGGGCATCGATCCGACCGAACGCGACGGTCTGCAGGTGATGTCCTCGGTCGCCCAACAGACCGGTGGCTGGAACGAGGCGGCCGAGGCTTTCCACACCGCCGCCAAGATCGCCGGAAGCGACCCTGAGCTCTGGATGACAGCGGCCGAGGCCTCGTTGAATGCGGGCGATCTCGCCCAGGCCGCGGGCGCCCTCGAGAAAGTCCTCAACGACTCCGATGACTTGATCGTCCGCCGTCGTGCGGCACATGTTCTTGTCGGCCTCGACCAGGGTCGGCGCGCGGCGGGGCTTCTCAAGAGCATCGCCTCGGCGCAGCCCGACGACCCGGCGGTCTGGACGGAGCTCGCCGATGTGGCGGAAAGCGCCGGCGACGCGGAGGCCTCGATCGAGGCGCTGAACCGTGTCGCCGAGCTCACTCCGGGCGATCCGGAGATTCAAGCTCGCCGAGCAGCGGCGTTGTGGTCTGCCGGACGCCGCAGCGAGTCGATCGGGGCCTGGCAGAAAGCGCTCGACCTCACGCCGGATGACTTGCGCATGCAGCGTTCGCTGGCGCGGGCGATGGTCGCCAACGGCGAGGTCCAGATCGGGCTGAACCTGTTCGCCAAGAGTCTGGAGCGCCATCCGGCGGACGCGCAGCTCCTCACCGAGTCTGGTCTAGCCACCCTGCGCCATGGCTCGCCGCAGGAAGCGGTCGACCTGCTCACTCGAGCGTCCGAAGTATCCCCCAGCGTGGAAACGCTCGGCGCCCTGGGCGAAGCGTGGCTGCGCTTGAGCCAGCCCGAGCGCGCCTTCGACGTCCTGGCCCAGGCTAATTCCCTCCCCGGAACGACGGCCGCCAGCTGGGCCTTGTACGCGGAAGCGGCCGTTTCGATCGGCGATCTGGCCTCGGCCGAGACCGCCATTGTCGAGGCGCGTCGACCGGACGCGGCGACCCCCGAAGACCGCCTGGCGCTTTCCCGCGCCGAGCTTCGCCTCGCCAACTGGAGCGACGCGCTCACGGCCCTTGCCCCGGTCCTTTCGACCGGCGAACCCCAATACGAGATCGCCCTGGCCGAGACCCTCTTGCGAGTCCTCGAGGCCCGCTGGCTCTTCGGCGAGGCCGCCCTCGCTCGCCGCCATGCTCCCGGGGAGGACGTGCCATCCGAATCGCTGCTCACCTGGCTCGCCACCTCCCTGGCGGGACCAATGGGGTCGACCGAGGAAGGCCGGGTGATCGGCGCTCGCTTGCGACTGACCCGGTCGATCGAAGACGAGGAAGCGCTGGCGGAACTTCAGACGCGTCCGCCGGAAGACCCCGGCAAGAACGAGCCGTATGAGGCGTTGGCCGTTGCCCTGCTCCGGCGTCAGCGGCCGTCCGAGGCCCTCGAAGTGCTTCGGCAGGCGCAGCCGGATCAATTGGGCGCCAATTGGCAAGCACTGCTTGCCGGCGTCGCGCATCTTCAAGGCGGCAGCCCATCGCTCGCTCGCCAGGCGTTTGTCGACGCGTCCGAGGACGCCGGACTGCGCCCCGTCGCTCAATCTCTCCTGGCTCGGGCTCATCTGGCCCAGGGCTACACCGACTCGGCCATCGCTGCTTTGAACGCGGCCCTTGCCCAATGGACCGACGAGGCTGCCTGGCATGCTGCCCTGGCGGACCTGTATCTGACCCAGAGCGATCTCGACGCGGCGCTGCCTCATCTCCAGTCCGCCGTCGAGCTCGATCCGGAGAATGCTCCGTGGCGGTTGGCGTATGGCCGCGCACTGCGTGACGCCGGGCATTTGAGCGCCGCCCTCCAGGCTTTCCAGCGCTTGCTCCCGCTGCTGCCTTCCGACGCCCAGGTGTGGCACGAGGCCGGTGAGCTGGCGGTTGCCGTCGGAGAATTCACTCAAGCCGAGAACCTGTTCGACCACGCCGCTTCCCTCGCCCCGACCGAAGCCGCCCATCTCGTTGGAAAGGCGCGGGCGGCGCTGGGGGCGGGCAAGCTGCGCGACGCCCGGCGTCATGCCGAGAGCGCCGTCCGACTCGGAGGCGATCAGCCGGACGCGCTGCAATGCCTGGCGGTCGTTGCCGCCAGGCATGGAGAGTCAGACCGGGCGGTTGAGCTGCTCGACCGCGCCGCGGCCGTCGCCAAGGATGCCCCTGCCCTGCGCCGGACTCGAACCCGGCTGCTGATCGACATCGGCCGGGCCGACCAGGCCGCCCAGGAACTGCGTGAGCACCTGGCGGCTGCCGCCGATGACGACGAGGCCTGGTCCTCCCTCGGCGAAGCGCTCGAGGCGGCCGACGAATACTCTGCCGCCGGTCAGGCGCTGGAGGCGGCGATGAGGTTAAGGCCGCGCTCGGCGGAACTGCACGTGCGCATGGCGCGCGTCGAACGCAAATCGGGCCAGCTCGACCATGCCCTCGACCTGCTTCGCCAGGCGGAAGCACTCGATCCCCTCCAGCCCGAGCTGGCGTTGGAGTTGGGTCAGGTCTACGAGGCGCGGCGCGAGCTCGATCGCGCCCTGGATGCCTATTGCCGCTCGACAGAAACCTACCCGCATGCCCCGGAAGCTTTCCGGCGCGCCGGCCACGTGTTCAAGTCGCTCAAGGCTTACAGCGAGGCCGAGAGCATGTTGGCTCGCGCGGCTGAACTCGATCCCACCGACACGGCGACCCTCCAGCAGTTGGCGGCTGTACGCGCCCTGGAGCTCGTCCATGGCGGAACCTATCGGATGGCGGTGAACCCATGATCGATCGCGAGACCCTCCTCAGTCTGCTGCAGGCGGCGCGGGCGGCCGGCCGTCCGGATTACGCCCGGTCGCTGTCCGCCGATTGGCTGGCCCGCTGGCCGAACGACCTGGATGTCCAATTCGTCATGGCCCAGGTCGAGGTCGAGCAGGGCGACCCCGGCTCGGCCGCCAGACGGCTGCGCCAGGTCATCGCCGCCGATCCGGAATGCGTCGAAGCCTACGACTTGCTCGCTATCGCTGCCCGCGCCGCCGGCGATCCGTTGCGCGCCACGCTGGCCAGCAGCAGCGGACGGGCGCTGCGTAAACAGGTCGGCGACGATGGAGCACCCTCCTGGCTTCGCCATCTGACCGTTGCCCAGCAGCAATTGGAGTCCGGCAAGGCCAAGGCGGCCGTCGAAGAGGCCAAGGAGGCCCTGCAGTCGGACCCGGACGTTCCGCTGCCGGCCCTGGTGCTGATGCGATCGCTGCATGCCTGCGGCGACAACGCCGCGGCCGTGGCCACTGCGCGGGCAGCCTATGACCGCTGGCCCGAGTGCGTGGCCTTCTCTCTGACCCTGGCCGAGGATCTACTGCGCCGCGGCGAGCACGCCCGCGCCGTCGAGTACCTGCACCGCGCCGCCGCCAATGACCCCACCGGGCGCGTGGCGCTCAAGGTCCTGGGACGCGACAACCCCTATCGGTCCTTGTGGAGCGAGAAGCTCACCGCCGAAATCAGTCGCCCGGTGCCGGCCGAAGTCGCCGCCATTCTCGGGGACAATCGCCTGGCCGGATCGGGCAGCGGCCCGAGCGGACCGAGCGCAGCCAGCCCCGCTATCGTCGCCGCGGGGTCTGCGGCCGGCGCCGCGCCCATGGCCGCTCCGGCGGCGATCCCTTCTTCTGGAGTCGCCTCGGCCGTCGGCGCCGCCGCCGCGCTGTCGCCCTCGGACGGGCCAGCGCCCAAGCCACAGCCCTGGGAGTCTTTCCGCGGGCCCGACAACGGCGACCAGGATCCAACCGAGTCGCCGGAGATCGAACGCATCCGCGCCGACTTCGATCGCCTGGCCGCCCGCCTGCGGACGCCGGAGGCCACGACCGATGTCGACCGACGCCAGCCGGCGTACATCATCCTGAGCAGCCGCACGCGCCTGATCCAGACCTTCGGCGAGGACCGCTTCGCCCGCCTGGATGAGGCCGTGCACGCCATGGCGGATGCCATGCGGAGCCGGGATGGATGGTCCGCCTATGTCTTCTACCCCGACGACCCGGCGACTCTCAAGGCCTTCCGCCTGACGCCGGTCGACCCGGCTAACGCCTGGCAGGTGAAGCTTCGCCTGGCCGACCTCGATCGGGCGCTGGCCCGTCGCGGGGAGATGATCGCGGCGCTCTTGATCGTCGGCGGGGACGGGATTATCCCGTTCCACCAACTGCCGAACCCCACCGATGACGACGACGAAACCGTCGCCTCGGACAATCCGTACGCCACGTCGGACGAGAACTACCTGGCCCCGGAATGGCCGGTGGGTCGCCTGCCGGCCGAGGATGATGCCGACGTCCTCGTCCGCATCCTGCGCGAGGCCGCCGTCGGCCATG
>CAZMVJ010000033.1:0-18144 GCA_964569445.1 uncultured Anaerolineaceae bacterium | reverse complement strand
GGGCACGGCACCCTGGCACCGCCCGCCAGGGCAGGTGTGCCGTGCCCCTACGATTCGGCATTCCTGGGAAACCGGGATCTCGCGAGGTCAGCTCTTCAGGTAGTCCTGCAAGGCTTCCCGGCTGATACGGTAGCCTTCCCCGATCTTCTTGGCCTTGATCTCCTTGGTCTTGATGGCCGCCAGGACGTCTTCCTCGGAGACCTGCAAGTACTTGGCCGCCTCCGACGGCGTCATCACGTCCGGCATCGCCGCAGCGGCGCTTCCCGAGGTCTGCGCGCTCTTCAGCGCGTCACTGATGGCGCTGCCGATCCCCATGCCGGCCCCGATCCCGGCCGTCAACCCTGCCCCACCGCTGGGATTCTGCGCTGCATCTCGCATGGCATCCGCCGCCTGAAGCTGCGTGTAGGTGGCGACATCGAGCATGCCCATGGCGCGCAGCTCCTCGGCCGACTTGTCCGAGGGCTTGAGACTCTCGATATAGAACGCCTTGAGGGCCAGCCCGAGCGCCTTGAAATCGTCCTGGGCCTTGGCGCGCACACCGGCGCCGATCTCTTCCACCAGGCCGATCAATTCCGGAACGTTTTTGGCTTTGGTCGTCTCCCCTAACAAGTCTTGGAGCTTGGAGAGCAGCATCGAGCGCAACCGGGCCTGGATGTCGGCCGTCTTGAAGGCTCCCGTCTGGCCGACGACCTGATTGACGAACTGCTGCGGGTCGCCCACGGTGAAGCTGTAAGTGCCATAGCTTTGCAGCAGTGCCACGCCCAGCGCCATGCCCGGATTGCGCACGATGATCGGCTGCGGCGTGCCCCATTTCTGGTCGACGAACTCGCGCATCGAGACGAAGTAAACCTCGGCCTTGAACGGCGTCTGATCGGAGAAGAGTTTGCCGATCAGGTTGACCAGGCCGGGAATGTTGGCGGTCGTGATCGTGTGCCGTCCCGGCGCGAAAGTGTCCAGCGCCTTCCCGTCGCGGAGGAAGACGGCGCTCTGTGTCTCCCGGACGATGACTTGCGAGCCGATGTGGAAATCGCCGCTGCCGCTATCCGGGAAACGGTGGACGATCTCATCCCGCATTTCGTTGGGGTACTCGATGACGTCGAAAATCCTTGCCATGTCCCTTTCTCCTTATACGCCGGCGGTCACAGGGCCAGCAGGACCTCGTCGCGGCGGTCGTAGGCGTCGATCACATCCTGGGACAGCGTCGTCAGATGCCGCATTGCCGCCGGCAGTCCGTCGCTGCCCATCGAGGCTTCCACGTTGTCGACGGCGCTGGAGATGCTGTTGACGTCCTCCAGCAGCTGAAGATCGTACGAGTAGATCTTCTGCAGCTCGGTCTCGTTGACGCGTACAGCGTCGAAGAAACCGGCATAGCCGTAAGAGGCGCTCTTGACCCGGTCGATGAAAGTGCGCAGTTTGATCGCCGCCGCCTCGAGCTGGTCCACCTGTTCGAGGTTGCCGGCTTCGATCATCTGTCGCTGGATGGTCGAAATGCGCCCCCACTGCTGCTCGTAGCGGCTGGCGATCGTCGCCCGCAGGAGTTTGTCGGCCTCCCGTCGATTCTCGCGATCGAGGTAGCCGATAAAGCCCGACAGGGTTTTCCGGATTTTGCCCAGCAGGTCATCGCCTGCCGTGATCTTGCCCAGGGGATCCACCGTGCCTGCCATGCGCCTCCTCCCGCGACCCGGCCGCGGCGGTCGAAGTCGCATCGTCATTATAGTCCGGCCCCTCGCGCGTGGCAATCACGAGCCTGACCGATGCCTGACGGCGCGTCGGCCAGGAGTGTCTTTCAGCGCCGGGCCGTGTGATGGGCCGCCGGACGACGGCGACGCTCGGCGGCGTATAATCGCCGCGAGCCCTGTCGCAGGAGTCAACCATGGGTTGGCAAGAAGCTCTACAGCGGCTGGTCGATGGCACGGCCGGCGCGCTTTCCCTGTCCGGCCGAACACTCACCGTCCGTGACCGCCGCCGCCTGGCAACGGCCATCGATAGGTTGGCTCACAAGGCGGCCCTGGCGTCCGAGCCGGACGCCGGATTGGCCCGCTGGGTCATCCGCGAGGCGGCAGCCCAGATCGGTGTTTACCCGGCCTCGATCGACGGGCTGTACCGGGCCCGCGGCCGCGGCGCCAGCCGCAACGACTTCACCGTCCCGGCGATGAACCTGCGGGCCTTGAGCTACCACGCCGCCCGCAGCGTCTTCCGCGCCGCGCGGCGCCGGCAGGCGGGCGCCCTCCTTTTCGAGATTGCCCGCTCCGAGATGGGCTACACCAACCAGCGCCCGGCGGAGTACACCTCGTCCATCGTTGCCGCCGCCGTCGCCGAAGGCTGGCAGGGACCAGTCTTTCTCCAGGGCGACCATTTCCAGATCAGCGCCAAGCGCTTCGCCGAGGCCCCCCTCAAGGAGGTCGCCGCCGTGCGCGACCTGATCCGGGAAGCGGTCCAGGCCGGCTTCTTCAACATCGACATCGATACGTCGACGCTGGTCGACCTGGCCCGGCCGAGCATCGCCGAGCAGCAGCAGCTAAACTACAACCTGTGCGCCGAGCTGGCCCTCGAAGTGCGCCGAAACGAGCCCAAAGACGTCACGATATCCATCGGCGGCGAGATCGGCGAGGTCGGCGGACGGAATAGCACCGAAGCGGAGCTGCGCGGCTTCATGGACGGGTTCAACCGCGCCCTGGGCGCACTCGGCCCGGGGCGACCCGGGCTGTCGAAGATCAGCATCCAGACCGGCACGTCGCACGGCGGCGTCGTGTTGCCGGACGGCTCCATCGCCCAGGTCAGCGTCGACTTCGACACGCTGCGCGAGCTCTCGCGCGTGGCGCGTAAGTCCTACCGCATGGCCGGCGCCGTCCAGCACGGCGCCTCTACGCTGCCCGAAGAGGCCTTCAGCCGTTTCACCGAAGCCGGGGCCTGCGAGGTCCACCTGGCGACGAACTTCCAGAACATTCTCTTCGACAACCTGCCCGCGAACCTGCGGCGGACCATGTACGCCTACCTGGACAAGAACTTCGCCGCCGAGCGCAAGCCGGGCGTGACCGACGAGCAGTTCTATTACAAGACTCGCAAGAACGCCATCGGCCCGTTCAAGTCCGATCTGTGGGGCCTGGGAGCGGACTCGCTCGAGCGCATCAGCCAGGCCTGGGAAAAGCAGTTCGACCTGCTCTTCCAACGGCTGAATGTCCGCGACACCGATCGCGAGGTCGAGGCGCACGTGGCTAAGACGATCGTCCATCCTTCGCTGGACGTCTACTTGCGCGCGGCGGGCGTAACGGAAGACGTCGGCGACCTGGCGGACTAGTGTCCCGTTCCGTCGCAGTCCACTCGCGCGAGAGCGCAGACAAGATCACCGGGGTTTGAAGCGTGGCCAACGCCGTTTGTCCGCTTCTGTCCGGAACGGGACGCTGAACGGATGTCGCTGGATGGCCAGCGCCTCGACGCAAGCCGCCACCAGATCGTCCCACGAACGCTGATCTTCGGGTTTCGCGATCGAAACGTCTTGCTGCAGCGGGTTCCGCCCGGTCGAGGCGCGTGGGCCGGGCTGTGGAACGGTATCGGGGGTCATGTCGAACGTGGCGAGTCGGCCGGACAGGCAGCCCGGCGCGAATTCCGCGAGGAAACCGGGCTGGACCTGGTCGAGTTGCGACTCGCCGGTGAGGTGATCGTCGACCTGGGGGCCTCCCCAGGGATTGGTTTCAGTGTCTTCGCCGCTTCCGTCGGCGAGGGGACGCCGATCTCCGGCGAGGAGGGCCAGCTTCGCTGGTTCTCCCCGGAAGAAGCGGCGGAGGCGCCGGTCGTCGAGGACCTCCCCACCCTGCTCCCCCGCGCGGTTGCGTGCCTCGATGGGGCTCCTCCGTTCACGGCGGTCTATCGTTACGACGAAGCCGGGAAGCTCACGATTTCAATCGAGTGAAGTGTCCCCTTGACGAAGACGTAGGGGCGGGTTTGAAACCCGCCCCTACGATTCCGCTGCCGACTCGCCAGTAGCCTGCGTGCCTCGCCGACGTGGTAGTCGCAGGCTTCAGCCTGCGTGCCTCGCCGACGTGGTAGTCGCAGGCTTCAGCCTGCGTCTTCGCCCCCAGGCTAAAGCCTGGGGCTACCAATTCAGGCTCGGGCGCGGGCGAGGTCGCGTACGACGTAGCCGTAGGCTTTGGCCTGCGTGCCTCGCCGACGTCGTAGTCGCAGGCTTCAGCCTGCGTCTTCGCCCCCAGGCTAGAGTCTGGGGACACCAATTCGGCCCGTCCGTTGAGGGTCCGGCGCGGGCGAGGTCACGGCACGCGGTAAAACACCAGCCTCGTCTGTCCATAGCTTCGCTCGTCGAAGCGGTCGAGCCGCGCGAGCCCCTCCGCTTCGTCTTCCCGCGGATCGATCTGAACGATTACCCACGCATCGTCGCTCATCCAGCCCGGTTTGCCTTCCAGGGCGCGCAGAGCCTTCAGCCACATGCCGTGATACTGCGGCGGGGCGACATAGACGTAGTCGAAGGCGATTTGCGGCTCTTGGGCAAGGTAGGCGAAACCGTCCTGCTGGATCACGGTCCCCCGATCCCCAAGGCCGGTGGAGGTCAAGTTCTCGCGCACGGTGCGCGCCGCCGCGGAGGCCTTGTCGACGAAGACTGCCGCCTTCGCACCTCGGCTGAGCGCTTCGATCCCGACACTGCCCGTCCCGGCGAACAGGTCGAGGAAGAGGCTCCCTTCGACGTCGGCGCCAAGGATTCCGAAGAGTCCCTCCTTGACACGATCGCCAATCGGCCGCGTCCCATCCCCGGGAACGCGGCGCAGCTGGCGACCGCGTGCGCTTCCGCCGATGACCCGCAGGCCGGACATTCGCCCTCTGTCAGCTCCCCGCGAGCTTGGAGCTCGCGGGGAGCTTTCCACTCGCAGGCTCTTCAACCGCCCGGCGGGCGGCCAGCAAGTTCGCCCGCGGCGCATGGACCGGGACGACGCATCCTGTCCCCAGGATCAGGCCGCGCCCGCCGTCGGTCTGGCGGATGGCCTCGGCCGCTTCAGCGCGTACACGCGCCGGATCGCCCAGGACCAGTGTCTCGATGCGCGACAGTCCGCCACAGACCGCCTTCCCCGACTGCCGTCGGCCGTCGCGCAGTCGCGGAGGCGTCTCCCGGTCGTGCCAGTTGACGACCGGAGCCGGCAAGGAGGCCGCCAGATCGAAATCGATGTCCTCGCCATGCAAATGGAGCAAGTTCAGCCAGAGCCCGCCGGCGGCCTCCAGGATCCGTTCGTCGAAGGGACGGCCAAACCGCGCGTAGGCTTCCCGGTCGAGCAGGTGCGGCGAGGCATGTTGGATGGCATAAAAGATTCCCTCGATGCCGATCCGGCGGGCAGCCTCAATAAACCGCACCGTCGTCCGGGCGATTTCCTCCAGACCGGACAGAACGCTCTCAGGCTCTCTTTTTAGATGTTCGAGAAGGAGATCCCCGCCGGCCAGGTTCTTGGCTTGAGCCAGCGGCGAGAAGACCGTCGCCAAGACCGGACACGATTCGCCTGCGGCGATGACGACTGCCTCCAGACAGCGTACGTGTTCGCCCAACGCCCCGGACCGAGGGTCGAGAGACTCCAGCGCGCGCCAGTCGGAGGGTTTAACGACCCGCCGGGCGGTGTAGGTTCGCGTCCCTTCGGTCGAACCCTGCCACACGTCGACGACCCCCCAGTCGCGCACGCAGGCGGACGAGGCCGGCGTAAGCTTGATGAAGTCGCAGTCGATCTCGCGTTGGAACGCCAGCACCGCCTCGGCCAAGGCCTGTGGCGACTGGTCGTCGACGGGGAAGTGGCGCCACAACGCGAACGGCGGGCGGTCGGCGACCTCTCCGGCCAGCGCCGCCTCCAACCGCTCGCGCTTCGAGGTCACGCCTCGCCCCACACCTTCTGCTTGAGTCCCCAGCGGCCGGTCCGTACCTGGTTGTGGTGGCCGGTCGCCAGGCGCTGCAAGATCTCTCCGCGACCGGGATCCGTCATCGCCTCGGCCAGGCTGGCGACGAGCAGGAACGCCTCATCGGCCTCGTCGACGACACCGGCCCTCTTCGCCGTCAACCCCAAACCGTAAAGCACATCGACATCCTCGGGAAAATCGCGGCGAGCTTGCCGGAAAACGGCCAGGGCCTCTTGCGTGTTCCCGGCGCCGTAGAGCCCCCAGCCTAGCCGGCGGCGCGCCACAACGTCTTGCGGATGGCGCGCCACGGCTTCCCGCAAGGGATCAAGGGCGGGCGGTTCTCGATCGGATCGATCTACCTTGGGGTCGGCCATGGAGCCTCCACCGCGGCGGTCACCGTGTTCCATCCAGCAGGTCGGGGATCTGTTCGGGGTGCTCGGCCATCCGAACGCGGGCTGCCACCAACGCATTGATCTTATCCGAGGCCAGCCCCGAACCGCCTTCGACGATGGCGCCGGCATGACCCATGCGCTTCCCCGGGGGCGCACTACGCCCGGCGACGAATCCGACGACCGGCTTGGTCATTCGGTCGGCAATGAAGGTGGCGGCCCGCTCTTCGTCCGTCCCCCCGATTTCACCGATCAGCACCACCTGCTCCGTGTCCGGGTCCTCTTCGAACATCTCGAGGACGTCGATGAAGGACGTCCCGTTGACCGGATCGCCGCCGATGCCGACGCACGTCGAGACCCCGCGCGAACGGAGCTTGAGTGCATAGAGCACTTCGTACGTCAGCGTACCCGACCGTGAGACGACCCCGACGTCCCCGGGGATGGCGATGTGACCCGGGATGATGCCGACCTTGGCCTGACCGGGCGATAGGATCCCCGGTCCATTCGGGCCGACCAGTCGGGAGCCTCGCTGGTCGAGATAGCGGCGGACCTGCATCATGTCCTGCACCGGAACTCCCTCGGTGATGCAGACGATCAGGGGGAGACCGGCGTCGGCCGCCTCCAGCGTGGCATCGGCGGCGTTGCGCGCCGGAACGAAAATCACGGAGCAGTTGGCCCCGGTCGCTTCGACGGCCTGCGCCACGGTGTCGAACACCGGCACCTTGCCATCCAGCACCCATTCGCCGCCTTTGCCGGGACTCGTCCCGGCCACCAAGCGCGTGCCGTAGTCGAACATCTGGCGGGCGTGGAACTCGCCCTCGCGGCCGGTGATGCCCTGGACCAAGAGCCGGGTTTGCTTGTCGACGAGGATGCTCATGCCTGCAGCCTCCCTTCGGCGGCGGCCACGGCCTTGCGCGCCGCGTCCATCAGGGAACTGGCGGTCGTCAGCTTGGCCTTGGCCAGAAGCTTGCGACCTTCCTCCTCGTTCGTCCCGACCAGGCGTGCGACAAAGGGGACCTTGGGCTTCACCTCCTGCACCGCGCTCAGGACGCCGCGCGCCACCTCATCGCAACGCGTGATCCCCCCGAAGATGTTGAGCAGGACGGCCCGCACTTCCGGCTCGCCCAGGATCAACTGCAGCGCGGCGGCGACTTTCTCCGCCCCCGCACCGCCTCCGATGTCGAGGAAGTTGGCCGGCTTGCCTCCGCAGAGCTCGATGACGTCCATCGTCGCCATCGCCAGGCCGGCTCCGTTGACCATACAGCCGATCGAACCGTCGAGCCGAACATAGGAGAGGCCGTACTTGCGCGCCTCGCGTTCGGCCGGGGCCTCCTCGTCCAGGTCCCGCATTTCGGCGATGTCGGAATGGCGGAAGAGGGCGTTGTCGTCGATCACCATCTTCCCGT
This sequence comes from uncultured Anaerolineaceae bacterium, assembly GCA_964569445.1. Classification (GTDB taxonomy): domain Bacteria; phylum Chloroflexota; class Anaerolineae; order Anaerolineales; family E44-bin32; genus DATEVL01. The sequence continues at coordinate 10,466 of CAZMVJ010000033.1, read as the reverse complement.
CGAGCGCCAGCAGGTGGTGGTCCTTGGTTACAACCAGGGGATTGATCTCGGCCAGAGTGGCGTCGACGCGCTGGAACACCCGGTACAGCGCCGAAGCGATATGAATGAAATCGCGCCAGTGCTGGCGCGGCAGTTCGATGGCGGCCGCCAGGTAGCGGGCCTGGTATTCGCGCAGCCCGAGCAGTGGATCGATCGGCAGGCGCACGATCTTGCCCGGCTCACGGCGCGCCACTTCCTCGATTTCGACTCCGCCCTCGGCCGAGGCGATCAGCACCGGACAGCGGGCCTGGCGGTCGTTGGTCAGGCCGAGATAGATCTCGGATTGGATCCCGACGGCTTCGTCCACCAGCAACTTGCGAACCGGCAGGCCCTTGATCTGGATCCCCAGAATCTGGGTGGCGGCATCCTCCGCCTCCTCGGGTGAGTTGACCAGCCGAATGCCGCCGGCCTTGCCCCGGCCGCCGACCAGCACTTGTGATTTCACCACGGCCCGTCCGCCCAATTCCTCGGCAATGGCGCGGGCTTCGGCCGCCGTCATCGCCACACGCCCGCGCGGGATGGGAATCCCCTCCAGCGCGAAGAGTTGCTTCGATTGATACTCGTGCAGTTTCATCGGCGCTCCTTGGAACGCGGCGCGGTCGGCCGGGGGCGGCGCGGGGCCCCGGCGGCGGACGGGGGCCGGCTCGGACGGCGGTTCGGCGGCTTCGCCGAGACCCCGAGCTGGGCGACTTCGGCCTTCAGGGCCAGCCGCCATTCCCCCGGCTTAAGCGTGCCTAACGCGAACGGACCGACACGAACCCGGATCAGTCGCTCCACCCGCAGCCCCAGCACCCGGGCCGACTCGCGAATCTGGCGCTTGTGTCCCTCGCGCAGGATCAGCCGCAGCCAACGTTGCGATCGCCCGCCCGGCTCGCGCCAGACTCGCGCCGGCCGCGTGCGATGGCCGTCGGCCAACACCAGGCCGCGCGCCCACGAGGCCAACTGCTTCTCATCCGGCGGCCGGTTGAGCAGGACCCGGTATTCCTTCTCGTGTTCATAGCGCGGGTGGGCCAGCCGCTCGGCGGCCTGCCCGTCGTTTGTCATCACGACCAGGCCTTCGCTTTCGACGTCCAGCCGGCCGACGGCGAAGAGCCGCTCCGGCAAGTTGACCAATGCGCGAACCGTCGGGCGGTCCCCCTGCGCTCGATCGGAGACGACCACACCGGGCGGTTTGTTCAGAATGACCCACACGGCCTCGGCCGCGCCGGCGATCCGCCGGCCGTCGACGCGGATGTCGTCGCGGGTTGAATCGGCTTGTTGGCCGAGGCGGGCCGGCTCGCCGTTGACGGTGACCCGCCGTTGTTCGATGAGCACTTCGCTCGCCCGCCGTGAGGCGACGCCTGCCCGCGCCAGAATCTTCTGCAGGCGTTCCATCACGTCTCGTCGGCGGGCGGCGCCAGCGGGAGAGTCTCCGCCTCCCCCGGCGCCAGCGGCGGCAGATCGCTCAACGAGCGCAGACCGAAGTGCTGCAGGAAATCCTGCGTCGTCGAATACAGGATCGGACGTCCCGGGCCTTCGCCCCGCCCGGCTTCCTCCACCAGCCCGTAGCGCACCAACGTATGGATCGAGGCTTCCGAATTCACCCCGCGGATGCTGTCGATCAGCGGGCGCGTCGCCGGCTGGCGGTAGGCGATGATCGAAAGCGTCTCCAGCGCCGCCCGAGTCAGGTGGGCGCTGCTCTCCAGGTCGAGCAGGCGGGCGACGTCGGAGGCCGCCTGGGGCGCGGTCGTCAAGGAATACCCGCCGCGGTAACGTTGCAGGCGAACCCCGCGCGCGGCGAACGAAGCGTCGAGGCGCGGCAGCGCCGTTTCCACCTCGGCGCTGCCGATGCCGAGCGCTTCCGCCAGCCGCTGCGCCGTCACGGGCGCGCCGGAAACGAACAACAGCGCTTCCAAACGCCCCTCGATCGTCAGGGGCGCGTCGCTCGCGTCAACCGGGGTGCTATAATCCGCGGTCGGTTCGTTCACGCCGGCCGAGTCCGGATCGCCGCCGCCGGGCGAACGTGCGAGCGCCGGGCGAACGGAGCATGAAAGCGCATCAACGTCGGTCGATTCTGGGATGGATCATCGTGATGCTGGCCGCCTCGACCGCCGCCTGCCGCCTCAACCTCGGCGGGCCGGAGCTTCCGGCGGCTCCCGAGATCTCCGACGCCGCCGCCACCCAAGTTTCCACGAGGTGGCGCGACGCCCTCGGCCAAGCCGTCACCACCGGCCAGGTGACTGTCATCCTGACGGAAGAAGAACTGACGTCGGCCCTGGCCGCGCGGCTCGCCTCCGACGATGACGCCCTCCTCACCTCTCCAGCGGTGATGCTGCGCGATGGGGTTATCCAGGTCTTCGGGGTGGTCGAGTCGGGGCCCTTTGAGGCCAGTGTGCGCTTCGTCGTCACGCCGTTCATCGACGGCGAGGGCCGGCTCGGCTTCGAACTGAGCTCGGCCGACTTCGGCCCGCTTCCTGCACCAGAAGCGATTCGGGAGACCATTACCGGTATGTTGAGTGAGGCCCTGGCCGGGCCGATGGGGTCGCGGGCCACCGGGTTTCGGGTGACTTCGGTCGCCGTCGCCGACGGGGCCCTGGCGATCGTCGCCGAGTTGCGCTGAGTTCACGTGGGCGGATTATACCAGCCGGGGCATTGCGATCAGCTAAGTGGACCGATCCGTCGGCGCCGCGCCATCGCCTCCGGCTTGGCGGCGCTGACGTCGGCGCTGATCTTGAGCGCCTGCATCGGCCCCCAAGCCGCGGCCGGGGCCGTCTCGGTGCTCGTCGCCGCCGACGGGGAGGAGATCCGCGCCTCGGTTCCCTCCGGATCGACTGTGGTGCAGGCCATCGACGCCGCCGGCGTAACGTTGGGCGAGCTCGATCGGCTGCAGCCGCCGGCCTATACCCTCGTCACCGACGGGACACGCATCGAAGTGACCCGCCTCGAAGAGTCGTTCGAAGTGGAGCAGGTCACCCTGCCCTTCCCACAGCAGACGCTGCGCAATGAGGCGCTGCCGGAGGGAGAAACGCGTCTGCTGCAGGCGGGCGAAAACGGCTTGCAGGAAATCACCTACCGCATCGTCACCGAAGAAGGCGCCGAGGTATCGCGCACGCCGGTCAAGAGCCAGACCGTCGTCGAGCCGAAACCGGAGATTCTGATGGTCGGCGCGCTGACGGCTTACAGCCCGGTGCCGATCGAAGGCACGCTGGCCTATATCTCCTCCGGCAACCTGTGGACGATCGCCGGGGACAGCGGCAGCCGGACTCCGCTGACGGTGGCCGGCGATGCCGACGGCCGCATCCTCGAGCTTTCCCCGGACGGGGCGTGGCTGGCCTACACCCGGCACGATCCCGAAGACGCCGAGGAGATCAACTCGCTGTGGGCGGTGTCGGCGCTCGGGCGCAACCCCGAGCCCTTCGCCTTGGGCGTCTCGAACGTAGTCCACTTCGCCGATTGGTCGCCGGATCCGCTGGCGCTGGTGCTGGCCTACAGCACTGTCGAGCCGCGGCCGGCCGCCCCCGGCTGGCAGGCGAACAACGACCTGAATGTCGTGACGATCCGCACCGACGGGGAAAGCGGCCGGGCCGGACCGCGCCGGACCATCCTGGCGGCGAATTCGGGCGGGCAATACGGCTGGTGGGGATCTTCGTTCGCCTGGGCCTCCGATGCCCAGCAACTGGCTTATGCGCGGCCGGACGGCGTCGGCGTGGTGACGCTCGACGAGCCGGCCCTCACCCCGGTGCTGGAAATGACACCGTATCAGACTCTCGGGGATTGGGCGTGGGTTCCCGGCGTGAGCTGGGGTTGGGACGACCGGACGTTGTTCACCGTTCGGCACGGGGATCCGGTGGGCCTGGAGACGGACGCAGCCTCGCCTGTCTTCGACTTGGTGGCGCTGCAGCCCACGAGCGGCGCCGCCCTGCCCTTGAGTGGGCGCAGCGGCATGTTCGCCGAACCGGTTGTGTCGCCGCCGCGGCTCCTGCCCAACGGCGAAGTCGATCATCAGATCGCCTTCCTGCAAGCTCTGACCCCGTTAGAGAGCGAGTCGAGTCGCTACCGCCTGGGAGTCATCGACCGCGACGGGAGCAACTTGCGTCTCCTGTTCCCGGCCGAGGGCGAGGCGGGTCTGGAACCACATCGGGTGGCCTGGTCGCCGGACGCGGAACGCCTGGCGTTGATCTATCAGGGAGACCTGTGGATCGTCGACGTCGCCACGGCCCAGGCGCATCGACTGACGAGCGACGGCCAGGTCAGCGCCATCGATTGGAGCGCTTCATGATTGCGATCGACGAACGATTCTCTCGGCGGAGGCCTGCGTGCGCGTCCTGGTGACCGGCGGCGCCGGCTTCGTCGGCTCCCACTTCTGCGACCGGCTGTTGGCCGAAGGCCACGCCGTGATCGTGATGGATAATCTGATTACGGGCAACCCGCAGAACCTGGCGCATCTCGCCGGGAACAGCGGATTCAACTTCGTCCGCTACGACGTCTCCAATTTCATCTTCGTCCCCGGCGCGGTGCAGGCCGTCGTCCATCTGGCCTCGCCGGCCAGTCCCAACCCGGCTTCACCCTACGGCTATCCCCAGCTGCCGATCCAGACGCTCAAGGCCGGCGCCCTCGGCACGCATAACGCACTGGGGGTCGCCCGCGCCCATCAGGCGCGCTTCCTGCTGGCCTCGACCTCCGAGATCTACGGCAACCCCGAGAGTCATCCGCAGGCCGAATCCTATTGGGGGCGGGTCGACCCGATCGGACCACGCTCGGTCTACGATGAGGCCAAGCGCTTTGCCGAGGCCATCACCATGGCCTATCACCGCACGCATGGGATCGACACCCGCATCGCCCGGATCTTCAACACCTACGGACCGCGCATGCGCCGCGATGACGGACGGGCGGTGCCCAACTTCATCACCCAGGCGCTGGCCGGCCTTCCCCTGACGGTCTACGGCGACGGCAGCCAGACGCGTTCGTTCTGCTACGTCGACGATCTGATCGAAGGCCTGTACCGTTTGCTGCTTTCGGACGTGCACGAGCCGGTGAACCTGGGCAACCCCGACGAGATCACCATCCGCACCCTGGCCGAAGACACCAATCGAATCGCCGGCAACCCGGCCGGGATCGTTTTCCACCCGGAACGTCGCGACGCCTCCGACCCCGACCGACGCCAGCCGGAAATCAGCCGGGCCCTGCGCGAGCTGGGCTGGGCCCCCACCATCGATCTGGAGGCGGGCCTGGCCCGGACCATCGAGGACTTCCGGAAGTCATCGTGACGCCGCCGCGCCTCTCCCGATCCGAGCTCACGCGCTTCTTGAAATTCAGCGTCGTCGGGACCTTCGGTGCGGTTGTCGATTTCGGCACCTTCAACGTCCTGCACGGTTCGCTGAGTTGGCCGGCCGTACCGGCGTCGGTGTGTTCCTTCCTGGCGGCCGTCATCAGCAACTTCATCTGGAACCGCTATTGGACCTATCCCGACTCGCGGACAAAGTCCGTGCGCCGGCAGGCCGGGCAGTTCGCTCTGGTCAGCCTCGTTGGGCTGGCCATCCGCACGCCTTTGTTCGCCTTGCTGATCGGGCCCGGCACTTCCCTGGCCTCGCTCCTGCTGCAGACTCGTCTGGAATCGATAACGGACGTGACGGCGGCAGCCCTGGGCAGCAACCTGGCTCTGGCGGCAGCCGTCATCGTTGTCCTGTTCTGGAATTTCCTCGCCAACCGCTTGTGGACCTACGCCGATATCGACCGGCAGCGCTCCCGGCCGGCCGCCCGATCGGCCGACACCCCGCCGGTATAATTTGCATCGAGCCCTCGGAGACGGACATGACCTCTGCCAAGGCGATCCCGATCTACTCCACCCCGGGCGACTGGATGGCGTTGCTCGTCTTCCCGCATCTGTACAGCTCCCAGGGAGAGTGGATCGGCTGGGTCACCCCCGACCGCCAGGTCTTCGACGTCCAGGGTCTCTACGTCGGCTGGCTGACGTCCGACCCGCGCATCCTGCGCAAGCGGACGATGGACGAGGAACTGGAGCGCCGGGCCCCTCCGCCTCCCCCGCTCCGCATCCGCCCGCCGGCGTCCGTGCCGCTGCCTCCGATGATGTCGGGCTTGCCGTTCGAGGTCATTGACGTCTTGGAAGACGAGCCGGAGCGGCTGCATACGACCGACGCCGGCGACCTGAAGGATGACATGGAGTGAGCCTCTCGACTCCGGCAGGCGGCAAAGCGGTGGCGGCCTCCAGGGTCACGCTCAGCCAGTTGATGCAGCCGGAGCACGCCAACCTGCGCGGCGATGTCCATGGCGGCTGGATCATGAAGCTGGTGGACGAAGCCGGGGCCCTGGCGGCGATGCGCCACGCGCAGGCCCGCGTCGTCACCGTCGCCATCGACCAGATGCGATTCCACGAGCCGATTCGGATCGGGGACTTGGTCGTCCTGCAAGCCGAAGTGACCTACGTCGGACGCACCTCGCTCGAGACGCGGGTCCAGGTCATCGCCGAAGATCCGGTCACCGGGGCGCGCAGCCACACCAACAGCGCCTACGTCGTGTACGTCGCCCTGGATGAATCCGGCCGGCCGAAACCCGTGCCGGCGCTGCGGACGGAGACGGACGCCGAGAGCCGGCGGATGGCGGCCGGCGCCGAACGACAGGCCTATCGACTGGCGCAGCGCCGCCAGGATCCGCTGGAAGAACGACTGTGACCGAACCGGTACGGTCCCTCACGGAACTGCTGCAGCGCGCCGGGTCCAGCCGATTCCTCGAGGTCCCGACCCAAGAAGACTTCGGTCTGTCGGAGCAGCAAGTCTTCCCCTTCCTGGCGCTGGTCGCACAGGAGGAGATGAAGCTGGCTCTGCTGCTGGCGCTGATCAATCCGAACGTCGGCGGAGTGCTGCTGCTCGGGCCGCGCGGCACGGGCAAGACCACCGCCGTCCGGAGCTTGGGCGACTTGCTGCCGGAAGTGCCGCGCAGCCTGTGCGCCTCCGGCTGCCTGCCCGAAGATATCGAAAGCGGAGGCATCGACGCCGTCTGCGCCGAGTGCGCCCGCAAATACGGCCAGGGAGAGCCGCTAACCTACCTCGATCGGGTTCGGCTGGTGGAGCTCCCGTTGAACGCGCGGCTCGAGGACGTCGTCGGCGGGTTCGATGAGCGCCTCGGACAGGCCGGGCGCTGGCGGTTGCGCCGGGGGCTGCTGGCCCGCGCCGATCGGAACCTGCTCTACGTCGACGAGGCCAATCTGCTGCCGGATGAGATCGTGGATGCCATTCTCGACGCCGCCGCCCAGGGTGTCTTCACCGTCCAACGCGGATCCCTTTCGGCCACGTACTGGGCCCGGCTGGCGTTGATCGGCTCGATGAACCCGGAAGAAGGCAGCTTGCGCCCCCAGATCCTCGACCGTTTCGGCTTGCGCGTGATCGTGCGCGGGCTGGCGACGCCGGACGAGCGCTTGGAGGCCTATCGCCGGTCGGTCGCCTTTCGCAACAGCCCGCGCCAGCTCATCGCCCGGTTCGCATCCGACACGACGCTGGCGGCGCAGGAGTTGGCGACGGCGCGCCAGGCGCTCCCGCAAGTGGTGCTGGCCCCTCCTGCCGAAGCCTTCGGCCTGCAGCTCGTTCGTCGGATGGGCATCGACTCGCTGCGCGCCGAGATCACGCTGTTCGAGGCCGCGCGCGCCTACGCCAGCGCCGACGGCCGCCAGCGGGCCGAACCGGACGACGTGCGCGTCGTGGCGCCGATGTCCCTGCGGCTGCGCGGCTCCGCCTTCCTGCGCGGCTACCTGCGCCGCCAGAACCGGGAAGAAGCACGTCTGCGCGGGTTGCTGGCCTCCGCACGCCCGGTCCGCCGCAAACACAAAGAGCCGGCTCGCGCCGGCTCTCGAAAAGTCCGTCCCTGACTCGGCGAAGCCGACCGGTTCCGCGGTCGGCCGGGCCGGGCTAGGTCACTTCGGCTTCATATGGGTATCGATATAGCTCACGGCCTCGCCGACCGTGGTGATCTTCTGGGCGTCCTCGTCGGAGATTTCCCCGCCAAACTTTTCTTCAAAGGCCATAATCAACTCGACCAGATCGAGCGAGTCGGCCTCGAGGTCCTCACGAAAACGCGCCTCCGAGGTGACCTTCGCCACGTCCACGCCGAGAAGTTCGATAATGATGCCCTGGATAGCTTCGTACGTTTCTGCCATGAAGACCTCCTGGGGGGCCATTGTATCAGAAGAACCGGCCCGCACGTTGACACCCCCCGGGCCGGCTGATAGACTCGTCTCTCGCCCACTAGGAACACCCCCCGATGCCGAAAGTTGCGCCGGTTTCGCAGCGGAAGGCGGACCATATCCAGATCAATCTGGAGAAGGATGTCGCCTCCTCCCTGACGACCGGAATGGAACGGCTCCGCTTCGACAACGCCGCACTGCCTGAGCTCGACCTGCGCGCGATCGACACCGGGCTGACGTTCCTCGGGCGACGGTTGTCCGCGCCGCTGTTGATCTCCTCGATGACTGGCGGCACCCAGGCTGCCCGGCGGATCAATCTCGGCCTGGCGCAAGCTGCGCAACACGCCGGTGTGGCCATGGGTCTCGGATCGCTTCGGGCGGCTCTGGAAGACCCCTCCCTGGCCGACACGTTCCAGGTCCGCCGAACCGCGCCGGACATCCTGCTGCTGGCCAATCTGGGCGCGGTCCAACTCAATTACGGATATGGCCCGGAGCATTGTCGGCGGGCCGTCGACCTGGTCGAAGCCGATGCCCTGGTATTGCATCTCAACGCGCTGCAGGAGGCGCTCCAGCCGGAAGGCGACTCAGACTTCTCCGGGCTCCTCGCCAAGATCGAACAGGTGTGCAAAGGCCTGACGGTTCCGGTGATCGCCAAAGAAGTCGGTTGGGGGATTTCGGCCGCCGACGCCCGCCGCCTGGTTGAGGCCGGCGTGGCGGCGATCGATGTGGCCGGAGCCGGCGGAACCTCCTGGTCTCAGGTCGAAATGCATCGGACGGCCGACCCACAGGCCGCCCGGTTGGCGGCGGCCTTTGTCGGCTGGGGCATCCCAACCGCCGACGCCGTCCGCCAGGTCCGCCTCGAGCTCCCGACCATCCCGCTGATCGCTTCGGGCGGGCTGCGCAGCGGGATGGACGTCGCCAAGGGCATCGCCCTGGGCGCCGACGTGGGCGCCATGGCAGGCCCATTCCTCAAGGCAGCCGCCGAATCGCCGGAGGCGGTCGGGCGTGCCATCGGGAACGTCGTCGCCGAGCTGCGCCTGGTGATGTTCGCCACCGGCAGCGGGGACCTGAATGCCCTGCGCCGGGCCCGGCTGGCGCCGGTGCCATGATCCCGCCAGGGAACCGGGACGGTGCGGCCGGCGCCTTACCCTCGTCGCCGGCGATGCTGGCTGCGGTCGAGGCCGAGCTCCGCTCCGTCCTGCGCGACGTCCTTCCCGAACCCTATGCCGAGATGGATTCGATGGTCGGGCATCACCTCGGTTGGGAGCCCGGAGCCGCGCCGGGCAAACGGATTCGCCCGATGCTTACGTTGCTGTGCGCCGCCAGCGCCGGCGGGGACTGGCGCCGGGCTGTCCCCGCCGCCGCGAGCGTGGAGCTCATTCACAACTTCTCCCTGGTGCACGACGACATCGAGGACTCGAGCCAGACGCGGCGCGGCCGCCCCACCGTATGGAGCCGGTGGGGAATCCCGCAAGCCATCAACACCGGCGACTTTCTGTACGTCACCTCGCACCTGGCCTGCCACCGTCTGATCGCCGCCGGAACATCGGTGGAGACAGCCCATGCCGCCCAGCACGAGCTGGATGACGCCAGTCTCCAACTGACATTAGGACAGCACCTCGACATGGCGTTCGAGCAGCGCCCGATCGTCCCTGCCGAGGAGTATCTCCGGATGATCGCCGGGAAGACGGCCTCCCTCCTGGCAGCGGCCGCCGCCGTCGGGGCCATGGTGGCGGAGGCCTCCTCGACGGCCTGCGACGCGTACCGTAGGTTCGGGTGGCGCCTCGGCATGGCCTTCCAGCTGCTGGACGACTTGCTCGGGATCTGGGGTGAGCCCGATCAGACAGGCAAGTCCGTCGCCGACGACCTGCGTCAGGGCAAGAAGACCTATCCGGTGCTGCTCGGTCTGGAGCGGTCCCCGGAATTCGCCGACCTGTGGGCGTCCGCCAGGGAGACCACGCCCGATGTGGAGGGCCTCAGGAGGGCCCTGAAAGCCTGCGGTGCCGAATCCGACACGCGCAGGGAGGCGGAAACCCACACCGGCCAGGCCATGGAGGCCCTGGAGGCGGCCCGGCCCCGCCCTCCGGCGGCCAGCGAACTTAAGGCGCTGGCCGAAGGCCTGCTTCGCCGCGATCGTTAGCCGATCGCAAGCTCCGGCGAACGGCCGCGGGACGCTCGTACCATCCCGGACCCCCCGGGTGGCGATTACACTCGTGCTATAATCCGCAGGATTAAATCCCGGTAGCCCAATGCG
>CAZMVJ010000032.1:13923-18204 GCA_964569445.1 uncultured Anaerolineaceae bacterium | reverse complement strand
CAACGCCGCGGGAGGCGCCTGGCCGGCCGGCAACACCTCGAGCCACGCCAGCATGGAGCGGCACGGCGCGCTCGACGTGCCCGGCAGCTGGCGCACTTTCCCCGGCTCCGGCGGCAACGGCCTCGACGCGAAAGGCAAGCCGATCGCCGGCACGCCGCGCCAGCCGAATGCGCCCTCGCCGACCCCCACGCCTCCCGGCCCGGCCGCCACGCCGTTCCCTCACGAGGCGGTCATCATCAATGAAGTCGCCTGGGCCGGGACGCTCGCTGAAACCAGCGATGAGTGGATTGAGCTACTCAATCCCGGCAGTGACCCGATCGACCTTGCCGGCTGGATCCTGACCGTCGGCGGCGATATCAGCGTGGCCCTCAGGGGCGAAATCGGGCCCTACGGCTTCTACCTGCTCGAGCGCAGCGACGACCGGACGATCTCCAACATCACGGCGGATCGGATCTACACGGGCGCGCTCGCCAACGACGGCGAGCGCCTGCGCCTGCTCGATCCGACCGGCGCCGAGATCGACGTCCTGAACCCAGGCGGCGGCGCCTGGCCGGCCGGTGATGCCCCCGGCCGGGCTTCGATGGAACGGGCCGGTGGGAGGTGGCACACCTTCACCGGCTACAACGGCCTCGGCCTGGACGCCGACGGCCGAGGCGTGCGCGGGACGCCGCGCGGGCCGAACTCCGTCCTCTTCCCCACGCCGCTGCCCACCTGGATCCCCGGCCGCGTCGTCATCAACGAGGTCCTTGTCCGCCCACACTACGACTGGGAAGGCGCCGGCGGCGTGACGACCGCCGACGAGTTCATCGAGATCTACAACCGCGGGCCGGGTGCGGTCAACCTCAGGGGCTGGATCCTGGACGACTACGCCGTCGGGGGCTCATCGCCCTACGAGCTACCGTCGATGACGCTCGAGGCGGGCGAGGCCGTCGCTCTGTTCCGTTCGCGCACGCACATCGCCCTCAACGACGCCGGTGACTCGATTCGCCTGTCGGCCCCCGACGGCTCCCTGGTCGACAAGATCCGCTACCTGCAGGTGAGGGCCTACAACCTGTCGTATGGCCGGCTGCCTGACGGCGATGACGTCCTGGTCTACGGCCTGTGGCCAACGCCGGGGGAGGAGAACGTCCGCTACATCCCGCCGGCCTTCCCGGCTGGCGCGATCCTCATCAACGAGGTCGCCTGGTCCGGGACCCAGGCCTCCGCCAATGACGAGTGGATCGAACTGTGGAATCCCGGTTCGGCCCCCATCCATCTTGACGGCTGGGTCCTGACCGATGACAACGATATCCTCATCAACTTGACGGGCATCGTCCCCGCCGGTGGGTATGCCGTCCTTGAACGCACGGACGATGGGACGATATCGGATCTCGCGGCGCAGGCGGTCTACACCGGCGCCCTCTCCGACAGCGGGGAAATTCTCCGGCTGACCGATCCCTCCGGGAACGAGATCGACCTAGTCAATCAGGGCGGCGGCGCCTGGCCGGCCGGTGACGATCAGGACCGCGCCTCGATGGAGCGCGTCGAAGACGGATGGGTGACGTTCAGCGGCGACTACGGACGCGGGCTGGATGCGTCGGGGCAGACCATCCAGGGTACACCCGGCGCCGCCAATTCCGTGGTCGCGGCGAGGGCGATCTCGGAGGCATTGGCTTGTGCTGATAGAAGAGCCCGTCTCCCCCGGGTGTGTCCATAGGTCCCGGGAGAGTCGTGGAGCGAAGGACGCTTTCTCGCCCGGCGATTGACGTGGCAGGCCCGCACTTCGATACCGTCCCGAGCGCAGTGAGGGACTGCGTGCTGACGCCGGATCGCAGGCCGCCCCGACCCTGGGCCGCGGCCGAGGGCCAGGGATGGGCGAGGGCGCGCTTCGACTGCGCTCCGTCCCTCGCCGAGCCTCGGGACAGAGCTCCGCTCAGCGCGGAGAATCCTCCTTGAGAAATCTGGAGACCTCCCTGAGCGGAGGCCGCCCCGTGCCCTCTGTCGCGCCGCGCTATCCTGCGGCCGCAGTCGAAGGGCCGATGGACAGCTTCCTTGCTCCATTCAGCCCTCCGCTGCGCGCGGCGGATTCCCATAAGAAGGCCCGGGCCGTCACATCGCCAGCATCGTCAGCGCGTACGGGATCCAGGCTAACAGCGCCATCGCCGGGTGGCCGCGGCGGCTGGCGTTGCGCGTGTCCCAGTTGAAGAGATACGTCGCCAGCGCGAAGGAGAAGAGCGCCCCGCCGGCCAGCGCCGCCAAGGCCGCCAGCGGTGGGACCAGCGTCTCCTGACCGTAGGCCAGCCCCTGGATTGCCTGCATCGCTTGCATCGACGGCAACAGCGCCGAGAGCGGTTGGACACTAGGGGGGAGCATGCTGAGGGGGATCATCAGGCCGCCGATCAGCATCGATGGCAGGAAAACGAGCTGCGACCACAGCACCGTTCCCCGGCTATTGGCGGAGATGACGCCGAAGAGCGCTCCGATTCCTCCGCAGGCGAAGGCCGTGACCACCAGGACCCCGAACAGGGCCGGCCAGTTGTCCGGCGCGCGACCGCCGAACAGAAGCGGCGCTGTCGCGGCGATCAGGGTGGCGGCGATCAGGGCGTGGAAGATCGTCGTCAAGGCAGGGACCATCAGGATCGACAGGGCCGGGACGCCGTTGATCTTGAAGCTGCGGTAGACGCCCGCCTCACGGTCCTCGACCAGCGGCGACGGCAGCCCGAGGATCGTGCTGGCCAGGATGGCGAAGACCGCCAGCGCCGGCACCATGAGGTCGGTGAAGCCGGGGTTGATCTGGGTCATCACGGCGCCCATGGCGACGTAGAAACCGAACGGGAAGAGATAGTTGAGCAGCAGCAGGTTGGGGTTGCGCAACCCGGTCTTGAACTCGAACCCGAAATGGTAGGCAAAGGCGCTCATGCCGCCTCCCCTTGGCTGGTAAGTTGAAGGAATCGTTCCTCGAGCGAAGGACGCTCTACCCGCAGGTCGATCAGCTTGTCGCCCCGGCGCTCGACCTCGTGCAGCAGCGCCACTACAGTTTCGCCCGGGCTGCGGCTGAAGTAGACGGTGTACCCATCGACCTGGATGGCCTGCGCCACCTCCGGCAGGGGCAAGGCGGTCAGGTCCGGTTCGGCTTCGGTGTGGATCGAGATCTTGGTCAGGCCGGCGCCGGCGGCGGTCAGCTCGCGCGGCGTTCCCAGCGCCACGATCACGCCTCGCAGCAGGATCGCCACCCGGTCGGCCAATTTCTCGGCCTCGGCCATGTCGTGCGTCGCCAAGAGGATGGTGGTCCCCTGCTGCCGCAGCTCGGCCACCAGCGTATGGAGTTCCGCGCGTGTCGCCACGTCCAGGCCGGCCGTCGGCTCGTCGAGGATCACGACTTTCGGCTTGTGCGCCACGGCTAGAGCCAGCGCCAAGCGCCGCTGCTGGCCGGTGGAAAGTTTGCGAAACGCGGTGCGCTTCTTCTCGCCGAGGCCCAGGCGTTCGATCAAGTCCGGGCGCGGCTCCGTCCGATGATAGGCGCAGAAGAAGCGCATCGCTTCTTCGACGAGCATATCCCCGGGCAGGCCGGACGCCTGCAGCTGGACCCCCAGCGCGTCGCGCAGCCGCCGTCCGTCGCGCGTCGGATCGATCCCCATCACCCGCAGTGAACCTGCGTCGGGGAAGCGGATCCCTTCCAGGCACTCGAGCGTCGTGGTCTTGCCGGCGCCGTTGGGGCCCAACAAGCCAAAGACCTCGCCCGGGTTCGCTTCAAAACTGATCCCGTCGACGGCGACCATGTCGCCGTAGCGCTTGCGGAAGCCTCGGACCACCACCGCCGGTTCCATCATCGTCGAGCGACTCCTGGTCGGCCCTGCGTTGGGCGCGGCCGCCGAATTCCATGCTAGCCGTCCAGCCAATCGACGGTAGTGCTTTCCATCCGCGTTCGATTTGTCATCCTTCGTCGGCAGGCAAGCCGTTTTCGCCGTCTCCGCCGGGTCGCCGAGTCCCCGCCTCCACCGGACAGAAGTCACGGGTTGGAGGGAGTCCATCCTCCTCTCCCGCTCCGCTGTAGGCAACGTGCAAGCTTCCGGGCGGCCGACACGCCCTACAATGGAAATAGACGAAAATGGGCCAGTTTCTAACCGCCCTTCCCTCCCCGGCGACCCGCTCCCGCCCAAGACTGTACCGTGCTCGACGTCGTCGCCATCCGAGATCACGCCTCGAGCCGACCTTCGTCGTCCAGCCGGGCGGGATGGTCGAGCTGGCGCTGCGCGAACTGGACGCGGTCTTGGTCCGCGTTCTGCCCCCGGAAGCCTGAGC
>CAZMVJ010000032.1:0-13823 GCA_964569445.1 uncultured Anaerolineaceae bacterium | reverse complement strand
GCCGGAGGATGCATCCTGAGGCTTCCGAAGGACGCTATAATCCGCGCGCATGGCTCTCACACTCGAGCAGGTCCGGCATATCGCACGCCTGGCGCGCCTCCGGCTGACGGCCGAGGAGGAGCGGCGCTATGCCGAGCAGCTCTCGGCGATTCTGGATTACGCCGAGCGGCTCAAGGGCGTCGACACCGCCGACGTCCCTGCGACGGCCGGCGTGCAGGATCTCCCGGCGCCGCTGCGCCCGGACACTCCCCGGCCGTCGCTGCCGCGCGAGCGCGCCCTGGCCAACGCGCCCGCCATCGCCGACGGCATGTTCCTCGTCCCGCCGATCCTCGACAGCTAACCCAGCATGACCGACCTGACGGATCTATCGCTGCTCGAGGCCGGCGCCGCCCTGCGAGCGGGGGAAGTGTCCTCCCTCGAATTGACCCGCGCCTGCCTGGAGCGGATTGCCTCCCTCGACCCGTCGCTGCACGCTTTCCTGGCCGTCGCGCCGGCGCCGGCGGAAGCCCAGGCGGCGGCCGCCGACCGGCGCCTGGCCGAGGCGCGCCGAACGGGTTCGCCCGCCCCGGCCGTGCTCGGCATCCCGATCGTCGTCAAGGACGTGCTGTGCGTCCAAGGTCTGCCGGCGACGGCTGGCTCCCGCATCCTCGAGGGATTTCGTCCACCGTTCACCGCCACCGCCGTTCAGCGGCTGCTCGACGCCGGCGTCGTCCTGCTGGGCAAGACCAACACCGACGAGTTCGCCATGGGCTCGTCCACCGAGAATTCCGCCTACGGCGTGACTCACAATCCGTGGGCGCTCGATCGAGTCCCCGGCGGATCGTCCGGAGGGACGGCCGCCGCCGTCGCCGCGCGGCTGTGCTGCGCCGGCCTCGGCTCGGACACGGGCGGCTCGATCCGCCAGCCGGCGGCCTTCTGCGGCGTCACCGGCCTCAAGCCGACCTACGGCCGCGTCTCGCGTTACGGATTGATCGCCTACGGCTCGTCGCTCGACAGCGTCGGCGTGCTGGCCCGCTCCGCCGCCGAGGCGGCGCCCCTGTTCGAGACGATGGCCGGCCATGATCCGCTCGACTCGACCAGCCTGTTCGATCCGGTGCCGCAGATCGCCCTCGATGGGAAAGTGCACGGCCTGCGCCTGGGGGTACCGTCGGAGTATTTCATCGACGGGATGCAGGCCGAAGTCGAGGCCGCCGTGCGACAGGCAGTCGAGGTCTTCCGCTCGCTGGGCGCCGACGTGTTCGAAATCCGGCTGCCCCATACCGACCTGGCGCTGCCGGTCTATTACCTGATCGCCCCGGCGGAAGCCTCGGCCAATCTGGCGCGGTATGACGGCATCCGCTTCGGGCCGCGGGTCGAGACGCCCATCACGGACGTAGGGGCACGGCATGCCGTGCCCCTACCGGTGCGAAACTCGCCATTGATGGAGCAATACCTGGCCACGCGCGGCGATCTGTTCGGCGCCGAAGTCAAGCGCCGCATCATGCTTGGCACGTATGCCTTGTCCGCCGGTTACTACGACGCATACTACGGCCAGGCGCAGCGCGTCCGTACCCTGATCAGGCGCGATTTCGAGAGCGCCTTCGCGCAGGTCGATGCCATCGCCTGTCCCGTCACGCCGACGACGGCCTTCCCCATCGGCGGGCACGGTGACGATCCGCTGTCGATGTATTTGGAGGACGTCTTCACGCTGCCGGCCAACCTGGCGGGGGTTCCCGGCCTGGCCTTCCCGGTCGGGTTCGACTCGAACGGGCTGCCGATCGGGATGCAGTTGAACGGGCCGGCGCTCTCCGAGCCCTTGCTGCTGCGCCTGGCCGACGCATATCAGCGGGCGACGGACTGGCATCGCGCCTCGCCGAGGGTCGGAAAATGAGGGAATGGCGCCACACGCCTGGATGGTTCGTCGCCAAGGGGCGCATCGGCGATTCCTCGCCCCGCTCCCGCTCCGCTTCGCCTCGGGGACCATGGTCCGCGGGGCTCGGAATGACATGGGCGAGAGGCGTTCCCCTCCTGTCATTCCGAGCGAGCCCCGAGCCGAAGGCGAGGGGGGAGAGAGGAATCCCTGAGGCGCGTCACGGGATTGCCTCTGCCAGGTCGAAGGACAGCGGCATCAGGCCGGGCAAGTCTCTCTGCATCGCGGAGGTCCACCGATGAAGGTCGTCATCCCGATGGCCGGCTACGGGACGCGCCTGCGCCCCCACACCTGGTCGAAGCCCAAACCGCTGGTGACCGTGGCCGGCAAGCCGGTGCTCGGCCACGTGCTCGACACCGTCGCCGGGCTGCCCTTCGTCGACGAGGTCATCTTTACCGTCGGCTACCTTGGTGAGCAGGTGGAGGAATACGTCCGGCAGGAGTACCCCGGTCTGCGGGCGCGCTACATCGAACAGCGCGAGCTGCTGGGGCAGTCGCATGCCGTCTGGCTCGCCCGCGAACACCTGGCCGGCCCGATGCTGATGATCTTCGTCGACACGCTGGTCGAGGCCGATCTGTCGCGCCTGGCCCAGGAGAAGGCCGGCGCGGTGGCCTTCGTCAAGGCCGTGCCCGATCCACGCCGCTTCGGCGTGGCCGAGGTCGGGCCCCACGGCCGGGTGACGCGGTTGGTCGAGAAGCCGCAGGACGCCGCCAACAACCTGGCGGTCGTCGGCCTGTACTACTTCGCCGACGCCGCCGCGCTGCTGCAGGCCATCGAGACGCAGATGGCGCGCAAGACCCAGCTCAAGGGCGAGTATTTCCTGGCCGACGCCATCAATATCCTGCTCGACGGCGGGCTGGAGATGCGCGTCGAGCCGGTCGAGGTCTGGATGGACTGCGGCACGCCCGAATCGCTGCTCGAGACCAACCGTTTCCTGCTCGACCACGGGCGCGACAATTCGGCCGAGGCCTCCCGCCGCCCGCAGGTCCTCGTCATTCCGCCGGTCTACATCGACCCGACCGCCGAGCTGCGCCAGGCGGTCATCGGGCCGCACGTCACCATCGCCGCCGGCTGCGTCATCGAGAGGTCGATCTTGCAGGACTCGATCGTCGATGCCGGGTCGAGCATCATCGACACGACGCTGGCCCAGTCGCTGATCGGGCGTGACGCCCGCGTCGTCGGGCGCCACCGCTCGCTCAACGTCGGCGATTCGTCCGAAGTCGGCTTCGCCTAGTTCCTTTCCGCCTCCCCGCCGGAGACCTGTATGATCACCGTCTACCAGAGTCACGACGCGCGGTTGGACACGGTCGAAGAACTCGTCGACGGCTGCTGGGCCAGCCTGATCGATCCCACCCCGGAGGAGATCGCCCGCGTCCGCGCGGCGGTCGAGGTGCCGGAAGATTTCTTGACGCACGCCCTCGACCGGGGCGAGCAGGCCCGCACCGAACGCGAGGACGGGGCCATGCTCGTCGTCCTGCGCGTGCCCTTCTTCCAGGGCGAGGCGGCCGACATCCCGCATATCACCGTCCCGCTCGGGATCGTCGTGACCGACCGCTACTTGGTGACCGTCTGCGCCCACGACGTCGGCGTCCTGCGCCAGTTGACCTCCGGCGCCGTGCGCGGGCTGTCCACGGTCAAGCACAACCGCTTCGTCCTGCACGCCATGCACGTCACCGCCCAGCGCTACCTCCATCACCTGGGCGAGATCAACAAGGCCGTCGACGCGCTGGAAGACCG
The DNA here is from genome assembly GCA_964569445.1 of uncultured Anaerolineaceae bacterium. GTDB lineage: Bacteria > Chloroflexota > Anaerolineae > Anaerolineales > E44-bin32 > DATEVL01. The sequence continues at coordinate 10,177 of CAZMVJ010000032.1, read as the reverse complement.
GCTGCAGGCCTCCCTGCGCAACCGCGAGCTGCTCGAGCTGCTCAAGCGGCAGAAGAGCCTGGTCTATTTCACCGAGGCGCTCAAGTCGAACGAGGTCATGCTCGAGCGTCTGCAGCGCAGCCAACTGTTCCAGGCCTACCCCGACGATCTGGAGTTGCTCGAAGACGTCCTGACCGAATTCCGCCAGGCGATGGAGATGACCACCATCTCCGGCAACATCCTAAGCCAGATGATGGACGCCTTCGCTTCGATCATCTCCAACAACCTGAACGTCGTCATGAAGTTCCTGGCCTCGGTGACGATCGTCCTGGCGCTGCCGACGCTGGTGGCGTCGGTCTACGGGATGAATATCGCCTTGCCGCTCCAGGGTCACCCGGCGGCGTTCTTGATCGTCCTCGGCACCTCGCTGCTCGCCGCCGTCGTCGTCGTCATCGTCTTTTGGCGGCGCGATTGGCTGTGAGCGGCGCGCCGCGGCGGGCCGCCGGAGCAGATGTCGGCTGACCTGGTCGAGTGTCATTCTGGCTATACTTATGCCGAACGGCCGACGGCGCTCGGCTGGGAGGGGAAGCGCCTGACGATCGAGACCGTCGAACAAGCCTGGCGCGTCCCGGGCGGAAGGCGGTTCCGCGTGCGAACCGAGGACGGGCGCGTCTTCGAGCTCTTCTACGGCGAACTGTACGATGAGTGGCGCATCCACCTCCCCTGAGCGGAGGCCGCCTCGTCGCACCGGCTCCATCGGCGCGCCAGCGGCCCCCTCGGCCCCGCTCGGGGCAGGCTCCGTCGAAGGGCCCCTGAGGACCCAGATCCATGCGTGACTTCGTCTCGCGCCGCGTCGCCGCCGTCCCCCCCTCCGGCATCCGCCGCTTCTTCGATATCGTCGCCACGATGGACGACGTTATCTCGCTCGGGATCGGCGAACCCGACTTCGTCACCCCGCCGCCGATCTTGCAGGCCGGCCTGCGCTCCATCGAGCACGGCGACACGCACTACACCTCCAACTCGGGGACGATCGAGCTGCGCAGCGCCGTTGCCGACCACCTGCGTCTGCGTTACGGCATTGAATACGACGCCCGCAGCGAAGTGCTGATCTCCGTCGGCGTCTCGGAGGCGCTCTATCTATCGCTGACGGCGGTGCTCGATCCCGGCGATGAGGTCATCGTCCCCACCCCGTGCTTCGTCGCCTACCAGCCGGAGGTGGTCTTCGCCGGCGGCACGCCCGTCCCGCTGCCCACCCGGGTGGAGGACGCGTTCCAGGTCCGGGCGGAAACCGTCGAGGCCCTCATCACGCCGCGCACCAAGGCGCTGTTGATCGGTTACCCGAACAATCCCACCGGCGCCGTCATGACGCGGGCCAACTTGCAGGCGCTGGCTCAGGTGGCCGAGCGGCACGACCTGTTGGTGATCTCGGACGAGATCTACGATCGGCTGGTCTACGGCGCCCACCAGCACGTGTGCTTCGCGGCGCTGCCCGGGATGCGCGACCGCACGATCACGCTTGGCGGATTCTCCAAGGACTACGCCATGACCGGCTGGCGCATCGGCTACGCCGCCGCCCCGGCGGCGATCCTGGCCGAGCTGCGCAAGGTGCACCAGTACACGATCATGTCCGCCCCGACGATGGCCCAGGCGGCGGCCTTGGGCGCGCTCCAGCTGGGGGAGGAGCACGTGCAGGCGATGGTCTCCGAGTACGACCGCCGCCGCCGCTTGATCGTCGATGGGCTCAACGAGCTCGGGCTTCCCACGTTCGAGCCGCTGGGCGCGTTCTACGCCTTCCCCTCGATCACCGCCAGCGGCCTGAGCGACGAGGCCTTCGCCGAGAGTCTGCTCCAGGAGGAGCGGGTGGCGGTGATCCCCGGCAACGCTTTCGGCGCCGACGGCGGCTTCGTCCGCTGTTCCTACGCCACGGCCTACGAGAAGATCGAGGTGGCGTTGGAGCGGCTGCGCCGCTTCATGCAGCGGCACGGTTGACCTCGGCGATGTGGCGCTACGAACGACCCGCTCTGGCGTGCTATCTCACCCTGCTGGTCCTGGGCGGCGCCGGCGTGGCGGTCGGGCTGTGCGCCAGTCTGGCCATCGCTCTCCCGGCCTTAAATGGTCAGCAGGCGTCTGTCCCGACCTCCGTCGTTGTTCCCCTGGCCGGGACGGTCGTTCTGGAAGAGGACTTCTCCGATCCGGCCAGCGGTTGGTTTGAAAACGCCGACGAGTTCACCACCCACGCCTACGACGACGGCGCCTACCGCATCGTCATCCACCAAGTGAACTACGACGCCTGGTCCTACGCCGGCCTGGATCTGTCGGACGCTCGTGTTTCGGTGCAGGCCATGCCTATCGCCGGACCGCCCGATCTGGCCTTCGGCTTGATCTGCCGCCTGCAGGACGACCACAACTACTACGCCGGGTACGTCACGGCCGACGGCTGGGCGGCGCTTTTCCGGAAGGAGGAGGACGACTTCGTCTCGCTTCTCCCTGGCGATTGGGTCGAAACCGACGCCGTGCTGCCGGCGGGCAGCAACGACCTGACTCTCGAGTGCCTGGGCGACCGGTTGCAGCTGATGCTGAACGGCGTGCCGGTGGCCCAGGCCACGGACGCGACATTTCCCAGCGGCGATGTCGGCCTATTGGCGGCGACCTTCGACGGCCCCGGCGCCGACGTCCGCTTTGACAACTTCGTCGTAAGCGAGCCTTGAGCCGGCGATGTCCTGGGAACCCGTCATCGGACTGGAAGTCCACGTCGAGCTGCTCACCCGCACCAAGATGTTCTGCGCGTGCGCCGTCGTCGATCCGGCCCAGTCCGAGCCCAACCGCTCCGTGTGCGAGATCTGTATGGGCTTGCCCGGCACGCTGCCCGTGATCAACGAGCGCGCCGTCGAGTTGGCGCTGCGAGTCGCGCTGGCCCTGGGCTGCCGCGTCGCCCCCGAGAGCCTCTTCGCCCGCAAGAACTACTTCTACCCCGATCTCCCCAAGGGCTTCCAGATCTCCCAGTATGAAGCCCCTTTGGCCAGCGGCGGCGTGGTGGCGGTCCCCTTCGAAGGCGAGGAGCGCACTGTGCGCATCCGCCGCGTGCATCTCGAAGAGGACACGGGTAAGCTCGTCCATCGCGGGCAGGACTCGCTCGTCGACTTCAACCGTGCCGGCGTCCCCTTGCTCGAGATCGTCAGCGAGCCCGATCTGACATCGGTCGAGCAGGCCAAGGCCTTCGCCACCGAGCTGCGCTCCTTGCTCCGCACTCTCGGCGTCACCAGCGGCGACATGGAGAAGGGGGCCATTCGCTTCGAGGCCAACATCTCCGTCCGTCCCTCCGGCGCCACGGCGCTCGGCACCCGGACCGAGATCAAGAACCTGAACTCGTTCCGGGCGATGGTGCGGGCGGTGACGTACGAGATCGAGCGCCAGGGGCGGCTGCGCGCCGCCGGGCAGGAGGTCGCGCAGGAAACGCTCGGCTGGGACGAAGCCCGCGGCGAGACGCTGTCGCAGCGGGACAAGGAAGACGCCCACGACTACCGCTATTTCCCCGAGCCGGACCTGCCTCCGCTGCATGTCGATCAGGCGTGGATCGAACGGATTCGGCAGTCGCAGCCCGAGCTGCCGGAGGCCCGCCGGCGGCGGCTGGAGCGCGATTTCGGCCTGACGCCCGCCCGGGCGGCCCAGCTGGCGGAAGACCCTCAGGTGGCGGACTACTTCGAACAGGCGTCGGCCGCCGCCCCCGCCGTGCCGCCCAGCCGCCTGGCCTCCTGGCTCACCGGCGAGTTGTTCGCTCTGCTGCACGCCGCCGGAACGCCGATCGACGCAGGCCGCGTTTCCCCGCAGGCGTTCGCCGAGCTGGTGGCAATGGTCGAGGGCGATTTCCTCAGCCCTCCGACCGGCAAGGCGCTGCTCCAGCGTCTCTTCCAGAGTGGCGGGCGCGCCTCGTCCATCGCCGAGACCGAAGGTCTGGCCCAAGTGAGCGATGTCGCCGCTGTCGACCAGCTCGTTCAGCGCGTGTTGCGCGACAATCCGGACCAGGTTCGGCAGTACCGCCTGGGCAAGAAGGCCGTCGCCCAGTGGCTGTTTGGACAAGTCATGCGGGAGGCCGGCGGGCGAGCCAAGCCCGGCGTCGTCCAGGAGCTCTTGCAGGCCCAGCTCGACGCGGTCCCCTCCGGGACGCTCGGCGCAGTCGACCAGAGTCCTGCCGGCGCGTGAGGGAAGTCACTTGCCCCGCCAGGCTGGGCCCCCTATCCTCGGGCGGGTCGGCAGACCGCGACCGGTACGACCAGCGTTCGGGGATCCCCCCTTCTTGAGGTGACCACGGTGAATGCATTTGAGATGGCTCAGGCTCAGTTCGACAGCGCCGCGTCCAAGATCGGCCTGGAAAGCAGCATCTCTTCGGTGCTGCGTTGGCCGCTGCGCGAATTTCGTTTCCAGATTCCGGTGCGCATGGACGACGGCTCGATGCGAGTGTTCTTTGGCTACCGCGTTCAGCACAACGACGCCCGCGGGCCGGCCAAGGGCGGCATTCGCTTCCATCCCAGCGAGACGCTCGACACCATCCGGGCCCTGGCGATGTGGATGACCTGGAAGTGCGCCGTGGCCGATATTCCGCTCGGCGGCGGGAAAGGCGGGGTGGCCGTCGATCCGGCCACGCTCAGCACCGGCGAGCAGGAACGCCTGTGCCGCGGCTGGATCGACCAGATCTGGAAGAACATCGGCCCGCGTCTTGACGTTCCGGCCCCCGACGTCGGGACTACCCCCAAGATGATGGGCTGGATGATGGACGAGTACACCAAGCTCGTCGGCGCCTATACGCCGGGGGTCATCACCGGCAAGCCGGTCGGCGCCGGCGGATCGCTCGGCCGCACGGAGGCCACCGGCTTCGGCGCCGTCTACATCCTGCGGGAAACGCTGCGCTACCTCAAGCTCGACCCGAAGAAGCTGACCGCCTCCATCCAGGGCTTCGGCAATGTCGCACAGTATGCCGCCATCGGCTTCGTCGATCAGTTGGGGGGCAAGGTCGTGGCCGTCTCGTGCTGGGACCGCAACGATACGGCCTCCCACACCTTCATCATGAAGGACGGGGTCGACCCGCGCTTCCTGCAGACGATTACCGACGTCTACGGCACCGTCGACAAGAAGAAGGCCGCCGCCGCCGGCTACGCCATCGAGGACAGCGAGTCCTGGATCTCCCAGGAAGTCGATATCCTGATCCCGTCGGCCATCGAGGGCCAGGTGACCGGCGAGACGGTCGGCAGTATCAGCCCGCGGGTCCGCATCGTGGCCGAGGGCGCCAACGGGCCGACGACCCCGGAGGCCGACAAGGTCCTCGAGGAGCACGGCGTCTTCGTCATCCCGGACTTCCTGTGCAACGCGGGAGGCGTCACCGTCTCCTATTTCGAGGGAGTCCAGAACGACATGAACTACTACTGGAGCCGCGACGAGGTGCTGAGCCGGCTGGACGAGAAGATGACGGTCGCCTTCAAGGCCGTCCTGGACGAATCGGTGGCCAAGGGCGTCTCCATGCGGGATGCCGCCTACATGGTGGCTATCGACCGGGTGGTCAACGCCATGGAGTTCCGCGGCTGGCTGTGACCGGGACCAGCACATCTATCTTTCTTCCCGGAGAAATTGGGTTAACTCGTAGTCGTCGTAGGGGCTGTCGAGAATGTGGAGAACTGCGATGGCGGGCGTAATGCCCGCCATCGCCGCGGGACGGAGAGACAGACAGCCCCAGGGAGCGGGGTGAAGGCGAAGGGCTTCCTCAACAGCCTGGCTGTGAGCGGTTTCTGGATGGATCCGACTGTGATGGGCAACGATGTGGGGGGCACCCTATGGCTGGGGGACGAGCCCGCTCAGAGGCTGTATATAAGGAAGGGCCGGGAGTCCGGCTCTGGGACTTTCCCCAGGGGCGAGGTCTTTTCCACAGTTTCGCCCCAGTTATCCACAGGGGTGGCAGACGGAGGCGTAGAATTCGCCCGTGTCTCATGAGAGAGATTCGGTCGCCGCGGCGTCCGCCAGCTGGACGGAGCCGCTCCGCCGCAAGTGGGACGCCTTGCCGCCTGCAAGGCGGCAGGAACTGGACAAGGTCCTCCGGCTGCTCCCAGGGAATCTGGGCCGCTGGCGAGGGCTGCTGCAGGCCGGGCTGACGCACGTTCGACTGACGACCGGCGATCGTCGGCGAGTGGCTATCGTCGGACCACCAAATGCCGGCAAGTCGACACTGTACAACCGCCTGATCCTCAAGAAAGGGGACCGCGTCCGGGTCAGTGCGCAGCCGGGGACGACCCGCGTCGCCCAGGAAGGCGACGTGGGGTTGTTTGCGCTCGTCGACACACCGGGGGCAACGGCCTCCCCCTCGGCGGAAACGGGGGCGGACGTCGAAGAACCGCTGGCCTGGGCGATGACGGCGGCCCACAACGCCGACGTTCTGGTGATCGTGTTCGACGCCACCCAGCCGATGGGCAGTCTGGAGAAGCTGCTCTTCGACGTACTCGTCGGGCTCGGGCGGCCATCCCTGGTTGCTTTGAACAAGATGGACGCCGTCGGCGAGGCACGGCCGAAGGTGCATGCCCGGGCGGCCCAGGTTCTTGGCCTGGCAACGGAGGAAGTCCTCCCGATCAGCGCCCGGACCGGCGCCGGACTCGAGCGGATGCTGCTCGAGATCGCCCGCCGTGAGCCGGAAATCGTCGCCGCCCTGGGCCAGGCGCTGCCGGCCTATCGCGGCACGCTGGCGCGAGCCACGATCAACCGGGCCGCCTCGACCGCCGCCGCCATCGCCCTGACGCCCTTGCCGATGATCTCGTTCATCCCCTTGGTGGGCGTGCAGACCGCCCTCGTGCTGTCGCTGGCGCGCATCTACGGCTACCAGATCACCCTGGCTCGGGCGCGCGAGTTGATCGTCACGTTCGGGATCGGGCTTCTGGCGCGATCGCTTTTCTATGAACTGATCAAGTTCGGCGGTCCGCCCGGCTGGCTGATCTCGGCCGGAGTGGCGGCCGGAGCGACGACGGCACTGGGTTACGGCGCCGCCGCCTGGTTCGACCGCGGCGAGCGACTGTCGCGCCAGCGGCTGGAGGGGATCTCGAGCTCCGTGGGAACCTCGATCGTCGGGGGGATGCGGGGAAAGCGGCGACCGAAGCGCGCCGAGATGGAAAACGAAGTGCGCCTGGTGCTCGAGGGCGGAGGGGGCGATGACGGCGAAACCGTCTAACGCCCACCCTATCAGGACCTGGAATTGAGTCCGCCTCCCGGCCGCCCCGAGAAAGCTGCGGAGGGCTTCCTCGATCTGCAAAGGAGCTACTTCGCCTGGGCGGACGCCGACCATTTTGAGTGGCAGACCACCGACCCTTATCTGTCCGCCTCCGAACGGGAATTGCTCGAGATGGGCGACATCGCGCCGGAAGCGGCGCTCCTCGAGGTCGGCTGTGGCGAGGGGAACAACCTCGCCCATCTAGGATCTCGTCCCGGCAAGACGATCGGGCTCGACCTGTCCCGAGGCAAGGTTGCGTGGGCAGGCTTGCGGGTCCACGGGAGCGCCTTCGTTTGCGGCGACGCAGTCTCGCTGCCGATTGCCTCGGCGAGCGTGGAGACTGTCCTTTGTCGTGATGTCCTCCACCATGTGGCGGATAGGCGACGCGTACTTGAAGAGCTGATTCGGGTCCTCCGGCCTGGCGGCCAGATTGTCGTGATCGAGCCCAACGGACGCAATCCGATCGTGCGCCTGCAGAGCTTGCTCATCCCGGCCGAGCGGGGTTTGCCGAGCAGCACGGCGAACTCGTTGATGGACTTGCTGGCCGCGCTGTCGATCGCCGACCTCTCCCTCCAACCGGCCAATCCGTTTCCTATTGGACGGGCTATCTTTCATTATCGTTTCGGAGCCCCAAGTCTCTCAAGATTCGCCGGGGGATTAGTGAGGCGCCTTGAGAGAACGATCGGCCGGGCCCTCCCTCAGGGGCTGTGGGCGTATCTCGTCGTTCGCGGGAAGCGCACTTGAGCGGGGCCGGCGGACTATAATCGCGGTGTGACCGCACCAACGCTGCATCTGGCCTCCGAAATCGCCGACCTGAAGCGCTCCGTCATGCGCGAACTGCTGGCGCTGGCCGTCGATCCGCAGATCATCTCGCTGGCGGGCGGCCTGCCGGCGAGCAGCCTGTTGCCGCTGGACGACGTCCGCCGCTGCCTGGACGACGTGCTGGTGCAGGACGGGGCGCGGGCACTGCAGTACAGCCCGCCCTACGAACCGTTGCGGCAGTGGATCGCCGAATGGATGCAGCGGCGCGGCGTATCCTGCACCCCGGACGAGGTCTTCATCACCGGCGGCGCGCAGCAGGGGCTGGCGATTCTTTCGCGGCTCTTCCTCGATCGCGGTGATGCGGCCGTCGTCGAGGCGGTCACCTTCACCGGCGTTCAGCAGGTCACCGCCGGCCGCGGCGCCGAGGTGCGCGCCATCCCGACCGACCTGACCACCGGCGCCGACATGGATGCGCTCGAAGAGGCCTTGCGGCGAGCGCCGCGGCCGCGCCTGATCATCCTGATCCCGGACTTCCATAACCCGCTGGGAGTGTCGCTGACCGTCGAGAAGCGGCGTCGGGCCGCCGCCCTGGCGGCCGCCTATGGGGTCCCGCTGATCGAGGATGATCCGTACTCGGCGTTGCGTTTCGATGGCGCCCCGGCCCCGCCGATCAAGGCCTACGACGAGACCGGCCTGGTGTGCTATCTCGGCTCGTTCTCCAAGATCATCGCGCCGGCGCTGCGCCTGGGCTGGATCGTCGCCCCACCGACGCTCTCGGAGCGCATCACCGTCCTGCGCGAATCGCTCGACCTCGAGTCGTCGGGCTTGATCCAGCGCGCCGTCCACCGCTTCGTCTCGCAAGGGTTGCTGGAGCCGCACCTCGAGAAGCTCAACCGGGCCAATCGGGAGCGGCGCGACGTGCTCCTGGCGGAGCTGGAGAAGCACTTCGGCGAGGACGCCCACTGGACGCGGCCGGAAGGCGGGCTGTTCGTGTGGGTTACCCTCGGAGCGGACGTCGACACCGGGCAGCGTTTCCGCCGCGCGCTGGACCGGAAGGTGGCCTACATCCCCGGGTCGGCCTTCGCCATCGACGGCAGTGCGCGCAACGCCCTCCGCCTGAACTTCAGCAACGTCCCCCCGGAACGCATCCCGCCGGCGGTGGGGCGCCTGGCCGAAGCGCTTCGCCCCTCCTGAACGTCTTCAGGTCAGCATCCCGGAAGCTTTCACCCCGCGGCCCCTATTGACGTTCCGTCGAAGGCCGCGGGGCATAGCTTCCGGGATGCTTTGTTTTCCAGCCCGGTCTCATCCGAAAGGTGATTTAATGGGATGGGATCCGTCCGACTTCCGGCGGAGGGAGAGGGCTATGGCAGAGCAGGCGCTGGATGTACGCCCGATCACGGAGGAAGGCGACTTTCTCCGGCTGAAGGGCATCGACCACCTCCACTTCTGGGTCGGCAACGCCAAGCACGCGCTCTACTACTGGTGGAAGGCGTTCGGCTTCCGCCCGGTGGCGTATTCCGGCCTCGAAACCGGCAACCGCCAGTTCGCCTCCTACGTCCTCGAGTCGGGCAAGATCCGCTTCGTCGTCTCGGCGCCCTACGGGCCGTCGCACGAGATGGCGGCGCACCATCTGCTGCACGGCGACGGGGTCAAGGCGATCGCCCTGACGGTGGACGACGTCGAGGACGCGTTTCGCGAGACGACGGCGCGCGGCGCCCAGAGCGCCTGGGGCCCGCGCGAAGAAAGCGATGACCACGGCGTCCTGCGCACCGCCGCCATCCACGCCTATGGGGAGGTGCTGCACGTCTTCGTCGACCGCGCCGATTACAATGGCGCCTTCGCCCCGGGGTACCGGCCGATCGAACACGACGCCGAGGGGACCGGCCTGGTGGCCATCGACCACGTCGTGGGCAATGTCCAACTCGGCAAGATGAACGAGTGGGTGCGCTTCTATCACGAGGTGATGGGCTTCCGCCAACTGATCCACTTCAACGACCAGGACATCGGCACCGAGTACTCGGCGCTGATGTCCAAGGTCATGGAAGGCGGCCAAGGACGGATCAAGTTCCCGATCAACGAACCGGCGGGAGGGAAGCGCAAGAGCCAGATCGAGGAGTTCCTCGATTACTACCTGACGCCCGGGGTGCAGCATATCGCCATGGCCAGCGGCGACATCCTGGCCACGGTCCGGGCGCT
>CAZMVJ010000031.1:12446-18482 GCA_964569445.1 uncultured Anaerolineaceae bacterium | reverse complement strand
CCCGGGCCGGCTCACGCCCGGCGTATTGAGTCGAATCGAAAGCCTGGTGAGCGGCAGGGCGAGCTAAGACCCTCACCCCTTGATCCCCCCTCCCGACCTGAAAAGTCGGGAGAGGGGATGGGGTGAGGGTGATTGGACTTCCCGCGCCAATCGCTCGGCCCTCAACCGGCCCTTGACCGGCCGCCGGCGGCCCGCCATTCAGGGGGCCGACGAGTCGCCCAGGTCCAGCCCGTCCGGAGCATCGAAGTCGAGGCGATCGGCGAAGGCCCGGCCGATCTGCTCCAGCAGCTCCACCGCCCAGACAGCGTCCATTCCAATCTTGGCCAGGTCGACTCCCGGAGGCACGACGACGCCCAGGTCCGCCAGAATCGCCGGCGAGAGATCGATCTGGTAGCGCCGGAAGTCCAGACGACCGCCCATCCCGTATTCTCGCCGTGTGATGTAGGTTTGCCAGTCGGCGGAGTCTCCCAGCAGTTCATCGAGAACCCAGAAGCCCCAGTCGATGATGCTGGCCCGCGGGGCGTCGATGGCGTGGGGAAGCCGCCCGGTTCCGAAGGACAGCATGCGCGTCTCGCCGGGCGGATAGCGCCCGCCGCTGTAGTGGAAGGCCTCGACGGCCGCCTGGTAACACGGATTGCCGGCGACGCCGACGCCGCCGTCGACCCAGACGTAGTCGCTCCCGCGATAGGTCGCGCGATGAGGTGGGAAGTACGTGGGGGCGGCCACACTGGCCAACACGGCATCGCGCAAGGGCAGATCGCCCCACTGGCCGGCGTTGCCATCCTGATCGCGCACGAAGAAGTCGGTCCGGCCGGTGCGGGTGTTCTTGGCGGTGATCATCACGTCCAGCGGCAGACTGTTGAGAGGCAGGTGGGCGCCCATCTCGGTCAGCAAGCGGGCGACGAAGTCGAGGCGGTAGCGGTGGTTGCCGCGGTTGAGCACGACCTGCCACCAGGGCAGGCGCTGGAACGCCTCCGTCGCCAGTTCGCGATAGAGCGCAAGCAGGCCGCGGGCGCTGACGCCCAGGGCGATGCCGGCGGCGATCACGGCCCCGGTGGAGGTGCCGGCGGCCATGTCGAAGATCTCACGGCACGGGCGCCCGAGCCTCGACTCGAGACGTACCAGGCAGGCCAGGGGGATAATGCCGCGCACACCGCCGCCGTCGATGGAGAGAATCGTCCGCATATGGGCTCCCGTTGCGGATTCCGTGCCGACCGGCAGCGAATTCTCGGGCGCTACCGGCGGCGACACAGGCCGGCATCCTTCGATATCATCCCGAGCAATGCAAGGGACAGGCTCAGGATGCCTTTGACAGGCTCAGGATGCCTTCGACTTAGCCCAGAATGCCTGCGCCAGTTGTCATCGCCCTGCGTCACCCCGCGATTCGGTGAACGACATGCCGTCGGGCCTGTCGCCGCCGGCCTCGGCGACCATCTGCATCCCAAACACCTCGCCGAAGGCGGCCGTCACTTCCCGAGAGACGATGTCGATCGTCGGGGCCGGATCGAGGAGCTGCTCGAGAGAGACGACCGGATGGTCGACCAATCCGCAGGCAACGATCCCGTCCCAGTAGTCCATCTCCGGTGAAACATTGAGGGCGAAACCGTGCCGGCTGATGCCGGCGGCGTCGACTTTGACGCCGATGGCGGCGATCTTGGCCGGCTTCCGTCGGGCGGCCGGCGGGCAGCGCGGGCAGCGGGAGGCGACATCCGGCTGAACCCAGACGCCCGTCAACCCGGCCTGCTGCCCACTGGCCAATCCGAGCCGGGCAAGCGCCGCAACGAGCACCTGCTCGAGATTGCGGACGAAACCGACGTAGTCCGCCTGGGGCAGGCGCCCGGAGTTGTCGATGGGTCCCAGCCGGATCAGCGGATAGCCGACGAGCTGCCCCGGTCCGTGGTAGGTGACGTCTCCGCCCCGATCGACCCACACAACCTCGACCTGTCGGGCAGCGCGGGTGGCTTCGTCCCACAGCAGATTCTCCGGACGGCCGCGGCGGCCAAAGGTGAACGTGTGCGGATGCTCGAGCAGCAGCAGGGTCGGGGCCTGCTCGCCGCGACCGATCTCGGCGGCCAGGCGCTCCTGCATCTCCCACGCCTGTCGATACGGGGTCATTCCGAGCTGGACGGCGCGGCATGAGGGGGAGGCATCGCGAGTCATGGCGATTCCCGGGCATGGGATTATAGCGGACGCCTTCAAGAGTAGAATGACCGCGTGACTTCCGTCGCGGAGATGGTGCGTCTGCGCCGCCATCGGAGGCGAACCGCCTCCGGCGGATGGGCGGCGGCGATCGTCTTGGCGCTGAGCGTGGGTGGGGTGCTGGCCCTTGGCGCAGCGATGGTCGCCGGCGGGCGCGTCATCTTCGCCGCGGCGGCCGACCTCCCTCCGGCGTCCTCGCTCGAGAGCTTTTTCGGCCAGCCTGGGAGCGAGCGCTTCCGCGCGCCGCAGTTGTTCGATCGCAGCGGCGAGGCGCTGCTGGCCGAAGTCATCCATCCGCTCGCCCGTGAACGCCGATGGCAGCCGCTCGACCGCCTCCCGGCTGCAGTTGGAGAGGCGACGGTGGCTGCGCTCGACCCGTCGTTCTGGACGAACCCCGGCTACGATCCGACGGCGGTCACGCAGCTGGTCGTGCAGTCGGTGCTGGGGGGAACGATGGCCGCCCGGCCGGGGACGATCACCGAGCGCCTGGCGCAGCAGACCCTGGTGCGTGGGCAAGGCTCGCCGTTGGCCGCGCTGATGATGGCCGACGACATTGCCGCCGCGTATTCCAAAGAACGCGTTCTGGAGTGGTTCCTCAACAGCGCCGACTACGGAAACCTGGCCTTCGGCATCGACGCCGCCGCCAGGGTCTACCTGGGCAAGACGGCCGACGATCTGACGGTCGGCGAGGCGGCGCTGCTGGCGGCCCTTCCGGATCATCCGGAGGTGGATCCATTCGTCGATCCCGCGACGGCGCGAGCGATGCTGCGCGATGTCCTGGCTTCGATGCGCAGCCAAGGGCTCATCACGGCCGTGCAAGAACGGGCGGCGCTGGCCGAGGTCATCCCGCTCCAGGCGGATGAAGCCCGCCGGGCGATGCAGGGTTTGGGTTTCGTTCAAGTGGTGTGGGAGGAGCTGCGGGCGCGGATCGGCGCCGGGGCGGCCGCACAAGGAGGGGCGCGGGTCATCACCACCCTCGACCTCGATCTTCAGCTCCAGGCCGACTGCGTTGCGCGTTCCTACTTGGCGCGGATGGACGGCGGCGATCCGTTGAGCGTGCTGCCGGCGGTGGACGGATCGCCGTGTGCGGCGGCCTCATTGTTGCCGCCGCTGCGTCCGGCTGACAGCGGCGTCGATCACCGCATCGATGTTGCGGCGACGACCCTGTTGGATCCGGCCACCGGGGAGGTCTGGGCGCTCACCGGACCGGCCGGAGAAGCGCGCCCCGCCGGCAGCGTCTTGGCCCCGCTGGTGTATTTGAGCGCCTTTTCCCGAGGTTACACACCTGCCACGATGATCATCGATGCCGGAAGCGGGGCGGAGGCGCGCGGTCCGGTCCGGCTGCGCACGGCCCTGGCCGAAGGCGACGTGAGCGTCACCGATCAGCTCCTGGCCCTCCTGGGACCGGAGGTGGTCGAGAGCACGCTCGACTTGATGGGCTTCGACTCTTCAGCGGCTGCCGAGGGCGGGCCGGTCCGCCTGGACGAATTGACCGCCGCCTACGGACTCCTGGCGAACCGCGGCGTCCAAGCCGGGGCGGCGTCAGACGCCGGCGTGGAGGCTTCGACGATCCTGGCGGTCTACAGCCCGGAGGGCGAGGTGTTGTACCGGATTCGCCCGGAGAGACGCAGCCTGATCTCGGAAGGACTGGCCTTCTTGCTCAACGACATTCTGTCGGATGAGGCGGCGCGCCGGGAGGCCTATGGACCGAGCAGCGCCCTCCAGGTTGGACGGCCGGCGGCAACCGTGACAGGTCAGACGGCGGCGGACAATTACGTCCTTGGGTACACACCGCAGATAGCCGGCGGGGTACGCGTCGAGGCCAAGCCGGGAGAGACGTTGGACGGCGTCCACGCGCTGAACGGCGCAGCGCCGATCTGGCATGCGCTGATGCGTTATGCCTCGCGCAACCTCCCGCCCGAGGGCTGGCCGATGCCTCCCGACGTGACCGAACTCGACGTTTGCGATCCGTCCGGCTATCTCCCGACGCCCTACTGTCCGCGAGTGGTGCGGGAGGTCTTCCTGGTCGGTACGGAGCCGACGCACAGCGACACGCTCTACCGGCCGTTCCGCATCAACAAGGAGACGGGGCGCCTGGCCACCTACTTCACCCCGCTGGACCAAGTGGAGGAGATCGTCTACTTCGTGCCGCCGCCCGAGGCAGAGGCCTGGGCAGCGGCGGCCGGACTGGAAGCTCCGCCGGATGAGTACGACCGGATTCCCGCGCCGGCCGCAACTGCGGTGGATGTCCGCCTGACGTCGCCGACGTTCTTCAGTATCGTCGCCGGTGAGGTGGATGTGATAGGCAGTGCCGCGGGTGAGGCTTTCGCCAGTTATCGCCTGGATGCCGGGGAAGGGCTAGACCCGCGGGCATGGCTGCAGATCGGCGAAGCCTCGGAGGCGTCGCTCCGGAGCGGACGGCTTGGGCGCTGGGACACGTCGGGGTGGAGCGGGGCGGGAATCCTGCGCTTGTCGGTGGTGCGGCAGGATGGAACGGTCGAGACGGCGGCGGTGCCGGTCACGGTGGACAACCTTCCGCCGTCGGTCGAGGTCGTCCTGCCGATGGAAGGCGCCGAGTTCGCGCCGCCCGCCGACAGAGAGGCCGCCATCCAGGTGGAAGCGTCGGACGACACGCTGCTCGACCGGGTGGTCATCTTCGTCGACGATCGACCGGTGCTGACGCGCGACGATCCGCCCTGGTCGGTCCATTGGCCGCTGGGAAAAGACGGGGAGCATATCGTCCGCGCTCGCGCCTACGACGCCGCCGGCAACTGGGCCGACTCGGGCGAAGTGACGATCACCGTTGTGCGTTGAGGGATACGGGTGGATGAGCGGGTAGGGGCGAAGCACTGCTTCGCCCCTACGGTTTCTTCTACTTAGAAGGGGCCGGCGAAGGTTGGGGAAGGCGTGACGGTCGGCGTCCTCGTCAACATCGGGGTCGGCGTAGGCGGGACGGGGCAGACGCCGGGCTCGGTGCCGACCGGATTGAAGTCGAAACCCCAGCGGCACGTGCTGTCGATCAGCGACAGGTCCTTGATCGGATATTGCGGACTCTCGCTCAGCGGGGATCCGGCCTGCAGAAGCGTGAAGTGATCCTGATAGTCCTGCCAGGCCGGCTGAGGATCGGCGAAGGCCCATCCCCACCATAAGAACTCGTTGTCCCCGCCGATCAGTCCCGGCTTGAAGGCGATCTGGACCTGGTTCGGGTTGGAGGGCGAGAGGCGGATCCAGGCCGCGTCCGGATCCGGGCCGATCCCCTGATCGAAGGCGAGCGACTCATAACCGTTCCCGGTGCCGGCCGGAGGATCCGACCGGACAGGAACCTGCGCGCCGACATCGTTGTTGGTGTCTTGATAGGCGCGCACTCCGTCGGTCGTCCAGGTCGTGGTCGGAGGCGCGGCGCCGACGATGAGCCAGTCGCCGCGGCCATCCAGATCGAGGTCGATCTCCACCCCATACGAGGCCGGCTCCGCCGCCGACGGTTGTCCTTCCAGGGAGAGCGTGACGTAGACCCACAGACCGGCTGAGGCGATTTCGCCTCGGGTCAGGTCGAGGAAGCCCTTGTAGTCCATAGCCAGGGAGGTGAAGGGGCGCTCGAACAGGCCGTTGTTGAAGTCGTCGGCGATACTGCGGTGCTCGCCGGCCAGCACGGCCGAGGAACGATCCGTCATGAACCTGGCCGGGGGAGGCGGCTCACCGGGGAAGAGAGTATGGACCACCGGAGGACTCGGCGTCACTTCCGGGGTAACGACCGCCATCGTGGCCGGCGGGCTGGTGGCGGACGGGACCGCCGTAACGACGACCTCCACGATCGGGGCCGGCTCGGGAGCGGTGAGG
>CAZMVJ010000031.1:2805-12346 GCA_964569445.1 uncultured Anaerolineaceae bacterium | reverse complement strand
ATAAGATTGCCAGTCGGCTTGTTGATCCTGTCCCGGGTCGTTGGTGAGATTGACCTGATCGGCGCCGGCGGCCGTCATGCGGTAGATCTCGGCATTCTGGTTGCGCGTCGAAGTGAAGACGATGTATTCGCTGTTGGGAGAGAAGGTGGGTTCCTTGTTTCCGGCGGTACTCGTCAGTTTGACCCAGCCGCGGGGGTTGTCGATCGGGACGACGTAGATCTCGTTGCTGCCGGGCTGCGCCCAGGTGAAGACCAAGAGGGTGCCCAAAGATGACCAATCCAGATCGTCTGGCCCGATGAGGCGGTCGGCGCGGTCGAAGCGGGTTCCGCCGCCGCCGGGGCCGCCGATGTAGATGCGGCCAGGCGCGCCCAGAATCCGGGCGATCACCGCCAGTTGGCCGCCGTCGGGAGACCAGGCGGCGTTGGATTCGGGCGCATAGTAGGGCGCCGTCATCGTAATCCGCTGGGCCTCGCCCGGGACACAAGGTTCGCCGCCAGGTGGGCAGCTGATCGGCATGACGTAGATCAAGCCGGCGGCCTCGCCGCGGGTGCTGGTGAAGGCAATCGATTGGGTGTTCGGCGCCCAGCGCCCGAACGTGTCGTCGCCTGCGCTCTGGGTGATATTCTGCACGCCGGAGCCGTCGGCATTCATGACAAACAGGTCGAGTCCCAGGTCGTTGCCGATGGAGTCGACGCCGCCCGGCTTGGTGTAAAGGATGCGGCGCCCGTCGGGGGACCAGCGGGGATTGGACTTGTTCTCAGGACCGTCGGTCAGCCGGAAAGGGTCGGTGCCGTCCGGGTTCATCGTCCAAAGCTGAAAGAAGCGCCGGTCGGAGCGATTGCTGGCGAAGACAATTCGGCCGCCGCCGCCGAGCAATTTCTCGAGGGTGGGCGTGACGGAGGGCTCCACCGTCGGCAACGGTGTAGGAGTGCTAGCAGGTCCGGGCAGGGTCGGTTCGGGCGTGGAGGTGATTTCCACGACGACGGCGAGCTGCGTGGCGGGAAGGGTCGCATCTGATGGACCGAAAGCGCCCAAGGCCAGCGCCCCGCCGCCTCCCAGGAGTAGCAGGCCCAGCAGCGCGGCTCCGCCAAGAGCCAGCAGCAGCCCTGTGTTGCCGCGCCGCGGCCTCGCCGTCGGGGCGGCGCGTGCGGCGGCGGCGAGCGCCGCCGGCCCCCGGATCGTCTCCATCGCCAGGTCCCCGCTCAGGGCGGCCACGAAGGTGGGGATGTCGGGGAAGCGGTCTTCCATATCGACCGCCATCGCCCGCTCGAGCGCGGCATCGACATGCGGCGGGACGCCCGGGTTGATCGAGCTGGCCGGCTTAAGATGCTCCTTGTTGAGCATCCGTTCGATGCTGTCGGGCGGTGACTGGTGGGTCATCAGCGAATAGAGCGTCGCCGCCAAAGCGTATTGATCGCTGCGTGCGTCGGTCCGGGCGCCGCCGTACTGCTCGGGCGGGGAATAGCCGGGAGTCAGGCCGCGGGCGCCGGTGGTCGTCGCGACCTGGTCGTGCGCGAAGATTTTGGCGATGCCGAAGTCGACCAGGAAAAGCTTGCCGTCCGGCTCGACCTTGACGTTGGAGGGTTTGATGTCCCGGTGGATGATGGGAGAGGGCCGCGTGTGCAGGTAGTCCAGGGCACCGCCGAGGTCCTTGGCCCAGCGCAGGACTTCGTCCACCGTCGGAGGCTTCTGCACCGCCCACGCATGTAGATCGATGCCCTCGACATAGTCCATCACCAGATACTGCTGGTCCTGCAAGATGAAGTGGTCAGTGACGCGCGGGAGGTTAGGATGGCGCAGCTTGGCGAGGAGTTCGGCTTCCTTCTTGAACTGCCTCTCGGCCTCGGGGTTGGCGTTGAGGTTTTCCTTGACCGCCACCCGCATATTCAGAGTCTGGTCATAGGCCAAGTAGACTGCGCCCATCCCACCGCGGCCGAGCTTGTCTTCGATGCGATAGCGACCGGCGAGGATCGACCCGGGTTGGAGAGGCATGGGCGCCATTGTATAGCGGAAGGGAAGGGATGGTCAATCAGCCCGAGGGACCCCATAGACGGCCAGTCGAAGGGAACCCGGGCAAGGAGACAACCTCTCCCAAGGACAGCTCATCCTTGGTGAAGTTGCGAAGACCCGCCCCGAGGATGTGTGCCGCCTGTCACACAGGCTTTTTGGTAACGCCGACTATAATAATCCTGCAGGGATGAGCCCCTCACGTAGTCTCGACCAGGCCCGGCGATGAACCGACCACCCGAATCGCCCGATCTCACGCTGCTCGACCCTATCCTCTTCGACCGAGCGCCGGGAGGCCGGGCCCAACTGCTTCCCACCTTGTTCGATGCTCAACGCATCTACGGCCACGTTCCGGAGCCTGTGGCGGAGGCGATCGGCCGCGCCTTGCGGGTCCCTCTGGCAGACATTTACGGCGTCCTCGAGTTCTACACCATGCTTTACGCCCAGCCGGCGGGGCGTCGTATCGTACGGGTCTGCACCAGCACCTTGTGCTCGCGCCTCCAGGGCGAAGCCGCGCTGACGGCAGCCGGCCAGCATCTGCGTCTTCGACCCGGCGAGGTGTCGGCCGACGGAACTTGGATGATCGAGGAAGTGCCCTGCCTTGGGCTGTGCGACATGGCGCCGGCGGCGCTGGTTGGCGACGTGCCGGTGGCCGAGATCGACGTCGCCGATCCCGGACGATGGATCGATTCGCCGTCGGCGGCTCCGCTTGGCCGAGTCGGGGGTGAGCCGCGCTGGTTGTCCGGACGGATCGGCCGGCAGGCGCCGGACGACCTCCCGGCCTATCTCAACAGCGGGGGCTACGCGGCACTACGCCGGGCGGTAGGCCAGATGAGCCCGGCGGAGGTCGTCGCCGAAATCAAGCGCGCCGGCCTGGTCGGTCGAGGCGGGGCAGCCTTCCCGACCGGCTCGAAATGGGAGATGACGGCGGCCGCATCGGGCGAGGAGCGCTACATCGTATGCAACGCCGACGAATCCGAGCCCGGCACCTTCAAAGACCGCGTCCTGCTGGAAGGCGACCCTCTCTCGGTCCTGGAAGGGATAACCCTGGCCGGGTACGCCGTCGGGGCGCGCCGCGGTTTCCTCTATGTGCGAGGCGAGTATCCCCGGGCGCAGGCCATCTTGGAGCGAGCGATCGCCGCCGCCCGGTCCGGCGGTACTCTCGGGCGGGGAATCCTGGGGAGCGGATTCGACTTCGAGATCGAGCTCCGTTCAGGCGCCGGCGCCTACATCTGTGGTGAAGAGACGGCCCTGTTCGAATCGATCGAGGGCAAACGCGGTTTCCCGCGCCTCAAGCCGCCGTACCCGACCACCTACGGGCTGTTCGGGGCGCCGACGGCGATCAACAACGTCGAGACCCTGGCGGCGGCGGCGTGGATCATCGCCCACGGAGCCGATGCCTACCGCGCCGTCGGGACGAAAGACTCTCCCGGCTCCAAACTCTTCTGCATTTCCGGCGACGTCGCCGAGCCGGGTGTCGTGGAAGTGCCTTACGGCACGACGCTCGGCCGGTTGCTCGAGCTGGCCGGCGGTGTCCGCGGCCGGCTGCAGGCGGTTCTGCTCGGAGGGGCCGCCGGAGCCTTCGCCGGCCCGGAGCAGCTCGACCTTCCGATGAGTTTCGAAGGTCTGCGCCAGGCCGGGCTGTCGCTGGGCTCGGGCGTGGTGGCCGCGTTCAACGACGAGCATGATCTGCGCGAGACATTGCAGAGCCTGGCGCGCTTCTTCGCGCACGAGTCGTGCGGCAAGTGTTTCCCGTGCCAACTCGGAACGCAACGACAGCTGGAGCTGGTCGATCGGATCGCTGCCGGGGTGGCCCGGCCGGAGGACATCCGCACGCTGGAGGACGTGGGCTTCACCATGACGAACGCCTCCCTGTGCGGTCTGGGGATGACCGCCGGATCGGCGATCCTCTCGGCCGTCGAACGCTGGCCGGAGCTGATGCTCGATGGACGGCCGCCGGAATGAACGGATCGGGCGGCGGAGCCGTCGGCGCACGCTGGGTGGAGTTTCGCGGCCGGTGGGAACCGGTCGAGGCCGAGGTCATCGAGGAGGCCCTGGTCACGATCTACACCAACGGCCGCGAGCTGGCGACGATCATGTGCACGCCACGCGATCAAGTGGCCCTGGCGCTCGGCCTGCTGAAAAACGAAGGACGGTTGGAGAGTCTGGACGAAATCGTCCTGACGCACGTCAGCCGGGACGGATGTTGTGTCGACTTGTGGCTGCGCCATCCGATCGAGCCGCCGGCGCGGACCATCGTTACGTCGGGCTGCGGCGGCGGGGTGACCTTCGACGACCCGGCCCGGGCGTTGCCGCCGCTGACGGAGGATCTCCGTCTTTCGCCGGCCCAACTCGTGGAACAGCTCAATCAGCTTCATTTTCCCGGCAGCCTGCACGCGCGCACACGCGGGGTGCACGCCGCCGGGGTGTCGGATGGGGAGCAGTTGCTGGCGCGGGTCGAGGACGTCGGCCGCCACAACACCATCGACAAGCTGACCGGCGAGTGCCTGCAGCGCGGCATCGAGACGCGCGGTCGTGCGCTGCTGGCCACCGGTCGCGTCTCCTCCGAGATGCTGCGCAAAGGCGCCTTGATGGGCTGCCCGATCATCGCCTCGCGTAACTCGCCCACCTCGCTCTCGGTGGCGATGGCCGAGGCCTGGAACGTGACCCTGGTCGGATACGTCCGCCGCGATTCGATGCGGGTCTACGCCCACCCGGAACGGCTGGGCGCGCCCGCCGACTGGGACCAGCCGCTGCCGGCGGAAGGCAGGACGGTGGATCATGCCCGATGACCTGCACCTGACCATCGACGGCCAGCCGGTGACGGTCCCGGCGGGGACCACGATTCTGGAGGCGGCCCGGTCGGCGGGCATCGAGATTCCCGTGCTGTGCTACTTCGAGCACACGACTTCCAACGGGCTGTGCCGTCTGTGCGTGGTCGAGACGGAAGGGGCGCGCGGCCTCCAGGCGGCGTGCGTCAGCGTGCCGCGCGACAGTTCCGCCATCCAGACGCGCTCGGAAAACGTGCTGCGGGCGCGGCGGACGATTCTCGAGATGCTGGCGTCGACCGTCGACCTGTCCGAGGCCCCGGAGGTCCGCCAGATGATGGAGCAGGTCGGGGCGCGGCCGGAGCGCTTCGCCGGCGGCGAGACCCGGCAGCCGCCGCTGCTCGACGACAACCCGATGTACATCCGGGACTACGCCAAGTGCGTGCTGTGCTGGCGCTGCGTGCAGGTCTGCGCCGAGGATGCCCAGTACACCTTTGCGCTCAATTTCACCGGCCGGGGTTTCCACACGTCGATCGGCACTTTCTTCGACAAGGCGATGCCGCAGACGTCGTGCGTTTTCTGCGGGCAATGCGTGGG
This sequence comes from uncultured Anaerolineaceae bacterium, assembly GCA_964569445.1. Classification (GTDB taxonomy): domain Bacteria; phylum Chloroflexota; class Anaerolineae; order Anaerolineales; family E44-bin32; genus DATEVL01. Next base: position 6,974 of record CAZMVJ010000031.1, on the reverse strand, counting down.
CGTCTGTCCGACCGGCGCGCTGAAAGGGAAGCGAGAATACCTGCTCGAACAGGGGGTTGCGCCGGAGGCGATCTTCCAGCAGACGCGAGCGCCACGGCGAGCGGGGCGGCGAGGGATGGGAGACGAGGATGTTGCAGGCTGAGCGCACCGTCGCCACGACGTGTCCTTACTGCGGTGTCGGCTGCCAGATCGACTTGCACGTGCGTCAGGAAGTCGTTTACCGGGTGGCCGGGCGCTTCGACAGCCCGGTCAACCGCGGCCAACTGTGCGTCAAGGGACGCTTCGGCTACGATTTCGTGCACGCACCGGATCGCCTGCGGCAGCCGTTGATGCGCCCGGGCCGGAACGAGCCTGGCGTGCCGGTGAGTTGGGAGGCGGCGCTGGGCCACGTGGCCGGCCGGATGCTGGCCCTGCGCCAGGAGTCCGGCCCCGACAGCCTGGCGTTTCTGACCTCGGCCAAGTGCACCAACGAGGAGAACTACCTGGTCCAGAAGCTGGCGCGCGGCGTCATCGGGACCAACAACGTCGATCACTGCGCCCGTCTCTGACACGCCAGCAGCGTGGCCGGTCTGGCCACCACGCTGGGGTCGGGGGCGATGACCAACAGCATCGGCGACATTGTCGAGGCCGACGTACTGCTGGTCGTCGGCAGCAACACCACCGAAGCCCATCCGATCATCTCCCTGCGCATGAAGGCCGCCGTGCGGCAGCACGGGGCGCGCCTGATCCTGATCGATCCGCGCGGCATCGAGCTGGCCCAGTTCGCCGACCTGCACCTGCGGCCGCGGCCGGGCTCCGATGTCGCCGTGCTCAATGCGTTGGCCCACGTCATCCTCGCCGAAGGACTGGAAAACCGCGCCTTCGTTGAGACCCGCACCGAAGGGATCGCCGCATTGAGAACAGCGGTGACGGAATGGACCCCCGAGCGGGCCGAAGCCGTCTCCGGGGTGCCGGCGCAGTTGATCCGTGCGGCGGCGCGCGCCTACGCCACCGCCCCGGCCGCATCTATCTTCTGGGCGATGGGCGTCACCCAACACACCACCGGCACCGACAACGTGATGGCGCTCTCCAATCTGGCTCTCCTGTGCGGGCACATCGGACGTCCCGGGACGGGACTGAATCCGCTGCGGGGGCAGAACAACGTCCAGGGCGCCTGCGATATGGGCGGGCTGCCCAATGTCTTCCCCGCCTACCAACCGGTGGCCTCCGAAGACGTGCGCGCCAAGTTCGCCGCCGGTTGGGGGATTCCCGTTGACCGACTGAGCCCCAAGCCGGGACTGACCGTCACCGAGATCATGGATGGCGCTCTGGATGGCCGCATCCGAGGTCTGTTCATCCTTGGCGAGAACCCGATGCTCTCCGACCCGAACCTGCATCACGTCGAGCAGGCGCTGCAGGCCCTGGATTTGCTGGTCGTGCAGGACATCTTCCCGAATGAAACAGCCCGGATGGCCGATGTGGTGCTGCCGGGCGTCAGTTTCGCCGAGAAGGCCGGGACCTTCACGAATACGGAACGTCGTGTGCAGTTGGTGCGTCCGGCCCTCCCCGCACCGGGAGAGGCGCGGCAGGATTGGTCGATCTTGCAGGACCTGGCGGGGCTGCTCGGCGCATCATGGCGCTACCGCGAGCCGTCGGCGATCTTCGACGAGATGAGGACTCTGACGCCGAGCTACGCCGGGATGGATTACGCGCGCCTGGAAGGGGCCGGCCTGCAGTGGCCCTGCCCGACCCTCGACCATCCCGGGACGCCCATCCTGCATGCCGAACGTTTCACGCGTGGTCTGGGCCTTTTCTCGCCGGTCGAATACCGGCCTCCGGCGGAGGCGACCGACGACGCTTACCCGCTCCTGCTTTCGACGGGCCGCATCCTCTATCATTGGCACGGCGGCACCCTCTCGCGGCGATCGGCCGGCCTCGATTGGCTGGCTCCCGAAGCGGAAGTCGAGATCCACCCGGACGATGCGGCGGCGCTGGGGATCGAAGACGGAGAGATGATCGAGGTGCGCTCGCGGCGCGGGGCGGTGCGGGCGCGGGCGAAGGTCACCACCCGTTCACCGCAGGGAACCGTCTTCATGACCTTCCACTATGCCGAGGCGGCCGCCAATCTGCTGACGATCGATGCCGTCGATCCCGTCGCCAAGATCCCGGAGTACAAAGTGGCGGCGGTGCGCCTCGAGCGGATCATCGAGGGGGTCGCGGCCTAGTAGTTTGCAACGGCGACCGCCGTTCAACCCCCTCTAGGCTTTTGCCCCGTCTCCATCGAGCCGCAAACCCCAGCTCTCGATTTCGGCAAGTCGATCGTGGGCCGTCAGATCGAGCTGAAGCGGCGTCAGCGAGACGTAGCCGGAGGCCAGGGCGCCGAAATCGGTGCCGGGATCGGCTACGCCGCTCGGAACATCTCCCCCGATCCAGTAGTAGGGCCGTCCGCGAGGGTCCTGACGGCGGACGAGCGCGTCGCGGTAGAGGCGCAGCCCCTGCCGAGTGACGGCCAGGCCGCGCAGGCTCTCCAGCGGACCATAGGGGACATTGAGGTTGAGCAGGATCCCGCGCGGCAGCCCGTGCGCCAGGATCTGACGAATCAGCCGCGCGGCGACCGTCGCCGCGGCGGAGTAGTCGAGCGGTCCGGGATGACCTTCCGGGGAGTCCAGGGAGACGGCCATTCCGGGCAGCCCAGCGATGGCGGCTTCCATGGCAGCCGTGACGGTGCCGCTGTAGGTGACGTCATGGCCGAGGTTGGCATGCGGGTTGATCCCCGAAACGACCACGTCCACGGCCGGCTCGACCAGTCCGAGGATCGCCAGGGCGACACAGTCGGACGGAGCGCCGTCGGTCGTCAGGGCCGGGAAATCGGGGCCGATCTCGGTGGGCCAAACCCGCAAGGGACGGTGCATCGTCTTGACGTGGCCGGAGGCCGACCAGTTGCGGTCGGGAGCGAGCACGGTGACCGAGCCAATTGCACGGAGGGCGCGTGCCAACGCGAGAAGCCCGGGCGCCGACACGCCATCGTCGTTGGTGACCAAGATGTGCGGGGGACGGGCATCCATGACCGACGGATTGTATCGCGCCGCGGGCAGCGTCGAATATAAGCAGGCGGCCGTACGCCTGCAAGACCAACCTTGTGCGATCGCTGGAATGCTCCTATACTGCGCCCTATCTTGGCCCAATTGGGCTCCATGGACTAGGAGGTCCCCTATGAAGTTTCGCCCATCACCGCTGGCCTATCTTTCGCTCGTCACGGTGACCTTATTCGCAACGACGTTGGCCTGCGGCCCGACGGGTGGAACCGGCGGCACAACCGGTGAGGCGCCGGCCGGCGGAGAAGCGGTCTCATCGCTGGACGGCGTCCAATCGGCGACGATCCAAATCGAAGCCCAGGGGACCTTCATCGATCCTGAGGTCGGTCAGGTCAGCAATGCCGCCGGGCGCGGCTCGGGCTTCATCATTGACCCCTCCGGTATCGCCGTCACCAACAATCACGTTGTGACCGGGGCCGCCCTGCTCAAGGTCTACGTCGCAGGGGAATCCCAAGCGAGGAACGCCACGATCTTGGGCGTTTCCGAATGTTCGGATTTGGCGGTGATCGACATCGAAGGCGATGGCTTCCCGTACCTGGAGTGGTTTGACGGTGAGATCGGAACCGGCCTGCCGATCTATGTCGCCGGGTTCCCGCTGGGCGATCCTGAGTACACCCTGTTGGAGGGCATCGTCGCCAAGGCGCAAGCCAACGGCGAGACACGCTGGGCGTCGGACGATTACGTGATTGAGCATACGGCCGACACCAATCCAGGCAACTCCGGTGGACCGGTCATCACCGAGGATGGCAAGGTCGTCGGAATCCACTACGCCGGACAGGCCGATACCCGTCAGGCGTGGGCGATCTCCCGGGATGAAGCCCAACCGGTGGTGGAACAACTCCGCGACGGCAAGGACGTCGACTCCATCGGCGTCAACGGCGAAGTCGTCATGAGCGACGACGGGTCGCTCTTCGGTGTGTGGGTTTCGGCGGTGACGTCGGGCTCGCCGGCGGATGAGGCCGGGGTTCAGGGAGGCGACATCATCACGGCGCTCGAGGGCCTGTATGTCGGGAGCGACGGCACGATGGCGGATTACTGCGATGTGCTGCGAAGCCACGTTCCCTCCGACAAGCTGGCGATTGAAGTGCTCCGGTT
>CAZMVJ010000031.1:0-2705 GCA_964569445.1 uncultured Anaerolineaceae bacterium | reverse complement strand
GTCGAGATCCAGATCGTCAGCCAGGCGGACCTCGACGCGGCCGACCACATCTTGCAGACCTTCGATATCGTTGGGACCCTGCCCTGAGGCAAGCGTTTGCCTCGTAGGAATCCACCCGGCCCGGGAGTCGTCTCCCGGGCCGGTGCCTTTCTGTCGCGGCGGACAAGTCCGGGTTCCGAGCAGAGCGTGGCGTTGACCCGGGCACCCGGATTGTGATAACATAAGCGCAAGCGGCTGGGCGTCATCCATCATTCAACCCAGCCGACCTGGTCTTATCTGACATCATCTCTTGTAGTAGTTGGGCCGGACGGGAGGGGCAAGTTGTGAGCGCCCTTCCCACACGGGGCCCTCCCTTGGGGTGACCGCCGAGACCAGGCGATCACCCCACTTTGCTTTGTGAGGTCGCGATGAGCGTCGAGTTCTTCGTCCGTCTCGCCGGGATGCTGGTCTTCTCCATCGCAGGAATCTACCTGGGCGTCTACCTGAGTCGCCTGGCGAACGGGCCGGCTCAGATCTGGGCCAGCGTCTTCGCCATGGTCGGCGCGCTGACGGGCCTGGTGGTCACGCCCTTCCTGACAACGCGCCCGCTGCGCCTGTTGCGTGCCCGTGTGCGCCAGACTTCGGTGCAGACGCTGCTGGCGGCGATGATCGGCCTGGTCGTCGGTCTGGTCGTGGCGGCGCTGATCGCCTTCCCGATGTCGCTGCTCCCGTCGCCCTTCGGATCGATTCTGCCTTTCGTCGGCGCGTTGGTCTTCGCCTACTTGGGGGCGGCGGTGTTCGTGCTGCGCCAGAACGACGTCTTCGGGTTGGTGCGGGCGCGCACCGGCCCGGCCGAGTCGTCCGGAGGATCGCCGGATACCGGGCGCTCGGTGCTGCTCGACACCAGCGTGATCATCGACGGCCGCATCGCCGATGTGGCGCGCACCGGCTTCCTGCCGGGCGCGATGGTCGTGCCGTCGTTCGTGTTGAACGAGTTGCAGCACATCGCCGACTCGGGGGACGGCCTGCGGCGCCAGCGCGGACGGCGCGGCCTGGATATCCTCAACCGGCTGCAGAAGGACAACACCATCGCCTTCCGCATTTCCGATCTGGACGTCGAGGGCGTGCGCAACGTCGACGACAAACTGGTCATCCTGGCCCGGCAGCTGCGGGCGCCGATCCTGACCAACGATTACAACTTGAATCGAGTGGCCGAGCTGCAGGGGGTGACCGTTCTGAACATCAACGAACTGGCCAACGCCGTCAAGGCGATCTACATCCCGGGCGAATCCCTGGAAGTGCGGGTGATCCAGGAAGGGAAGGAAACCGGCCAGGGGGTCGGTTACCTGGATGACGGGACGATGGTCGTCGTCGAGGACGGCCGACCCCTCATCGATCGCAGCGTGCCGGTGGTGGTCACCAAGGTGCTGCAGACGGCCGCCGGGCGAATGATCTTCGCCCGCCCCGAGGCCTCCTAGGATCGACGCCGTGGCGCTGCGCCTCTACAACACGTTAAGTCGCAAGACCGAACCGTTCGAGCCCCTCGAGCCGGGCCGGGTGAAAATGTACGTGTGCGGCCCGACGGTCTACGCCCAGGCGCACATCGGCCACGCCATGTCGACGGTGGTGTTCGACGTGATCCGGCGATTCCTCGAGTACCGCGGTTATCAGGTTCAGCACGTCATGAACTACACCGACGTCGAGGACAAGATCATCCGACGGGCGGCCGAGCTGGGTGTCGCGCCGGAGGAACTCGCCCGGCAGCACCAGCGCGCCTTCGAACGCCACCTGCAGGACCTGAACGTCGAGATGCCGTCGATGCGGCCCCAGGCCTCCCAGGAGATCCCGACGATCATCGAGATGATCGAACGCCTGATCGCGGCGGGCTATGCCTACCCGGTCGAGGGCGACGTCTACTTCCGGGTTTCGCGGGCGCACGATTACGGTCGGCTTTCGGGGCGGCGGCTGGAGGACATGCGCGCCGGGACGCGCCTCGACATCGACGAGCGGAAAGAAGACCCGGCCGACTTCGCTCTTTGGAAGGCGGCCAAACCGGGCGAGCCGTCCTGGCCCAGCCCTTGGGGCGCGGGCCGGCCCGGGTGGCACATCGAATGCTCGGCGATGAACCTGCGCTATCTGGGTGAGCAGATCGACTTGCACGGGGGCGGCAACGATTTGGTTTTCCCGCACCATGAGAACGAGATCGCCCAGACGGAGAGCCTCACCGGCAAGCCGTTCGCCCGTTACTGGGTGCACAACGGCATGCTGCAGCTCAAGGGCGAGAAGATGTCGAAGTCGTTGGGCAACCTGGTGACGGTGGAGGCTTTCCTGGCCGAGCACGAGGCGGACGCCTTCCGGCTGATGGTGCTGAACTCGCATTATCGCGGGCCGCTGACCTACACTGACGAGGTGGCCGGACAGGCACAGGCCGCGCTCGAGCGGCTGCGCAGCGGGCTGCGCCCAGCACGTCCCCGGGACGACGCGACGGCGGCGGCCGGTCAGGCGCTGACCAGCGAGGCAGACGCTGCCCGGCCGCGTTTCATCGATGCGATGGAAGACGATTTCAACACGCCATCGGCGCTGGCAGCGTTGTTCGACCTGGTGCGGGCGATCAACCAAGCCCGCGACGCCGGCCTCTCGCCCCCGGCGATGGGACTCTACACCGCCGTCATCGCCGGGTTTCTCATCTCCGCCCTGGGCGGCAGCCGCGTCCAGATCGGCGGGCC
>CAZMVJ010000030.1:0-19337 GCA_964569445.1 uncultured Anaerolineaceae bacterium | reverse complement strand
GGGCCGCGGGGCTACCATGCCGTCCAGCCTCCATCCACCACCAGGTTGGCGCCGGTCATGTAGGACGAGGCGTCCGAGGCGAGAAACAGCAGGGCGCCGTTCATTTCGTCCTTACGCGCCATTCGGCCGAGGACGGTACGGGCCGAGTAGGCGCGCACGAACTCGTCGTCGTGATCGTGGAAAACCCCGCCCGGCGTCAGAGCATTGACGCGAATATTCGTTCCGGCGAAGTAGGCGGCCAGGTAGCGCGTCAGGCCGAGGAGGCCGGCCTTGGTGACCGAGTAGGATACCGGCTTGTAGCGCGGCGGCTGACCCGCCCGCTGGTAGATGCGCTGGTCCGGGCCGACCAGGCCATAGGTGGAACAAATATTGACGATCGACCCGCTGCCCTGCTGGCGCATCGCCCCGGCCACCGCCTGAGACGCCAGAAACGACCCGGTCAGATTCACCTTAAGCGCCTGGTTCCAAGCCTCGAGGGGAAAGGTCTCGAAGTCCTGGGTGTGCTGCCCAGCCTGCTCGCTGTCGAACTTGGGGTCGAGAGCGGCCGAGTTGACCAGGATATCGATCCGGCCGGTTTCGCGCAGGAGGCGGCCGACGAGATCGTGGAGCGAGGCGGCGGAGGTGACATCGGTCTCGCAGGCCGTCACGTGCCCGCCGACGCCCTTCAATTCGTCGGCGGCCGCCTGCGCCGCGCTGCCGTCACGGTCGGCGACGGCGACGATCGCGCCGGCCTCCGCCAGCGTCCGGGCGAACTCGCGGCCGAGCAGGCCGGCGCCGCCGGTGACGATAGCCGTTCTCTGTTCAAGGCGAAATGACTCGAAGCTCATCGGCCAATCCCTTCCACCAGACGAGTTGCTCGGTCAGCCATGGCGCGGATCTCCTTCGCCGGCGGCTCGGCCGCCCAAGGTGCCGCCCGGGCTGCCCTTCCCGGAGGCCGAGGCCGGCTCCTTCGTGTGGTTCGCCGCCGCGAGAGCCCGGGCGCCGACGAGCAGCTTCAAAGTCTGCAAGCCATCCTCGAGGGAACAGATCGGCGATTCCTCGCCTCGACAGACGTTGAGGAAGTGCTTCAACTCGGCCAGGAACATGTCGTTGCGTTCGAACCCGGCTGGTGGCTCGGCCCTTTCCTCCGCCTCGGTGCTCCATCGTGCAAGATGAGCGACTCCGTCATGCTCGCTCCACCGAATGCCACCGCCGGTGCCGGTCACTTCGATCCGGTGGAGGCGAGGCCGACTCACGTAGGCCAGCTGGATGACGCCGCTGACCCCGGACGACAGCTCCTCGACGATCACGGCGACGGCATCCGTTTCGAGTTCGAGCTCGGGGATTCCGGCGCTCCACGCCCAAGCCACCCTTCCGGGGCCGAGAAGCCACTCGAGCGTATCCACCGGATGGGAAAGCGTCAGGATGACTCCCCCGCCGAGGTCGGCACGGGCGCTGTAGCTCCGGCGGAAGTCCTCCCAGGGATGCCAGGCCGGAAGGTGGTCCCGATACTCGGCGGCGGCAGTCAGGACTCGCCCGACGGCATCTGCCTCGAGCCAGGCCTTGACGGCCTGCAGCCCGGGATGAAAGCGGTATTGGTACCCTACCAGGATCCGACCCTTGCCGGAGCGGGCGGCCTGGCGCAGCTCCTCGGTCCGGTCGAGCGTCCCGGATACCGGTTTCTCCAGAAGCACGTGGCAACCTGCCCGCGCCGCAGGAATCGCCACATCGAGGTGGAGCGCCGTTGGATTGGCGATGATGACCGCATCCGGCGAACGACCGAGGGCCTGCTCCAGGTTCCTTTCGGTCGGGAAACCTTCGAGCTCCTCGTCCGGCATGGTGCTCAGTCCGGTCCGGAAGAGCACGATGTCGCGCTCCCCGAGAGCCACGAGATTCCGCAAGTGTCTTCGTCCGATCGAACCGAGTCCGGCAATCAAGAAACGCACTCAGTTCCCCTCCGCCAGCCGTTGCAGAAACTCGCCCGTCCGGCGCCCGGCGCTGCCGTCGGTGAAGGTCACCTCGCGCTCGACGAACGCCAGGCGCGCGGCGTGCTCCCGAGCGGGATCGGCCAAGGCAGCGTTGAGAAAATCGAGCAACTGATCGACGCTCTCGGCCACGCCTCCGGCACCCGCCTCCCGAAAGCGACGATGCGTCGGCCAGCCTCCGATCCGGCTGAGCGGGAGTGAATACTTGCGCGGGGTGTTCCAGCCTTGGGGAGTGTCCAGGCACAGGCTGACGATCGGGCGGTCATGGATGGCGGCCTCGACGACCATCGTGGAGTACACCGTCACGAAGACATCGGCGTGAGTCATCATCGATGTCTTCTCGGGCATATCTTCTCCCGAGTAGTAGCCGAGCTCGCCGCCCAGCGGGACCGGCTCGACGACGTGGACCCATGGATGCTCGCGGCCCAGGCGGCGGATCCGCTCGCGCTCTGCCCGAAACAGGTGCACGTCGAGGAAATGGTTGGGGTGCAGCCGAACCAGCAATTGACACGGTTCGGCCAACCGGTCCTCGGCCACGAGCCGCGCCAGCGCTTCCACGTTGGGCCAATTCGGGGCAAAGCTGATGAAGCTGCAGGCATAGGCGATCAGCCGCCGCGCCGGGTCGAGCCCGTGGAGGCGGAAGTAGGCTTCACGCGGCATGGCCCACTGGCGGCGGAAGTATCCGTCGTACGAAGGGATGCCGCCGACATGCACCCGCTCCGGCGCCCAGTCCGATCCCTCGACCAACTCCTGCTTCTGAATCTGCGACCAGCAGGTCATCTGTTCCACCGGCGCGCCGGGAAGGCTGTAGCTGCTCGGGTTGTCCCAACCGACGACGACCGCAGCGGTGCGCACGCCGCGCTGCGCCGCCTCACGCAGCAGATAGCGATCGAGCCGCCAGCCCGGCGTGCTGGCGACCACCAACGACGGCGCGTGCTTGTCGAAGAGGTCGCCGTAGAGCATCGGTGTATAGGGCCGCTGGGCGTCGAGGAGCCGACGGCGCAGCCGGCGCGATCGCCGCAGGCCGGCGATGAGCAGCCAGGCCAGCGGCATCCACAGGCGGCGGCGGTTGGATTCCTCGACGGCCACCTGATCGACGTAGGAGTCCATCGCCTCGGTGTTGATCCGGCGTGACGCCCCGACACGCCGAAAGAAGGTCAGCCACCATTGCCGCTCGCCTCGGACCGTCTCGCTGTAGCGCCGGGCGCGGTCGAGGCGCAATCCTTCGACCTCCAACCCCGGGCGGCCGAATTCGCTGGTGATTCGATCGCGTAAGGCGTCGTCCGTCAACAGCACGACCTTGTGGCCGGCCTCAATCAGGGTCGGCACAACGTCGCTCTGCAGAAAGTAGACCAGGGCCAGGCCGTGATCGGCGCTGACGAAGAGGGTCGGTGCGGCGCCGTTCATCGACTGCCCCCGGCGCCGAAGTACAGGCGGAACACGGCGTCGTGCAGCGCCATGAGCACACGCCGTACCGGAGCGAGATCGGCCAGGCGTCGCCCCAGTCCGACCGGCCGCCGCGCCCGGCGGCGGCCGGGTGGCGGGACAGGGCGGGTGCTGTTGCTCATATTCATCATCAGCGGCTCGGTCGTCATCAGGCGCAGATAGCCGGCGTCGTTCATGCGCTGATCGAGCTGGCGCACCTGCCCCATCGGACGGTCCATCACGAACGGGACGAATTCGGCCAGCACGCTCTTGCGGGCGAGGAACTGATAGTGGGAGGCGCCGGCCTGCGCCGTGACGCCGCGATAGGTCAGGCGAAGGTCCTCCGTCGAGGCGTAGCGAGTCCGGACCGCTTCCTCTTCCTGGCCAAGACTCATGTCGAATTCGCGGAAAACTTCCCAGGAGATGAACGCGCCGCGCTCCAGCCTCACCTCTGGGTCGGCTTCGGCCCAGCCCACCGTGCTCGTCAGGAAGGCTTCCGGGGTGCGGAAGGGCCGGGCGGTGACCATGCCGACGCGCGGGTACGTTTCCAGGATCTCGAGCGAACGCTCGAGCCAGCCGTCGAAGAACAATGCATCGCAGTCGGTGTACGCCAACAATTCGCCCGGCGCCGCCCGAAAGATCACATTCCAGGCCCCGCCCTTACCCAGGTTGTGCTGCGACAGCATCAGATGCTGGATGCGGCCCTGGCTGCGCGCCTCGAGCAGGTAGTCGACAACTTCGCGACAGCTCCCGTTGTCGAACACCAAGAGGTCGTACGGCGCCGGCGTCGTGCGCCACAGACTCTCGAGGCAGGCTCGGATCACGTCCAGCGCCTCGGCGAAGAAGCCTCCGAGGAACGGGGCGTAGGTCAGCACGGCCACCGTGAGGCGAGCCGGCTGCGCGACCTCACTGACGAACTTGGCCGGGTTCTGGCCACGTCTCATGACGACCGGCCCTCTCCGGGCTGGACTCGGCCTCGAAGATGACGGCGCTTCCATTGAAGCCACCCGAGGACGACCCGCGCCGCCTGCACCGGATGAAAGACGGCGAAGAGGGCATTCGTCAGAATAGAGGATTTCGTGCGGAGCACGGGCAGGAGTTCGATCTCCCGCATCAGTCTGCGCGCCGACCGACGCTGCCGCCGAGGCGCACTGCCGTCTGTCGTCCAGTCGGCATCCGCCAGCGTCAGGATCGTGCGACGGCCTCCGGCCTGGCGGATGTTTTGTTCGGTCTCCGGGAGACGGTAGTGCGGCTGGCCGCCCGGGAGGTGGCGGTAGTCGTGATCCTGATGGATGACGGTCATCGCCTGGCCGGCGTCGACCACCGGCCAACGCCGGCGGCGGGCCTCGAAGATCATCCAGTTGTCCCATCCGGCCCGTCCGACCGCCAGCGCAGGCACTTCGGAAAAGGACTCCCGCGGGAAGACGAAGACATCGCTGCCTGAGGGCGGGTGCCGCCGCCCCTCCTGTGCCAGTCGCTCGCGGAGGCGGGCACGCCAATCGCCATCGGTGACAAGCGTTTCATCGAAGCGCAGATCCCAGCGTCGGCTGACCAGCAGGAACCGGGGAAACCTTGCGGCCACGGCATCGACGGCCGGCAGAAAGTCCTCCAGCAGCAGGACGTCGGCGTTGGTGTAGGCCAGGATCGGACAGGCGCTCGCCGCCCGCGCCCGTTCGAAGATCGAGCCGATCAGCGGCGTTCCGGCCGCGGTCCGTTCGACCTCGGGCACCAGGCGTACGCCGATCCGCCGGGCGGCCTCCGCCGCTCCGGCCTCGTCACCGATGATCAACACCTCGACCTGGTCGCCGAGGGCGCGCCAGGTCCGCAGCGCGTTCTCCTGTAGCCGGGCAGTCTCCCGATCGGTGAAGGGCTTGACGGCGGTGCACAGCGCCAGGGTCGGCATGATCATCCGATTCGTTCGTCCGAGTCCCGGTGCGTCTTGTGGGACACTCCGGCGTTGATCGCCGCCAGCACCGGGTCGCGCTCCATGAGCTCGAGCACCTGGCGCCATCCGAAATCATCGCGGCCGCCGAAGCCGGCGTAGATCCGGCGCACCGCCTCCAAGTCCTGCGGCTCATCGACCGTCCAGCGATACGCGCCGTAATCCCCGTCGGTTTCAAGGTGGATCATCGTGAAACGGGCGGGGTTCTCGTACAGGAAAGGGACGACGTGTTCCCGCTGGTGAGGTTCTTTCGCCTCGCGCCAGGCCGTCTCCAACGCCTCCCGGCCGAAGACCTCGGTGTCGAGCCCGATCGGGTAGGAGCGATCCCACGGCAGGCGGTTGACGACTAGGTCGACCGGCGGATCGGCCTCGAGGTAGGTGCGGACGCAAAGATCGACGAGCTCAGGGTCGATCAGCGGGCAGTCGCCGGTCAGCCGGACGACGACTTGGGCGCCGGCCGCTTCCGCCGCCTGATGGTAACGGTCTAAGACGTCGATCGGGTGGCCGCGCACAGCGCGCGTGCCTCGCGCACGGCACAGCTCGGCCACGGGGTCGTCCTCCGGCAGAACGGTCGTGGCCACCACTGCTTCATCCAGCTGTTCGGCGCGCGCCAGGCGGTCGAGCATGCGAGCCAGCAGCGGCCGGCCGTGGATATCGGCCAGGACTTTCCCCGGCAGGCGACTCGACCCCATACGCGCCTGCACGATCGCCACACGGCGCGGAGTCATCGGAGGCCTCGCTCGCCTTCGAGCGCCATCGCATACGCCTCGAGCAGGCGCGGAGCGTTGCGAGTCCAATCGGCGCGCGCTTCGGCGATCCCGCGGGCACGACCGCCGTAGATCGTGAGCTCGCCCTCCATGGAGGGCGCCTCACGCAGCAGGCCGGCGAGCCCTTCCACGTCGCCGGGTGTGAACCAACGACCGGTCTGGCCCGGCTCGACCCACTCGCGATTGCCGGGGATGTCGGTGACGAACGACGGGAGGCCGCAAGCCATCGCCTCCAGCAGGGATATCGAGCTGCCGTCGCTGAACGATCCGCTCAGGTAGACGTCGGCGCTTTGGTAGAGCATCGGCAGCTCGCTGTGGGGGACGTAGCCGGGAAGCCAGACGCGGTCGGCGAGGCCGCTGCCCTCGATGCGGTCGATCAGGTGCGGCCGCAGCGACCCGTCCCCGGCCAGGATCAAGCGCAAACGCGGTTCGCGGCGGGCCGCTCGCAAGAAAGCCTCCACGACCGTGTCAACCCCGTAGCGCGGTTCCCAGGAGCGCAGGCAGAGCAAGATCAGGGCCCCTTCCCAACTCAGCCGGGCGCGGGCGCCGGCCGCCGGCGCAGGGCGGAACAGATCGAGATCGACTCCCCAGGGGAAGACCACTGTGCGGGCCTCATCCATCCCGAGCTCGACGGCGCGGCGGCGCACGGCGTCGCAATCGCCGAGGAAGACGGACGTTCGGCGCAGCGCGCCGGCCGCCTGCCATCGGCCAAGGCCGAACCGGGCATCGTGCATCAGATCCGATCCCCACGACATGCTGACCAGACGCGGGAAGCCGGCGCGCGCGACCAGCCACGCGCACGGCTGGATCGGCCCGGCGTGGACGATGTCGGGCTCCGCTTCGGAAAGAACGCGGACCAGGTCGTCGAGCAGTGTGACGCCCAGGCGGCGGCTTCGGGCGGGGTCGGGGTCGAGCGGCGGAAGAAGGGTGACTCCTTCGGGCAGGGGCCGGCTTTCGACGACTTGGCCGGCACGGCGCTGCAGGAACATCACCTCCCACCCGCTCCCCGCCAGAAACGACAAGAAGCGGAAATCGTGGGGCCCGTAGGAGTCGGAGAAGAAAAGAACCCGCACTATTTCGCCACCTTGCCCCAGTCGAGGGCTTCCCCGGCGGCGATATCGCGCAGGGCATGGGCGCCGATGGCGGCCTCGATCTCATACGGCGGGATCGCCCCCGGCGTGGCCGGGCGCAGCACATCGATCGCTTCCCGGCCGAGCGACTCGCCGGCTCGGATCGAGCGAGCCGCTCGCAGACAGCGACGCTGGACGATGACGGTGTCGGCTTCGTTCTCGGCGACGCGTTTCTCCGAAGATCCCAGCGCCAGCTCCAGCTCGCGCGCCCGCTCGACCATCACGCGCCAGGTGGAGGGAGTCATCGAGAACGGGTGGTCGGGACCCGGGCGCGACGTGTCGTCGGTGAAATGCTTCTCCACGACGCGCGCCCCCAGGGCGATGGCGCCGAGCACCGTGGCGTGGCCCGGGGTGTGGTCCGAGAGCCCCAGGACCAGGCGCGGGAAGAGCGCGGCATAGGTCTGGAGAACGCGCAGATGAATGTGGCGGAAGTTCTCCAGGCTGGCGGTGTAGTTCGTGTTGCACTGCATCAGGATCAGGTCCGGGTTGATCTCGACAATGGCGTGCACGGCGCGCTCGACGTCGCCCAGCTCCGAGGCGCCGGTGGCCAGGAGCACCGGCTTGCCCTTGCCGGCGATGTGCCGGCACATTTCGATCCAGGTGATGTCGCCCGAGCCGATCTTGTGCGCCGGCACCAGGGGATCGAGCATGTCGACGGCTTCGAAGTCGTACGGCGACGAGAAGTAGTGGATGCCGGCGGCCCGGCAGGTGTCATGCAGGATCGGCGTCCATTCGAACGGCAGCGAGGCCGCCTGGTAGACCTCGAAGACCGACTTCTTCCAGGACGCCTGGTGAGAGAGCTGCGCGCCCAGGCTGCGGAAGCCGATGTCGCTGACGATCTTGGCGGCGCGGAAGTTCTGGAACTTGGCGGCGTCGGCACCGGCGTCGGCTGCCTGGTGGATCAGCTCCTTGGCTCTCTCCAGGTCGCCGTCGTGGTTGGCGGAGATGTCGGCGATGAAATAGGTCGGGTGGTCATCGCCCACCCAACGATCGGCGATCTTGACGGCGTTCATCGAGGCATGTCCTCCCGGTCCGCCGGCATCGGCGCCGGCGCAGCCTCGGCCACGGCTTCCTTCAATCGGCGGGCCCAGCCTTCCTGGCGCAGTCTTCGGAACCGGGCCAGGCCCTCGTCCACCGTCGGAAGCCGAGCCCCCAGCGCGGACTCGGTCTTGTCGCACTGCAGACACAGGTTCAGCGCTCGCGGCGCCATGAGCTCCGCCTCCCGGACCGAAGCCGGTGCGATCAGGTCCGGGTCAAAATCAAAAGCCGCGGCCACCCGCCGGCCGAACTCGTACTTGCTGAGGCAGGTGGCGCCTCCAACGTGGTACACGCCGGCGCGGCCGGTCGCCAGCAGCCGCAGGATGACCCCGGCCAGGTCATTGACCAGGATCGGCGTCGATGAGACATCGGTCCAGCCGGGCGAGCGAATCCCCTCCTGGCAGCGCCTCAGAAACCACTCGGCCAGGCTCTCTTTGCCCTGCGCGTTCCAGCCATAGATGTTGGTCCGCACGATGAGGGCCTGGGGATGGGCGCGCAGGACGGCCTGCTCCCCCTCGAGCTTGGACCGGCCGTAGACGCTGAGCGGGTCGGGGCCCGCAGTCTCATCGTAGGCTCCGGTTTCACCGTCGAAGACGGCGTCGGTCGAAATGAACACGAAGGCTGCCCCATGTTCTCGAGCGGCGGAGGCAACGTGTTCCGCCATGTCCCGGTTCAACAGCCGGGCCATGCCGGGATCGCGCTCGCAGCCGTCGACATCGGTGGCGGCGGCGCAGTGCACGATCGCCTCCGGCGCCGCTTCGGCCACCAGCGCGCGGGCCGCCTGCCGATCCGTCAGGTCCACCCGGTAGGAGGTCACCCCGGCGACTCGAACGGGATGCTGCCGCGACACCGCCGTGACCTGGTGCGACTCGATCGCCTCCAGGACCAGGTTCGCCCCCAGCAAGCCGCTGGCGCCGGTGACCAACAGACGGGCCAAGACCTAGCCTCCCTCGCCGCTCGTCTCGAAAGGCGTGATCAGCCGAAGCATCTCGTCCGGGGTCAGCCAGCGATCGTTGGTGTCGGAACCATAGCGGAACCCCTCCGCCAGGACCTTGCCCTTCTCGCTCCAGGCGTAGCCGAACCACAGCGCCTCGGCCGGTTGGACGACGAACATCTCGTCCAGCTCCACGGTGTGGCGCGCCTCGTCCTCGGAGACCAGCACCTCGTGCAGCTTCTCCCCGGCGCGGATGCCGATGACTTCGATGCGGCTGCCGGGCGCCATCGCCCGGGCCAGCTCCACGACCCGCATGCTGGGGATCTTCGGCACGAAGACCTCCCCGCCCTCCATCTGCTCGATGCAGCGAACGGTGAAGCGCACGCCCTGGTCGAGCGAAAGCCAGAAACGCGTCATGCGGTCGTCGGTCAATGTGATCACGCCCCGCTCCCGCTGGCGCAAGAAGACCGGCACCACGCTGCCGCGGCTGCCGACGACGTTGCCGTAGCGAACGCAGGAGAAACGTGTGCCGCGGCCGCCGGCGTAAGCATTGGACTGGACGATCAGTTTCTCCGCCGCCAGCTTGGTGGCGCCGTACAGGTTCACCGGGTTGACGGCTTTGTCGGTGCTGAGGGCCATGACCCGTTGCACCCCGCTGTCGAGGGCGGCTTCGACGACGTTGTGGGCGCCCATGATGTTGGTCAGGATGGCCTCGAAGGGGTTGTACTCGCACGCCGGCACCTGTTTCAGCGCGGCGGCATGGACGACGATGTCGGTCCCTTGCATGGCGCGGCGCAAGCGGGCCTCGTCGCGCACGTCGCCGATGAAATAGCGCAGGCGCGGACCGTCGAAGCCGGCCGCCCGCATCTCGTGCTGCTTGAGCTCGTCGCGGCTGAAGACGATCAGCTTCTTCGGCGGATGCTCGCTCAGCAGCGTCCGAATGAAGGCCCGGCCGAAGGACCCGGTTCCGCCGGTGACCAGTACCGTCTTATCGTCCCAGTTCATGCGTTTCGTCTCCCGCGGCGCTCAACTCGTGTCCCGTTCCGTAAATAGCTCGATTATGTCTGTTCTTGGGGCTAAGGGGCGGAGCCTTTCGTGGGGACCGCCACTCCCGAGCTCGATCCTTGCCAAGCTCGAACGCCGTTGTCAACTTATCCCCGGAACGGGACACTTGTCTGCCGCCCATGAAGCAGGATCAGCGGATACATCCCGTGCCGGCCGAACCAGCGCGGCGCCTGCTCTTCGAATGCGAACAACAGGCGCAGAAGGTGCCTCCCGAGGAGCTGCCGGTGGATCAGCGCCCGGAGGAAGTCGGTTCCAACGCTGCGCCAGACGCGAATCTCGCCTCCGCCCAGGGAGTCGAGGGCCGCCGTCATCCAGGTGAAGTCGTGCTTGAACGTGTGGCTTCCGGGAGCCGCCAGGGCCGCGGCAGCCGCCGTCCCATGGGGGCTGCTGGGTTGCCGTCGTCCGAGAAGCCACGACTGCAGGGCCGAGGCCATCCGGATCAGGGGCCGGAAGAAGGCCATCCATCCTGAATGGTCGCCCCAGCTGTAGACGACCGCCGCCGCGCCGGCCGGCGCCGTCACTCGAGCGAACTCGCCCAGGGCGGCGGCTTGTTCATCGGCCGGGACATGGTGAAGCGCGTGCAGGGAAATCAGCGCGTCGAACGCCCCGGCGACAAAGGGCAGGGCCGCCAGGTCGGCCAGGACGAACAGCCCGTGATCGCCGATCCGCCGGCGGGCCTCGACCAGGGCCCGACGCGAGATGTCGAGGCAAACCCGATAGCGGAAACCGCCCGAGTATTCGAGGTATTCCGGATATTGAATCGGGCCGGAACCGGCGTCGAGCAAGAGCTTGCCCTTCGCCGGCAGGTGCCGTCCCACTCTTCGATGACAGCGCTGAATGTACTCGCGCGACACCGGCCGCAGGTCCTCGTAGCGCGCGTTCTGGAAGAGGCCTTCCCCGATCTGGCTCCAGCCGACCGAGTCGTAGTAGGCCCGCACCTCGGCCTTGACCTGCGGCGCGCTGGGCACGGCCGTCACGACGCCCGCCTCGCCCAGTCGATGGGCTCACCCAGCAGCGCTTCCAGCGTCGGTCGATACGGTTCGAGCCCGGCGGCGCTCAGGATATCCGGCGGCGGGCGTTGTTCGATGTCATCCCAGAAACCGATCAGGTGCCACGGATAGGGAAAGGGGTACTCGAAGAAGAAACGATAGGCATAGCGCTGCGCCAGCTCGATCTGTTGGTCGGGGAGCCGGCGACCCAGCGGATCGGCGACGAGGCGGTCCAACATCTCCCCATACTCGCGGGTCGAAGCCGGGTCGTGGGTGAAGCCGCGCCCGCGGTAGTGCGTGGCGCCGGTGACGATCACCGGGACCCCGGCCATCGCCATCTCCAGGCCGACGGTGGAGGTGTAGACGACGCCGACGTGCGCCAGTTCGATCAGGTCGTAGGTGTTGATCGATGAGTCCGGCGCAACGAGGTGAAGGCCCGGCGGAACCTGGGGCAGCGCCGCTCGCACGATGTCCTGGGACGGATGGCCGGCTCCGAGGATCTCACCCGGATGGACGCGCACGATCGTCTGGAGATCCTCCCGGCCGGCGAGGCGGCGGACCGTGTCGGCCAGCCAATCGGCCATGCCGCGGGTGAAGACCTGGCGATCGAGCGCCAGGCTGTCGCCGACAACATTGGTGCAGATCAGGACGATCGGCTTGGTGGGATCGAGCCCGAGGCGGTCGCGGGCGGCGACGGCCCCCTGGCTGATGCCGGCTTGCCACTGGCGGGCGAAATGAGCCCATGGGTTTCCGGCTCGTCGGGCGGTGTACATCGCCTCCAGCGCGGCGCGCTCGGAGGCGGTCAGCGGCGCCGAGCCGCGTGCGCGCCACAGGTCATCGGTCTCCTGGCGCATCACCTGGACGTTCTGGCCCAGCCACAGACGCTGGCGCTGCTCGCCGAATTCGTAGGTGGTGACGGGGATGCCGCGCGACCGCGCCGCCCTGTAAACGGCGCCGAATTCGAGGATGCTGCCGTTCGGCACGATCAGCGTGTCGACCTGGCCGGCATCGATCCGGCGAAGCACATCGGAGGCGGCCAGCCGATTGCGCCGCCGGCGCAATGCCAGCAGCGAAGCGGCAATCGGGTCGCCCTCGGGATCGATATCCTCGCGCTGCAGCGTGTACTGGACGTCGAGCAGGCTCTGGTGGGCCAGCCCCTGGTCCAGTTCGGCCGGGAGCACGCCCGGCGATCGCGACGAGGCGTCCACCGCCGCGACGAGGTTATCCAGAGGCTGAAAGACGCTGCGCAGGTAGGCGGCCTGCCGGCGCCTGTCGAAAGCGCCGGGGTCCTCGGTCCAGCGGCGGAAGGGCAGGTAGACCAGGTGGACCCGATGGCCGAGTGCGGCCAAGAGGAGCGAAAGGCTGGCGGCGTGCTCGAGCCACCAGCTCAAGTAGGCGAAGACTAGAACACGTCGAGAACCATGGTGGCCCTGTCCGACTCGGGCAAGGCG
Organism: uncultured Anaerolineaceae bacterium; assembly: GCA_964569445.1. Taxonomy (GTDB): domain Bacteria; phylum Chloroflexota; class Anaerolineae; order Anaerolineales; family E44-bin32; genus DATEVL01. The sequence continues at coordinate 6,632 of CAZMVJ010000030.1, read as the reverse complement.
GGCAGCGGACGCCCACTTCGGCAGAGCAGCCGCCAGTCGATCGAGGTGATAGCCGGCCGCCGGCGGTTGACCACCGGCGCGCAAGCGCTGATAGAGCTCGGCCGACCACGGCAGGCTTTGGAAGACGTCGGCGGCGGAGCGGCGGACCATCACGCGCTCACCTCGATGTGCCACTCGAGCGCCGGTCGCACCGGCCCCGGGCGCGCTTCCGGCCAGTGGCTCCCCGGACTGCCGGCGCCGTCGACGGAGAACGTGAGGGCTCGCTCGTCGGTGAAGTACGAACGGACCCGGAAGGCGCTGGCGTTCACCCCCAGGCTGAAGACGCCTTCGTTCAGCAGATCGCGCGGCACGCGGCAGCGACTGACGTAGCGGCCGGCGCGGCGCAGGCGCACCTGCTCGAAGACCTCCGGGTCGTCGGCATCGAACGAAGTCAGCACCGGTTCGCCCCGCGAGGTCGAGAGGTAGACCCCCGTCCGCAATCCGACGATGTCCTGCGCCAGGGCGTACTCGAATTCGATCTCGAACGGCGTGGTGGAGGCCACCTGGGGCGCCACGCGCCCGCTGCCATCGCGCACGCGCAACGCGATCGGCCGGAAGGGGGCCGCCTGATCCGCCCGCGGATCGCCGTCCCAGCGCCGCTCGCCGGCCTCGGCCAGTCCGGCCGCCAGATAGTGGTCGACGGCTTCGGGGGACGGGGCCCGCAGGGCGATGCCGCCGCCTTCGACGACAATCGTCTCCTGCGTCAACCGCAGGATGGCAGACATGTTGTGGCTGACGAACAGGACGGTGCGACCCTCCTGCGCCACCGAGTCCATTTTTCCCAGGCATTTGCGCTGGAACTCGGCATCCCCTACGGCCAGGACTTCGTCGACGACGAGGATCTCCGGATCGAGATGGGCGGCGACGGCGAAGGCCAGACGCAGGTACATCCCGCTCGAGTAGTGTTTGACGGGTGTATCGAGGAAGGGATCGACCTCGGCGAAGGCGACGATTTCGTCGAAGCGGCGATCGATCTCGCGCCGTTTCATGCCCAGGATGGCGGCGTTGAGGTAGATGTTCTCGCGACCGGACAACTCGGGATGGAACCCCGTTCCCACTTCCAGCAGAGAGCCGACCCGGCCGTGGATCTCGGCCTGCCCTTCGGTCGGCTCGGTGACCCGTGACAGGATTTTGAGAAGGGTGCTCTTGCCCGCCCCGTTGCGCCCGATGATGCCGAGCACCTGGCCGCGCCCCACATCGAAGGTCACGTGGCGCAGGGCCCAGATGGTGTTGGCGGCCTGACGGGCGCGGCGTCGCCCGATCGATCCCGCGGCGGAGGCGAGCGAATCGCGAAGCGTCCGGTAGCCGGCGGCCGCCTGGCCGATGCGGTAGCGTTTGCCGAGGTCGGTCACTCGAATGACGAAGTCGGTCATCCGACACATCCCCCGGTGACCGGCTCACTGCCGGACCCCCACCCCGCGCCCCTCCCCCTGAATGATCCGGGCCCTTTGTCTTGTGGGATCTCCTAGGGGGAGGGGAGGGAATCCTCGAAAGGTGGGGGGAGCGGTGCTCCCCCCACCTTTCGAAATCATTCTCCCCCCTCTCCGCCAGCACGCCCGAAGCGAAATGGCTTTTCAACGCGGAGAGGGGGGCAAGGGGGGTGAGGCAGACACGAGCCCAGCCGAGTCGAGGCCGGCTCGGCGCCCAAAGTCTTCCTGCGTGCCCTACCAGGGCGCGAAGACTCAACGAAGCGCGAGACGGCGGTTCACACTTGTCAGTGCGAGGAGCCCCGAGCCCTTCGACGGAGCCTGTCCTCCCGGAAGGACACCGGGACGGTGTGAGCGAAGGCGAAGGGCTCAGGGCGAGGGGCCCAGCCCGCCCCGAGGGCTGCCGAGGGGTGCCAATCGCACCTTGCAGAAGATGAGATTGCCACGCCGCCGCACGCCCTTGGCGCACCCGAAGGGGTGAAGCGGCAGCTCGCAATGACGTCCCTCCCGCGCGGTCCCCGCCAGTGCCATGAATCTTTTCCCTCATGAAAGCTGCCCGCCTGTCAGACCACATCGGCGAAGGTCCGTTCCATGTGGCGGAAGTACACCGTCCCACCGATGAGCAGGGCCAGGGCGACGGCGGTCGACGCCAGCAGCGTTGAAGGCGACGGCGCGGGGCTGCCCAGCAGCGCGAAGCGAAAGCCCTCCACGACGGCGACCATCGGATTGAGGGCGTAGATCCAGCGGTAGGCCTCCGGCAGCTTGCTGGCGGGGTAGACGATCGGGGTCAGAAAGAACCACAGCCGCATCAGAAACGGAATCAGGTAGCCGACGTCGCGGTAGGCGACGTTCATCGCCGAAAGCAGGAACGAGACGCCGAGCGTCGTGATCACCGCCAGGAGCAGAAACAGCGGCAGGCTCCAGATCGCCGCCGTCGGCGCGTAAGCGTAATAGGCCATCATCCCGACCAGGACGATCCCGGCCAGCGCGAAATCGAGCAGGCCGGCCAGCACCGGCGCGATCGGGACGGCCAGGCGTGGGAAGTAAACCTTCGTCACCAGGTTGCGCCCGAGGACCAGACTACCGACGGCCTTCGACACGCCGCTCTCGAACAGCTGCCAGGGCAGCAAGGCGCTGTAGGCAAAGATCGGATAGGGGATACCGTCGCTCGGCACGCCGACGAGTTCGCCGAAGAACAGACTGAAGACGACCATCGTCAGGAACGGCTGCAGGATCGCCCATCCTGCGCCGAAGAGCGTCTGCTTGTAGCGCACCTTGATATCGCGCCAGGTGAGGAAGTAGATCAACTCGCGATAGCGGAAGAGTTCCCCCAGGTTCAGCGAAACCCATCGTCGGCTGGGCCGGATGAGGGTGATCGGGGCCGCCGTCGAGATCGCCGTGGTCGGAGGGACGCCGGCCATCAGTTACCTGCCCGGGCCTGCCGTCTCGGCCCGGTACCACTCGATCGTCTGGCGCAATCCCTCATCGAGGCCGGTCGAAGCGCTGAAACCGAAGAGGCGGGCGGCGCGCTGTGTGTCCAGGGCGCGGCGAGGTTGCCCGTTGGGGCGAGCCGTGTCCCAGATGATCTTGCCGTCGTACGCGGTCAGCCCGGCGACCCGGCCGGCCAGGTCGGCGATGCGGATCTCCTGCCCTGAGCCGAGGTTGACCGGCTCGGGTCCATCGTAATGTTCGGCCCCGAGCAAGATGCCCTCGGCCGCGTCGCGGACGTAGAGGAACTCCCGGCTGGGCGATCCGTCGCCCCACAGAACGACTTCGGCTTCGCGCCGCGCCCCGGCCTCCAGGAACTTGCGGATCAGGGCGGGGATGACGTGGGAGGTTTGCAGGTCGAAGTTGTCGCGGGGGCCGTACAGATTCACCGGGATCAGATAGATCGAGTTGTAGCCGTATTGCTGACGGTACGACTGCGACTGGACCAGGAGCATCTTCTTGGCCAGCCCGTAGGGAGCGTTGGTCTCCTCCGGATAACCGTTCCAGAAATCCTCCTCGCGAAACGGCACCGGCGTGAACTTCGGGTAGGCGCAGACCGTCCCGATGGCGACGAACTTACCCACCCCGGCCTTCCACGACTCGTGCAGCAGCTGCACGCCCATCATCAGGTTGTCGTAGAAGAACTCGCCCGGGTGGGCTTGATTGGCCCCGATGCCTCCGACGTGGGCCGCCAGGTGCAGCACAATCTCCGGCTGCACCTCCGCCAGCAATCGGCGGACGTCCTCGCCTCGAACCAGGTTGTAGTCGCGCTGACGCGGGACGAAAACCCGGTCGGCGCCGCGAACCTTGAGCGCCTCCAGAAGGAAGCCCCCCAGGAACCCGCCTCCCCCGGTGACACACACACGCTTTCCCTGCCAGAAGTTCGAGCCGGCGGTCGCCGATGTCATCGTTGCCTCTCAGCCGGCCGGGCCCGACGGCGCGGCCGCCGACGCTGCGCCCTCGCGCGGCTCGGGGACGCGCAGCAGAACGGTGCGGCCCGTAACCTCCAGGAAGGCGGGGGCGGATCCGTCCTCGGCGATCGAAAACCCTTGCTCCAGGCAAGTCAGCCGGCAGATCTCGGCCAGTTCGCCGTCCCCGGCAATGGCGACGGCCCGGAAACCTCGCCGGTGGGCTTCCTGGAGCGCGTGCTTGGCGCTCGCCCGCGTCTCGCGGTAAAGAGCCAACGAGTTCCCGACGTAAGCGACCGTCAACCGGGCGCGCAGCGCGATCCCATCGGGGGTGATGATGTAGCGCAGCTTGCGACGCTCGGCGCGCTTGACCTTCACGTAGCCCTTGTCGATCAAACGCCTCAGGTGCCAGTTGACGGTACCGACGGCGACCCCCAGCGTGGTGGCCAGTGTTGCCTGGGTGGTGTCGGGGTCCCGCTCGATCTCCTCGAGCAGGATCAGTTCACGTCCGGTCTCGCTCGCTTCCCGCATTGTCCCCTTCCAAAATTCAACAACTGAATTATAACCCGGCCGCCAGAGCCGGTCAAGGACGAGCCCAGGCCAACTTCACGGTGTGGACAAACAGCGTGTTATGTCAAGGAGCCGGCGCCAGCCGTTGTCGGCGTTGTCCTCCCCATCCCACAGGACCTGGACACAAGGGTCGTCGAAGGACTGCTTCGCCGCCTCGGGCAAACCTCGCACCCACACCTCATCGGCATAGACGTGGGAGTAGCCGGCCCGCGCCAGGCGTCCCGGAGAAGGGTTGGCGACCAGGGCATTCCATTCCGGCAGCGATTCATACGCGAGGTCCGAAGAGCGCGTGGCCCGGCCGGTCAGCACGACCGCCCGCCAGGGATGCGAGTCGAAGACGACGGCGTCCTTGGGCAAGCGATTCCACATCACGCTCGCCATCCCGGCGTCGAGCGGCGCCACATCTTCGGTGAAGACCACGCGTGGCGCAGCCGTGAGCAGGCTGGCCAGCGTGGCGACGCCTGAGAACATGAGCACGACCAGGTAGAGGATCGTGGCGGCGCGCACCGGCCATCCCGGCCAGCGCCGCCAGGCCTGGAACAGGAGCGGGATCGAGAGCAGGATCCAGACCTGGAGAGCGAAAGCCGTCAATCGGCTGACGTCGCGGTCGGGTGAATAGCCGACGACGAGAGGAATCAGGAAGCCGGCCAAGGAGGCAACGGCCAGAGTCCCCATCTCAAAGCGGCGGCGGCGCCCCCAGTGAAAGGCCCGCCGGACGACAAGAAACGCCGCGGCCAGGGGCGCGCCGAGCTCGATCGCACCGACGGCCAGCGCCCACGGATCGGTGAAGCGCAGCTCCCCGAAATGCGACGAGACGATCGCCGGAGGCCAGCGCAGGAAGAAGGCCGGTTCGCCGCCGGCCACTCCAGTGTTACCCGTGGGCGCCAGGGTGGCTTTGGCGATCTCGGTCAGCGTCCCGCCCTGCACCAGGGACAAGAACCCGGCGAGGACCACGGCGGTCAGCGCGCCGCGCAGAGGACCGCGCCGACTTCCGTCGCCGCTCCAGAATCGCACGATCACCGCCCACGCGACGAGGCCGATGGCGAACAGCCCGAAGACGGCGTCGAAACCGAGGGCCCACGTGGAGAACAGGATCGTCAAGGAAGCGACGCCGGCGACACCTCTCCAACGAGGGAGAGCGAGGAGCGCCATACACAGGAAGAGCCGTGAGAGCGAGCCCGGCCCGGCCTGCATCCCGAGGACGAAAGGCTCGAGGATTCCGCTCAGGTAGGCGAAGGGAATCGGCGTCGGCGGTCCTCCGCCGATGATCCACGGCCCGAGCATCGCCTGGCGCAGGCTGTCGGCGGACGAAGCGGCTGATCCCCAGAGCACGACATGGGCGCTGGCCTCGGCCAGGAAGGTCGGCGGCAGCAACAGCAGAAGCCAGCGCGCTCCGCCGCCAAAGAGCAGGCACGCCGCCGTCACCCAGCCCGCGGCCGAGCGGTGTCCCAGGCGCCAACCGACGAGGTAGGCCGCCCCGAGCGAGAGCGCTGCGGCGAAGCCTTTGGTGAGGTCGAACGCGCTCCAGGGGAACAGGCCCCCGAGGCGGACGGCGCTCGCCCCGAGCAGTTGGAATCCGTAGTGATAGCGAAACAGGGCGACCGGGTTCATATAGAAGTGCGGCGGAATGTCCCCGGCCGCCATCATCGAGATCAGGGACAGATTCTTGCGATCGTCGAGGATCGCCAGACCTCGCCCGATCAGCGTGAAGAGGATCGTGGCGGCGAGAATGCCGGCCAGGACGGGCCAACCGACGAGGTCCTCGCGCAACGAGCCCGGGTTCCGCCTCGAGGCCAACAGGCCGGCGCCGAGCACCAGGACACCAGCCCCGGCGAACGCCATGTCGGCTTGCAGCCAACGAGCCAGGACGTTAGATGCGAAGACGAAGGCCGCCAGTCCCAGGCCGACACCAACGGTGAGCCGCTCCCTCGGCTCGAGCCGAAAGGCGGCCCTCGCCAGCAGCCACCCCCCCACCATCCAGGCCAGGGCGACCAGCAGGAACGGGAGGATCGCAATCGGGCTGCCGCTCAGGAACCAGTACAAGACCTGATCCTCCTCCACCGGGCGCGTGGCGCAGCCTCCTCGGATGTATCGAGGCCCCGTCCGCCGCTTAGCGGGCTGCGGAAAAACCCGCCTCTGGCCTCACCCCCTGCCCCTCGCGACACCTGCACCCCCTGGCACCGCCCGCCAGGGCAGGTGT
>CAZMVJ010000029.1:15268-19442 GCA_964569445.1 uncultured Anaerolineaceae bacterium | reverse complement strand
AGGGGATCGGGAGCGCCTGCTCGACTTCGTCGACGAATTCGACCGCGCCATCCCGATCTCGGCGCACACCGGCGAGGGCCTGGCGGCCCTGCTGCGCGCCATCGAAGATGAGCTCGATCGCGCCCTGGTGCCCGTCGACGCCCGCATCGCCTACGAGCAGGGCGGCCTGCTCTCCCGCATGTATCAGGCCGGCGTCGTCGAGATGGTCGACCATGAGGGGCAGGCGATCCACGTCCGGGCCCGGCTCCCCAAGGACCTGGCCCAGGAGGTCGGGCGCAACGCCCTCAAACCGCGGCGCAAGAGCGGTTCGCGGACCTACCCGCGGGATCCCGCCGGCCGCTGACGGCGGCGCATACGGTCGAGGCTCCTGTCGATGAGGCCCGAGCGGGATCTGCCGTGGTGAGCCGGAGACAACCGGAGAACCTGCTCGAAATGCGCGCCTTTCTGGCCGACCTCGGAGTCGACGCGCGCTTCGATCCGATCACCACGACGCTGTACTCCACCGATGCCTCCAACCATCAAGTCATGCCGCTGGGTGTCGTGCTGCCTCGGCATCGGGATGAAGTCGCGGCGATCGTCGGTAAGGCGTTCGAGCTGGAGCTGCCGGTGCTGCCGCGTGGCGCCGGTACGAGCCTGGGGGGCCAGGCCATCGGCGCCTGCCTGATCCTCGATACGGCTCGCCACCTCAACCAGATCCGCTCGATCGAACCGGACGAGCGAACGGCGACGGTCGAACCAGGCGTCGTCTGCCAGACCTTCAACGCCGCCGCGGCTGCGGCCGGCCTGCAATACGGTCCGGATCCGGCCTCGGCCGATCGTGCCACCTTCGGCGGAATGCTCGGCAACAACGCTACGGGCGCGCATTCCATCCGCTATGGGATGTCCTCCGACCACCTGCTGCGAGCGGTCGTCGTTGTCGGAGATGGCAGTCTGGTCGAGTTCACCTCCGTCGATCCCGGTCAGGCGGCCCGCAAAGGGGCAGGGGACACGATCGAAGCCGCAGTGCACCGCACGGCTCTCGAGCTGCGACGGGATCTCCCCGATGAAATCGACCGGCGTTGGCCTCGCACCTGGCGCCGCGCTTCGGGCTATGGCCTCAACTACCTCACCGGCCAGACCCACGACTCGCCGCCGGGTTGGTTCGACGCGCCGCAGCCCTACATGGACGCCGAGAGGATCAACATCCCCGCAGCCGTGTGCGGTTCGGAAGGAACGCTGGCGGTCCTGGTCGAGGCCGAGGTGCGTCTTGTGCCGCGGCCGCGCGCCACGGTGCTGCTGCTCCTATCTTTCGACTCCGTCGGGGATGCCTGCACGGCGACGACAGCTCTGCTCGAATCCGGCCCTTCGGCGATTGAGCTGGTGCCGGCTTCGCTGCTGCAGCGGGCCCAATTAGTCCCGGCCTATGCTCGCCGGCTGGGATTCCTCGAAGGAATCCCCAAGAGCCTCCTGGCGGTCGAATTCGAAGGCGAGACGCCTCAGGCGGCTGCGGCGGAGGCGAGGAAGGCCGGCTTCCGCGGCACGCTGCTCGAAGACCCTGCGGCGCAAGCCGGCTTCTGGGAGGTGCGGCGGGCGGGGCTTGGGCTGCTGATGTCCGTGCCAGGCGACGTCAAGCCGAACACCTTCATCGAGGACGTAGCCGTGCCGATCGGCTCGCTGGGCGAATACGTCCGTCGCGTCGACGACATCCTGCGCGGGTACGAGACGTACGGCGAGTGGTATGCGCACGCCTCGGCCGGGTGCCTCCATCTGCGGCCGATGCTCAACTTGAAGACGACCGACGGCCGACGGGACATGCGCCGGATCGCCGAGGCGATCGTTGAGGTCGTCTGTGAGCTGGGCGGCGCGGTTTCGGGCGAGCACGGAGACGGACTGTCGCATACCGGGTTCAACGAGCGTCTTTTCGGGCCGGCGTTGATGGAGGCCTTCCGACTCTGGAAGCGAGCCTTCGATCCGAAGGGGATCCTCAATCCGGGAAAGGTCGTCCCGGTGCAAGGCGAACCCGGCCCGGCGATCGACGCCGATATGCGCTACCGGGCGGATTACGGACCGCGCCTGGCACTCCAGCCGGTTTTCGCTTTCCGCCGGGAACAGGGGATGCTGCGGGCGTTGGAAGCGTGCAGTGGGGTGGGGGTCTGCCGCAAGGCCGGCGGGATCATGTGCCCATCTTTCCAGGCGACACGAGAAGAGGCCGACTCGACTCGCGGCCGGGCGAACATCCTGAGGGCGGCGATGACCGGGAGCCTGCCGCCGCAGACCCTCTTTCGGCCGGAGCTGCATCGGGTTCTCGACCTGTGCCTCGAGTGTAAAGGGTGCAAGGCCGAATGCCCGACCGCCGTCGATATGGCGCGCATCAAGGCCGAGTATCTGTCCCTCTATCAGGCCGAGCATGGCCTCCCCCTGCGCTCGCGTCTCTTCGGCGAAATCGCTCGAATGCAGGCGGCCTTGGCGCCTTTTGCGTTCATCCAGAACGGGCTTCGACGCACACGGGCTCTGCGCCGTCTCCTGGAGCTGGTCGTCGGGATCGATCATCGACGCCTGTTGCCGGCCCTTCGCCGCCGTCCTTTCCGCGCCTCCCTTCCGATCCTGGAGCCCGGCGATTCCGCCGTGGGCGACCGGGTCGTCCTCTTTGTCGACACCTTCACCGACCGGAATGAGCCCGAAGTGGGCGAGGCGGCACGGAGACTCCTTCAGGCGGCCGGGCTGTCGGTCGGGCGGGCGCGGGATCAGGTGTGCTGCGGCCGGCCGATGATCTCGAAGGGAATGCTGGCCCAAGCGCGCCAGCTGGCGCGGCGCAACATCGACGCCCTGGCGCCGTACGCGCGAGCCGGAATCCCGATCGTCGGGCTCGAGCCCTCATGCCTGCTGACCCTGAGAGACGAATACCTCGAGTTCTTCCCCGACGACGAGAACGCCAGAGCGGTGGCGGCGGCGGCGCGGCTGCTGGAAGAAGTCCTGATCGAAGTCAATGATGGAAAACGAGGCAGCCGGCTTGCCTTGCGAGCCGACGGCCGGAAAGTGCTGGTCCACAACCACTGCCATTCGCGGGCGCTGATCGGGTCCGAGGCGATCCTCGACGTGCTGCGAAGCACGGGAGCCGAGGTTCAGGAAACCACCGCCGGGTGCTGCGGGATGGCCGGATCGTTCGGGTACGAACGCGAGCATTACGAACTGTCGATGCAGATCGGAGGCATGAAGCTCTTCCCCGATGTGAACACGGCCGTCGAGGGCGGGGCGATCGTGGTTGCGCCAGGATTCTCTTGCCGCACGCAGGTGCGGGACGGCACGGGTGCAGCTGCGGTCCATCCCGCCGTGTTCCTGGCGGCCAGCCTCGGATCGCGCTGAAATGGAGGATGACCCACAGGTCCCCGGCCGCGTTATGATGGCCGCACCGCAGACCTGGCACCTCTGAGATGGGGCAAAGCATGGACGAGATCCTCCTCGGCAAGAGCGACCAGCCTGTCACCCTTCTCGCCAAGTACGCCAACCGCCACGGGATGGTTGCCGGGGCGACAGGGACCGGCAAGACGGTCTCCCTCATGGTGATGGCGGAGGGCTTCTCGCGGATGGGCGTCCCGGTCTTCATGGCCGACGTCAAAGGCGACGTGGCCGGCCTGGCCGTGGCGGGGGCGAAGGACGAGAAGATCGCCAAACGAGTTGCGGAGATCGGGGTCGAGGGGTACACAAGCGAAGGCAGCCCCGTGGTGTTCTGGGATCTGTACGGGAAGCTCGGCCATCCGGTGCGAACCACGGTCAGTGAGATCGGCCCGACGCTGCTGGGCCGCATCCTCGACCTCAGCGACGCTCAGGGGGGCGTGCTCGAGATCGCCTTCAAACTGGCTGACGATCAGGGCCTGTTGCTGCTCGACCTCGACGATCTGCGCAGCTTGCTGACCTTCATCGCCGAAGCCCGCAAGGAAGTCTCCACCCAGTACGGGCTGGTGAGCGCGCAATCGGTCGCCGCCATCCAGCGGGGCCTGCTCGGGCTGGAGCTGGAGGGTGGAAGCAACCTCTTCGGGGAGCCGGCGCTGGAGCTAACAGATCTGCTGCGAACCGATCTCAATGGCCGCGGCATGATCAGCATCCTGGCGGCCGATCAGCTTGTGCTCAAGCCGCGGCTCTATTCGAGTTTCTTGCTGTGGCTGCTCTCGGAACTATTCGAGCGGCTTCCGGAAGT
>CAZMVJ010000029.1:904-15258 GCA_964569445.1 uncultured Anaerolineaceae bacterium | reverse complement strand
GGAAGTGGGCGACCTAGAGAAGCCCCGACTGGTGTTCGTCTTCGATGAAGCCCACTTGCTGTTCGATGACGCTCCGCCGGCGCTGCATCAGCGAGTCGAACAGGGGGTCCGAATCATCCGCTCGAAGGGCGTCGGTGTCTACTTCTGCTCGCAGTTCCCGGACGACGTCCCGAACGAGATCCTCGGTCAACTCGGCAACCGGATTCAGCACGCCCTGCGCGCCTACACGCCGCGCGACTTGAAAGCCGTGCGCACGGCGGCGGAGACCTTCGTGCCCAACCCGAAGCTGGATGTAGCGGCGGTGATCGGGCAACTCGCCGTGGGGGAGGCGCTCGTGTCAACCCTGCAGGAAAGAGGCGTGCCCAGCCCGGTGCAACGCACGCTCATTTGTCCGCCTCGGTGCAAGATGGGGGCGATCACGGCGGAGGAACGCCTGCAGGTGATGAGCCGCAGTCCGGTGGCGATGAAATACGACACGCCCGTCAACCGCGAGTCGGCCCATGAAGTCCTGGTCAAACGGGCCGAAGCGGCCGGCCTGGCGCAGGCAGGAAGCCGCTTATTGAAGTCCGATGGGCAGCCGGAGCAGCCTAATCCCTTGCGCGATTTGCTCTTCGGCACCAAGCGTCGCCAGGGAATGGTCGAGGCGATGGCCAAACAGGCGGCGAGGTCGGTCGGCGGCCAGATCGGGAACCGTATTGTGCGCGGCCTCCTGGGGGGCATCACGCAGAGCCGCTAGCCCGCTCTGCCGGCCCTCCGCCACGATGATGGCGAAATGCTGTCGCCGATGTCTCTCCGCCTGCGCCCCCGCGATCCTTCTCGGCGTCCCCAGGAGAATGACTTGACGGTCCAATCGGAGGGCTCCACCTCAGGCTTCGTCCGCTACGGCTGGTCGGTTCTCGTCGTCAACCTGGCCGCGGTTCTATGGGGTGCGCTGGTCCGGGCCACCGGTTCGGGAGCCGGCTGCGGCGGGCATTGGCCGCTGTGCAACGGGGAAATCCTGCCCAGCGCGGCCGCGCAGGCGACTCTGATCGAGTTCACCCACCGAGTGCTGAGCGGGATCGCTTTGGTCCTTGTCGTCGGGCTCTGGATCTGGGCCCTGCGCCGATTCCCGCGAGAAGTCTCGGCGCGCAAGTGGGCGGGGGCGGCGCTTGGGCTAATCCTCGTGGAAGTGTTGGTCGGTGCCGGCCTGGTCCTGATGGAGTGGGTCGGGGAGGACGCCTCGACCGGCCGCGCCGCCAGCATCGCCCTGCACCTGATCATCACCTTCGGCCTGTTGGCCAGCCTGGCGCTAGCGGCCTGGCATGGCGGACCGACGCGCGCAGCGGCGCCGCCGGCCGTGCCGAGGCTCATCGCCGGCGCCCTCATCCTGGGCATGCTGGTTGTCGGGATGTCCGGTGCACTGACGGCGCTGGGTGACACGCTCTTCCCGCCCGAAACGTTGCGGCAGGGGTTGACGCAAGACATCGCACCGGGCGTTCACTTCCTGATCCGGCTGCGCGCCCTCCATCCGCTTCTTTCAGGGGCGGTGGTAATCGGCGGAATTCTGTGGGCCGATGGGCGGCGCCGGGTCGTTGCCTTGCGGGGAGCGAAGTGGCGGTTGACGGCGCTGCGAGGGTTGCTGCTCATTCAGCTGGCGGCGGGCGCGGCCAACGTCATCCTGCTGGCGCCGGTGTGGCTGCAGATCCTTCACTTGCTCCTGGCCAACCTGGTGTGGATTTTGCTGGTACTCTGTCTGGCCGAGGGCGGGCACGCCGGAGCCGATTCGGCATCCGACGCCCAGGCCGCTCCCACCCTCGCGTAGCGATCTCGTCCGCAGGGAAGGATCTCTCACGAATCGGGACGCGGCTGACCCCCGGCCGTCGCTCGACGGCTAACGCTTGTCCGTATCAAAGATCTCGTGATAGCCGCGGTCGAGCTCGTCGTCCGAAAGGTGCGCGTAGCGTTGCGTCACCGAGATGTTACGATGGCGCGCAAGCTCCTGGGCCAGCTTGAGGTTGCCGCCCGAGCCGCGCAGCACGGTGGTGACAAAGTAGTGCCGAAAGGAGTGCGGCGTGATCGTCCCGACGGCCTCGTCGCCCAGCGCGGCGGCGACGGCCTGATGGACGATCGTGCGCCCGGTCGTCGTCGTGATCGGGCGCACGCGTTTTCCGGCGCCGCGGTCGTGGCGGGCGAAGACGGGCAGGGCGCTCAGCGCGCGCCCGCTGGCGCCGTCGAGGGGCGAGCGCGCCTGGAGATAGTCGCGCAGGGCGCGCAGGGCCCGGCGGGAGAACCGCACGACGGCCTGGCGGTTGCCCTTGCCGATCAGGAGCGCCTGGGCTTCGTCCCAATCGACGTCGCCGCGGTGCAGCTTGCACGCCTCGTGGACGCGCAGCCCGGTATCGGCCAGCGTCAGCAGGAAGGCCCGATCGCGTAAGCGACGCAGGCGCTCGTTGGGCTCCGCCGCCGGCGGCGGGCGTGAGGCCGCTTCCAGGACCTGCTCGATCGCCGTGCGCGGGAATTGCGGCAACCGCTGGCCCGGCCGACGTGCGCGTTGGCGGATCAGCAGGTGGATTCGGGCCAGGTTGACTTCGGCGATCTGTTCGGCCGCCAGGTACTCGAACCAACCGGCACAGGCCGTGAGGTACAGGCGCTCCGTCGCCGGCGATCGGGGCTTGAGATCCGAAGCGAACGCGGCGATCCAGTCCTCCCGAGCCTGGTGCGCCGACTGCCGCTCGGCATCGACGCCCAGGCGTTTCAAGGTGAGGCGGAAAGCGCGCAGGGCCTGCCGGTAGGTGCGGGCCGTGTTGAGGCTGCGGGAGAGGGCGACCGTCTCCAGGTAGGCTTCCACGGCGTCGGCGACAGACCCGCTCATGGTTTGCGCTCGATCGGCGATCCTCGTCTTCGTGCGAGTTACCGTGATCCAAGGCAACCGTAGCCCTGATCAGCGACACTTTATCCAGCGGAACTATGCTTAGGTTAATTATACTTATCGCAAGCATACCACAGGCAGGCACCTCCCTACAACAGGGTCTCAGATGGTCCTTTCCCGCTCAAGTTGTAAGGCAGCGTCGGAGGATGGAAAGCTGCGTGCGGGCCTAGCGGTGGTAATCGCTGCCGACCCCTGCCCCACAGCCCTGTGTCCCGTTCCGTAAACAGCTTGATTGTGTCTGTCCGTGGTGCTTAGGGGCGGAGCCTTTCGCGTGGATCGCCACCCGGAGCTCGAAGCTCCGGAACGGGACACTTGTCAGGAGACCTTGGTCTGCTGGGCCATCACCTTCTGGATATCGCCGCGCTCCCAGCAGCGGACAAAGGCATCCACGATCTCCGGGTCGAATTGGGCGCCGGCATTCTCGAGCAGGGTCTCGAAGGCGGCGCTGGCGGGCAGCGCCGGACGGTATGGGCGGTTGGTCGTCATGGCGTCGAAGGTGTCGACAATGGCCAACAGGCGGGCCGCAACCGGGATGGCCTCGGCCGCCAGACCCTGGGGGTACCCCTTCCCATCCCAGCGTTCGTGATGGTGCAGGACGATCGGCGCCGCCGGCTCGAGATACGGAATCCCGGCGATCATACGGCGACCGACTTCAGGGTGCTTGCGCATCTCGACCCACTCTTCCTCGCTGAGCTTGCCGGGCTTGGCCAGGATGGAGTCGGGGACGGCGATCTTGCCGATGTCGTGCAGGTAGCCGCCGATCTCGAGGGCGCTGCGGCTGTCGTCGCCCCACCGCATTTCCTCGGCGAGCGCCTGCGCGTAGGCGTTGACGCGTTCGACGTGCTGGCCGGTGGTGTTGTCTCGCGCCTCGATGGCGTTCGCCAGGGTGCGCAGGCTGGCTTTGTAGGAGGACTGGAGCTGGATGAGCTGCAACTCTTTCGAGCGTCTTTCGCGGGCGCGGACGACGGACACGAGCTGCAGACTGGTGACGGGTTTGGTGATGTAGTCGTCGGCGCCGAGCGACTTGCCGGCAAACACGTCCTCGCTTGTCCCGCGGGCCGTCAGGAAGATGAAGGGTATGCCGGCTGTCCGGTGTTCCTTTCGGACCATCTCGAACAGCTCGATCCCATCCATCACCGGCATCGAAATGTCCGACAGGATCAACGCCGGCAGCTCGGCCTCCAAGGCCTGCAGCGCCGATCGGCCATCGGAGGCGGTGACGACAGCATAGCCCTCGCCCTCCAGGATGTCTCGCAGGGCGATCATCATCGCCGGGTCGTCTTCGACAACCAGGATGGTCGACTTGTCTTCGCGGAAACCGAGGTCCAGCATCAGCGTCCCCTTGGGGCCCCACCCTGCCCCATTATTCCTCGGCCCGCCCTTCCCTGCAAGACCCGTGAGACCCATGCCGGTCCTGGCTGGCACGCCCCGTCGACCGCCACCGCCGGACGCTCTCGGTTCTGGAAAGCCTCCGCAGGGTGCAAGAGTCGTGGGACTAGAGAGAGGCTGGGACCGCCGTCAGGGGCAGCCAGAGCGAGAAGGACGAACCGGAGCCCACGACCGAATGGACGGTCAGGCGTCCCCCGTGGCGTGCCATGATTTCCCGGCTGATCGCCAGCCCAAGGCCGGTGCCGGCGACGCCGCCGGCGCGGCCCGCCACGCCCCGGTAGAACCGATCGAAGATGTGCTGCTGTTCCTCGTCGGGGATGCCGGGTCCGGTGTCACGGACGCTTAGGGTGGCGTAGCCCCGTCCGTCCCATGTCCCCAGGCCGGTCAGCAGCGTGATTCGGCCGCCGGTCGGGGTGTAGTTGACGGCATTCGACAGCAAATTGGTCATGACCTGCATCAGATATTGGGGGTCGGCCTGCACCATCGCCAAGTCCGGTTCGGGCAGCAGCTCGAGCTTCAGGCCCTTGCGCCCGATCAAGCGCGCGCGATCCCCCACCAGCACCTTCAGCAGCGCATTCAAATCCGTGGGGATGAGGCGGAGCTCGGCTTGGCCGGTGTCGAGGTGCGACATCGACAGCAGCTGCTCGATCAGTCGTCCCAGGCGGTCGGTCTCGCGTCGCAAGGTGGCCATGTAATCTTGGCGCCGTTCGTCGCGCGAGAGTTCGAGAAGATCGAGGTAGAGCCCGATGTTGGTCAGTGGCGTGCGCAGCTCATGGGAGACGTCGGCGACGAACTGGGCTTTGACGCGCTCGGCCGCCACCGCCTGCTCCAAGACCTGTTCCAGTTGGGCCGTTCGCTCTCGGACACGCGCCTCCAGTTCCTCGACGTTGGTCTGGGCGGCTTCGTAGAGGGCTGCGTTCTGGAGGGCGATCGAAAGCTGGTCGGCAACCAGCGTGAGCAGTTCCAGGGCGTTCCGATCGAGGACATCGGCTTCGGAGGCTTCCACGTTCAGGACGCCGATGACGCTTCCTCCGGCCAGGATGGGAAGGGCCACCTCCGCCCGCGTGCCGACGAGACCGGGCAGGTAGTCGGGATCGCTGCGGACATCCGGGACGAACTCGGGCCGCGCCAGACGTGCCGCCCGCCCGACGATCCCCTGGTGCAGGCCCATGCGGGTGATCATCGCCTTGGGACCGCTGTGCTGCCGCAGGACGAGTTCCTCGCCATCGCGCATGTAGACCTGCACGGCGGGGAACCCCAGGTTGGTGTTGAGTTGCCGGGTGATTTCGCGCAGGACAGCCTCGACCTCCAGCCGCCCAGCGATGTGGCGGACAATCGTCTGCAGCGCGGTGAGCTCGGCCAGGCGGCGCTGGACTGCGGCATGCTCTTCGGCGTTGGCCAGCGCCAGGCCGGCCTGCTGACCTACCGGGCGCAGCACATCGAGCCAGGACTCGGGTTCGGCGACCACGCCGGCGACGGTCACGACCGCCACGGCATGGGTCCGGTCCCCTGCCGTCAGAGGAAAGCCGAAATGAGTGCGGCGCCCGCCGGGGGTGTCAGTCACCTGGATGTCAGGGGTGAAACTCTCGGCTACATCGCGAATCCAGGCCTCGTCGGGCGCCGGATCGGCCGAAGACCTCCCACCCATCAGATTCGATGGAAGAAGGTCGTAATGGCCGGGAACGCTCCGGCTGGGGACGAAGGCCATCCAGGCGTCTCCGCCGAGCGCCTCCATCGTCGCGATCGACAGCTTGTCCAGGATCTCGCGCCGCTGCAGGCTGCCGGAGAAACGCCGTCCGATCGTATGGACCTGCTGCAGACGGGTGTGCTCGCGCATCAGGCGGCCGTACAGCCTGGCGTTGTGCATGGCTGCCCCGGCATGGGCGGCGAAGGCCAGCAGACGTTGCGTCGAGCTTTCGTCGAAGGTGCCCGGGGTGGCGCTGTCCAGCATGACGAATCCGAAGATCGTCTCCCCGTAACGGACAGGCACACCGGCCCATGAGCGCAACCATTCGAACCGGGGAGCGTAGACCCACTCCGCCTCGGCGGCGGTGTCGGGTACGGTCACAGCTTCGCCGCGCGCCATGCGCCGCAGGTTGACGAACTCATCGGCGCGGAAGGTAACCTGGAGCATTTCGGCTTCGGACAGACCGAAGCGATCGTAGCCGAGGGCGCGGATGACCCGACTGATGTCGCCCTCGTAGCTGGTGAAGTTGGCGGCGTCGCAGGAGAAAGCCCGCAGCACCTGACCCAGGATGTGGTCGAGCACTTCGTTCAGTTCGAGGGCACGATCGATCGCCAGCGAAGCTTCCTGGAGCGCTTCCGCCAGCTGGCGCTGGTGCCGCTCCGCCTCGATCAACTCGCTCGTCCCGAGCGAGACCGCCACCCGGCTGCCCACTCGCTCCAAGGCTGGCTGGCTGAGCGCCGGCGGGCGGCCCTCGTCGGAAAAAAGAACCAGTCCTCCGTCCAGGCGATCGCCCCAATGCAGAGGGATGGAGAGCGAGCTACCACGCGGATTGGCCGCCAATGCAGCCGAGGCTTCGCCCGTCGAGGGCAGCTCGAACGGGAGCGATCCCGGGACATGGCCGTCCGTGCAGATCAGCTGAGTGGCTTTGCTGGCGGGTTTGCGAAGGTAAAGCGCCGAACCGTCGAATCCCAGGGCGACCCGCGCAACCTTGACAACCTCCTGCTCCATCCAGGCCCGGCCTTCCGCCCGGTGGGAGGCCAACCCCCCCTCCAGTTCCGCCAACCCGCGCGAGAGGCGCTGGAGCCGGTTCAGCTCTTCCGCGCGATCCAACAGCCTGACAGCTTGCTGAGCCAGCAGGCCGGCGAGCTCTTCATCTTCGACCGCATACGCTTCCCCGGAAATGCGGAAAGCTGCCAAGGCACCGGCGGGACGGCCGCCGCGAAGGATCGGGATCGAGAGCCACATGGCCTTGGTCGAGGTCGCCGGAGCCGAGGCGCCGCCGGGGAAAGCTGCGAGCACGGCGGCTTCGTCCGCGCTCGACCGGCCCGATACAAACGTCAACTCGCCGTCCGCCGCCTCCAACCGAAGGAGGCACGCGTCGGAGTGAAGAGCGTGCCGGCCGACCTCAGCCAGAGCGTCGAGCTCGCCGGATTGGGGAGCGGGCACAAGAGGCGAGCGCTCGCCCCTGCGCCTCGCACCACGGGCCCGTCGTTTCGATCCCCCTTCCGACCGCGCAAAACCGGCGCGGGTTGTCTCGCCGGGGAGAGCCGCCGGCGACGTCTTCCGGCTCCTGCCGGCCGACTTGGTCCGGTCAGCGTTTCTGGACCCACGCATCCCAGGCGCCTCTCCAAGGCATAGACGTCGATTCCCGCGGGCGAAGATGTCGTTCCCCAAGGACCCTGGCAAGTTCCATACCGCAACCGCGTGCTTGGCCCAAGTCGCCGGCTCGCAGGGCCGCCTCCAGGCGGCCGAGGATGGCCGGGGTCCACGCCCATTCCAAGCGGAAGCGGTCGGCCTTGAGCCAGTACTCCCGTCGCTCCCAGGCGCGGGCCGTCTCTTCGATCGATTCGTTGAGGTCGGTCAGGCACAGAGCCAGAAACGCCAGGACTTCGCGGGCCTCGGCCTCGGTCACGTCCGCTCGCTGGGCGACGGCGCGCAAGGCTTGAGCCATGGCGTTGAGGGTGCGCTGCCTGCGGGTGGCCCCGCTCTCTGTCCGAACGATCCTCCCCACGATGACGGCCTCCGGAGCGGAACGCGAGGATTATAGTGCGGCCGAAGGGGGCGAATGTTGCCTGATGCTACAATCGCGTCGTGCCTTCCTCCTCCAACCGAGGCGGAAACTGCCAGCGAGAGAGACCCCGTGAAGGACACTGGAATCAAGGTCGTCGCCAGCAATCGCACGGCCGGCCGCGACTACTTCCTCAGCGACCACCTCGAAGCCGGCCTGGCCTTGCAGGGCACGGAGATCAAGTCGGTGCGAGCCGGCCAGGTCAGTCTGAAGGAGGCCTACGTTCGTGTCGAAGGCAGCCAGGCCTGGCTGATCGACGCCCACATCGCTCCGTACCAGCCGGCGGCCGGCATGAATCACGACCCGCGCCGTCCCCGCCGCCTGCTATTGCACCGCCGAGAACTGTTGAAATTGGAGCAAGCCTCGCGTCAGAAGGGGTTCACCCTGGTTCCAACCCGGATGTACTTGCGCGCCGGCAGAGCCAAGTTGGAGTTCGCCCTCGGCCGCGGCAAGCGCAAGTACGACAAGCGCCAGGCCCTGGCCGAACGCGAGGCGAAGAGATCGATGCAGCGAGCTCTGGGTCGACGGGATCGGTGAAGGCCTGCGGCGCATGGCTCCGCTCTCGATTGCCGGCGTCAACCGTTTGCCCGCCGCGGAGAAGCAGGCCCTTTACGGAAGCCTGATCCCGCCGGAGCTGCTCGACCGTTTTGGGATCGGCGCCGACCTAAGAGACGCCGGCGGGCACGACCTGGCGGAGTTTCGATGCGAGGAGGGCACGACCGACGTTGTCGTCGTGCTGCGCCACGCTTCGGCCGCCCCGGACCCCCTGCTCTACGCCCACGTCACCGACACCGTCAGCGGACAGATCCACGTGCTGCTCTTCATCGTCAACGATCCTGAATCGCCGCGCTTCGACGTCGATCGACTGCCGGACGGCCAACCGACCCAATTCGGGCTGTTGAGGCGGAACCTGGAGGCCGAGGAGGCTGCGCTTCGCTTCGGCCTGGCTCCCGGGCAAGTCCGCCGCGGCCTACGCCTGCTGGAACCCTCCATCGGCGCCTTCGAGAGATTCGTCTCGCAGCTCGGCCGTGACCTGCACTTCGTCGAGCCGCTCTTCTACCACAACGCCGTGCTTTTCGAGCGTCTCGGCTTTTCATACCAGCGCGGCCGCCGCCTGATGGAAGGCATCCACGCCGGCTTCCAAACCTCCGGTGGTCTGGCTCGCCAGCTGGATGGCAGCACCGCGTTCCGGACGGCAGACGCCGCCGCCTCCATCCGTGGTCGGAGCTGGGCCATCCACGACGGCCTGCTCGGTTACCCTTTTCAAGAGGTGACGATGTTCAAGCGCGTAAACGTCCGCGCTTCCGTCTCGACGTTTCCCGATGGCCGGTGGTAGTGACACGCGCGCCGGCATGCGCGTAGCCTCTTGTGAATTAATGGTGGGAAAGAGGTATGGTGATTGGATATAGTGGCTATGCGCATTGCGGTCACGTCTCGCGCGGTATACTCGCCCCAGGGGATGAACGGTCTCGACGGAGGAGGATGGCGACGGACCGCAAGCCGAGAGGCGCCGATCTCGCAAAATCAGCGCAACAGCAAAGTGCCAACCGCACTAGCTACTCGGCTCTTCCGCTCGCGGCGTAAGCTGCAAGCGTGACGAGCTAGCCCCCTAGCGGGGCGCGCCCGGCCTGCCTCCTCGACGGGCAAGGCCTGGGCGCAAACAAACGTCGAGGTGCCCTGCGCGAAGCCGCGGCGCGCAGGTAAGCAGGGCTCTCGGGCCCAAGTGGCTGGCCTGGCCGAAACCGCGTCGGTCGCGGTCCTGCCGGGCGAGAACCAAACGGCCGACTATGCTTGTAGAAGTCCGCCGACTGAGACCTTCGGACGCGGGTTCGATTCCCGCCATCTCCACTCAACGGGCCGGCGACCATCAGCCGGCCCGTTTGATTCCCCCAGCGGGTCAATCACCGGGATTGTCCAGCCGAAATCCGTGGCCCCGCACCGTGACGATGTACTGCCGCTCCGGGTCGAGCTCGGCCAGCCGGTCGCGCAACCGCCGCACCAGCGCATCGACCGCCTGCTCGGAGACACCAGCGCCAGCCGCCTCCGGCCAGACGTGACCGATGACTTCTTCCCGCGGAACCACTCGCGACGGTTGCCGATACAGCACTTCCAGCAGACGGTACTGCGGAGCGGATAGCGGAGGGGAGATTTCCTTTCCTGCCAGCCATACCTGATGGCTGCGCGCGTCCATCCGCAACCGGCCCACCCGGCCGAAGCCCGGGCCCTCCAGCGGCAGCGTGGCATCGTGCGCCACGAACACCAGCTCCAAGGTAAACGCCACCTGGACGACGTCCCCATCCTGCAGCGCCGTCGGACCCTCGATCCGCACCCCGTTCACGTGAGTCCCGTTCTTGCTGCCCAGGTCTTCCACCTGCACGCCGTCGGCCGTGCGGCTGATGCGCGCATGCTGGCGGGAGATCTGCCGGTCGGGGACGACGATGTCGCACTCCCGACCGCGGCCAATCAGGAATCGATCGCGCTGCAACGTCCAGCGCTCCCCCTGCAGGGGGCCGGACTGCGCGATCAGATACGGCGTCTCCGTCAGCAGGTTCTCGTGGCCGGCCATGATCGTCCGGCGGGGGCGTCCGCCATCCCGCAAGTATAATCACCTCGCTGGTGATCGTCGGCCCCACACCGACCGCGCCTACCTCCTGCCATGGCTGCCTCCCTCACTCCCGGTACCACGCTGCGCGACCGCTACGTCATCGACCACACCATCGGCCGCGGCGGCATGGGTTCGATCTACCAGGCCGAAGACGGCCGACTGCCCGGCCGGATCTGCGCCGTAAAAGAAGTCGAATACGATACCGACCTCCCCGACCGCCTGCGCGATGAAAGCCGAGAACAGTTCTACCGGGAAGCCTCGGTGCTGGCCCGGCTCGACCACCCCAACCTGCCAAAAGTCTCCGATTACTTCTCCGAAGGCGGGCGCGACTACCTCGTCATGGATTTTGTCCCGGGCGACGACCTGAAGTCCTTGATGGACGAGGCCCGCCGCGCCCAGCGTTTCCTCGAGCCGGCCATGGTCGTCGATTGGGGTTTGCAGCTGCTCGATGCCTTGGATTACATGCACCACCAGGACCCGCCGGTGATTCACCGCGACATCAAACCGGGGAACGTGAAGCGGACCCCCACCGGACTCGTCAAACTCGTCGACTTCGGCCTGGTCAAGCAGATGCTGCCGGATGAGATGACCGTGACTGTCATTCAGGGTCGGGGAACGGCGCTCTACACGCCGCTCGAGCAGTATGGCGGCGACTCCGGCCATACCGACCCTCGCAGCGACCTGTACGCATTGGGGGCGACTCTCTACCATCTGCTGACCAACCAGCCGCCGGCGGAGGCCAAGGAGCGCTTCCTCCGACCGGAGAGCCTGGTCCCGCCGCGCCGGCTCAACCCCGCCATCGACACCGAGGTCGAACAATCCCTGCTGTGGGCGATGGCCCTGCACCCCGACCAGCGACCCGCCGACGCGTCGACGTTCCGAGCAGCCCTGCAAGCCGCCCCCTCCGCAGCCCCGGCTACCCTGACCCCGGAGCAAACTTGGCGCGTCCTGCTGGCTCGGCTGACCCCTCTCGACCGCGCCATCGGGGTGGCTTTCGCCGCGGCGCTGCTTCTGGGGATCCTGGCAACCCTATCCTAAGCGCCGCCAACCCTGCTTCCACCATTCCCGCGCCGCCGCGAAACCCGCCGCCCCACCGAGCAGACAGAACACGACCAGCGCCACATAGGCATTCGCCCCTAGGAGTGCGGAGCTCCCGGGGAGCCCAAGCGCCACGTAGTCGAAGCCGACCAGTGTGCCGGTAGCCCCGATGATCCCGGCCCGCGTTGCATCTCGGCTGGCGGCCCCGTCCCGCCGCAGCGCGTAGGCAGCGAGCACGCCGGCCCCTCCCGCGAGCACCAACCCGATCAGAAAGGCTCCACCGGGAAGCGGCGTCGACCCCGTGCCCGCGGCTCCGCCCGACGATCCCACAGGCCCGGCCGGGAGCGTTGGCGAGGCGGCCGTGTCCGTCGCCGAGGAAGTCGCCGTCGGCGCCGGAGTCGGTGCGATCACTGTGGCGAAGGCGGGCACGCCCTGCTCGACATCGAGTTGCACGATGTCGGAGATGCGGGCCGGATCGCTTGTCGCTCGTATCGTCAGCAGCCCGGTGCGATCGAGGCGGATCGAGGCCTGGGCGATCCCGTCGACGGTAGTCGACTGCAGGACCGAGCTCAGGCTCTCGCCCGGAGAGGTGATGCTGAAATCGACCGGGGTGCCGTCGGGGACGGCCCGCCCGTTGTGGTCGAGGACGGGGCTGGTGGAAAGGAAGATCGTGTCGCCGACGTTGAAGCCGGCTACCGGCGTCGCCGCGTCTCCGCCGCCCAGGGTGGAGCGCACTTCCAGGCCGATCTTGGCATCCGGATCGGGGCTGAGCGCCTCGGGCAGATCGTAGCCCACCCCCGGCACGCTCACCGGCGAATCTCCTTCCGGGACGAGCTCCTGGTAGAGTAGGCGGGCGGCCGTGCTGACAAAGGACGGCTGCGAACCATAGAGCGCGTAGAAGAGATCGATCTTGCTCAAATCGGTGGCGTCCAACTCGTACGGGACGTCGAAGGCGAAAGCCACGACGTGCTTGGCCTGCAGATGCTCCGGCGCGCGGTCGAGTAGAAGACGCAGCGCGTCGGAACCGAAACGTCCATCGTTCGCCGACAACAGATTGAAGATGACCCAGCTTGCTCCTTCGAGGGCCGTCTGCACATCCGCCGGGTCGGCCAGCGTCAGGACCGGACCGGCGGGCGGGCGTTCTCCGAGGAAGTAGGCCAGGTCGGCCATGCTGTAGGAACTGAGGTCCCACGAGCGCGCCTGCCCGCCGGCCCGCGTTCCGTACAGCCCGTTGATCGTGTCTTGCAGCGCCGTGATCGACAAGATCGGCTGGGGGACACACCCCGAGCACTGGCCCAGTGGATCGATGTCGGTGAAGACGACGATGCGTTGGCCGGTTGTCGGCACCAGGCCCAGCAGCTCGCTGCTCAACTCGCCGACGGGGCTGATGCGCGAGGCCGCGCGCCGTGCAACTTCGAATGCCAGATCTGACGAGGCCTCGATCGAATCAGCGCCGGGAGGACTCGGAACGCCCTGCGGGTCGAAAGCCTCCCCGTACAGCCGCAACTTCACCGTGAGGATACGCAAGACGGCCTCGTCGACCTGACTGGCAAAGATCGGATCGTCGCGATAGCGGGTGGCAAAGGCCTCGACCGTGCGGCGGATGGTCGTCGGCTCGTCCGGATCGCCCGAGGACACGAAGTCGTCCAGTAGGAGCAGGTCCGATCCCGCTTGAAAGCCCTCCCGCGCAACCTGCGGACCATTGAAAGACTGGCCCGATGGGTCGATGAAGCGGCGCACGGCGCGCGACCCGAGCGAGTCGGAGACGATCAGACCGCCTGCCGCCCGCCACGCCGGCAGCGTGTCCAGGGCCAGGATCTGGGCCACGGCGGCCCGGTCCAGGCTGACCGGCCGGGTCGTCTGCCGAATGCTTCCCTGCAATCCCTGATAGCGGATGTGGGAGAGCAGGACGCCGTCGACGGTCGCCGCCGAATCGCCCGGGACACCCAGCGTGACGGCGAAAAACGGCGCCAGGTCGACCTGGCGCAAACCCTCCAGGGATTTCCGGACGGTGGCAACCTCGTCCGACGGAGGCCGATCGCTGCCGCCGGTGCCCGGGAAGTGCTTGGCGATGACGGCGAGCCTTCCGTCCCCTCCGGCATGCAGGCCGGCGACCCAAGCCGTCCCGAGTTCGCTGACCCAGAAAGGATCTCCTCCGAACGCCTCCGTCCCTAAATCTCCGGCGCTGCGCTGCGATGACTCCTCCAGGACGTCGAGCGACGGCCCCAGCACGAGGTTGAAACCGAGCGCCGCCAATTCTCTCCCGGTTTGATCTCCAACAGCCTCGGCCAGGGAGGCATCCCACGTTGCTCCCAGCGCCATCGGAGTCACCGGTTCACTCAGACCACTCAGGATCTCGGGATAGGGCGTGCCGTCCTGATTGAGCGAAACGCCGACCAGCAAGGGGACGTAGGCGCCGCCCGGGCTTTCTTCCGCCGGCTGCGGCGTGGCCAGATCGGTCAGCGCCTCAACACGTTCTGCCTGGAGTCGTTCGATCAACGCCTGCGCCGTGATCAGGGTGTCGGGTGCAGCCACGAAGTTGTCGTTGTCGGCGCTCAAGACGATCGGTCCCGATCGGCTGCTCTTCGGCACCGACTCGTCGTTCTTTCCACGAGGCTGGAATCATGACGTGTACGAGCGACAGCGCTCGGCGCTCGAC
>CAZMVJ010000029.1:0-894 GCA_964569445.1 uncultured Anaerolineaceae bacterium | reverse complement strand
GGCGCTCAAGACGATCCCGGAGACGTAACCCAGGCGGAGCAGATCGAGGATCCCCTGTTCGGGATGAGGGCCTTCGAAAGTGATCAGGAAGAGCTGCCCGACGCGCTCCTCGGGGCTCATCTCGATCAGGAGCTGCTCAGCGGTTTGCGTCAGCGGGCGCTGGCGCGAGCCCTGAGCCAGCGGCAGGAGCGAGGCCAGGGCTAGAATCAGGGACAGCGCCGCGGATTTCATTGCACGGTCAGTATACCGCCCCCTCCCGACCGGGCCTTACAAGCACAGTGTGTTCGAGTTCTCGACGCGAAGAATCGCCTCGAGAGCCTCCCGCCGTCAGCTCCCGCTCAGGAACTCGAGCCGGCGAACGTCGAGTGGATCGACCTCCGTCCGCAGGAGCTCGAGCTCGCGCTCGGTCGGCGGGGGCGTTTCTTCGATCGTCGGTGCCCGCTCCACGGGGAAGCCGGTTCGCCGATCGATCTCCTCCGGCGTCACACCGGGATGGACATGGGTCAGGCGCAGGCGGCCGGCGGCGAAATCGAACTGGCCCAGCTCCGAGACCAGGTACTGCGGTCCCCGGCCATGCTTCCGATCCGGCGTGTGGCCCAGGCTGGAGGCGAAGTCCAACCGCTCGACAAACACCGCCCGTGAATGCCTCGGTCCGTACAGGTGGATGTCGGTGAACACGGTCGTCACATCCGGGATGCCGCCGCTGCCGGGCAGCCGCAGCCGGGGGCGCCGGGGGTCGCGGCCGATCGCAACGTTGTTGAACCGACCGACGGCGTCCACTTGCCCCGGCCGGAAGTACTTCTTGGGCCGAACGCAAAGAAGCATCTCCCAGGCTGTGAAAAAACCCCCTCCGGCCTCACCCCCTACCCCCCCTCCGCGGACTACGAGGCCAAG
>CAZMVJ010000028.1:0-19583 GCA_964569445.1 uncultured Anaerolineaceae bacterium | reverse complement strand
GCTCCTTCTTTCGCAGGTTCAGGACCAAGTAGGGATTGCTTCAAAGACGGCTCCTCACAACTCGATGGAGCCCTTGCAGGGTGCTTCGCGACCGACCCTGGCCCGAGCCGAACGGGCAAAGTGGAACGACCTGGCAAGGCAGGAGCTCCAACCGTACCCTAACGCGATCAGGGCGTTGCCCTGACCGCGTCGCCGTAAGCTCCCCGCGAGCTTGAAGCTCGCGGGGAGCTTGCTAGGGGCCTTATCAGTTTGCTTGAGGCCGCACCTGCTGCACTTTGCCCGGCTGGGCCGGCCGATCGGCGTAGGCCGTCGCCGCTTCGAGCAGCCCGCGGAACAACGGGTGGGCGCGGTTGGGACGCGACAAGAACTCGGGGTGGAACTGGCTCCCCAACATGAACGGATGCCCTTCGAGCTCGGCGATCTCCACCAGCCTCCCGTCCGGGGAAAGCCCGGAGAAGACCATGCCCCGCCCACCAAGGATCTCACGGTAGGTGTTGTTGAACTCGAAGCGGTGCCGGTGTCGCTCCGAGACCTCCGCCGCACCGTAGGCTGCCGCCGCCACCGTGCCAGGGACGAGGCGGCACGGGTACAGCCCCAGGCGCATGGTGCCGCCCATGTCGCCGATACCGCGCTGTTCGGGCATCAAGTCGATCACCGGATGCGGCGTCGAGCGATCGAATTCCGTGGAGTTGGCGTCCTCCGAGCCCAGGACATGCCGCGCGAATTCGATCACCATCACCTGCATCCCCAGGCACAGCCCCAGGTAGGGCACGTGGTGTTCACGGGCGAACCGGGCGGCGGCGACCTTGCCCTCGATGCCGCGGCTGCCGAACCCGCCGGGCACGATCACGCCGTGGGCCGACTCCAGCTCGGTCCAACCCTTCCCCTTCTCGAGCTCGGCCGAATGCAGCCACAGGATCTCGGCTTCGACGCCGGCCGCCAGCGCCGCCGATCGCACCGCCTCCCGCACCGAGATGTAGGCGTCTCGGAGCTCGACGTACTTCCCCACCAGCGCGATTCGCACCGGTGGTCGAGGCTGGCGCTCGGAGGCGACCAACCGTTCCCACTCGGTCCAATCGGGTCGCCGCGGTGCCGTCAACCCCAGGCGGCTGACGACGAACTCGCCCAGCCCCTCCCTCTCCAGGAACAGCGGCACCTCATAGAGAACGTCCGTCGTGACCAGCGGGATCACCGCCCGCGCCTCGACGTCGCAAAAGAGAGCGATCTTCTCGCGCAGGTCCTCTCCGACGGGGAAATCGGAGCGGGCAACGATGACGTCCGGCGAGATGCCGATCGAGCGCAGCTCGCGCACCGAGTGCTGTGTCGGCTTGGTCTTGAGCTCGCCGGTGGCGCCGATGTGCGGCAGCCAGGTGACGTGGATGAACAGCGTGTTCTCGCGTCCGACGTCGTTGCGCATCTGACGCAAGGCTTCCAGGTAAGGCAGCGACTCGATGTCGCCCACCGTCCCGCCGACTTCCACCAGGATCACCTCGGCTCCGGTCGTGCGGGGAACCAGGCCGATGCGATGCTTGATCTCGTTGGTGATGTGGGGGATGACCTGGATTGTCCCGCCCAGGAAATCGCCGCGCCGCTCCTGACCGATGACCTCCGAGTAGATCTGCCCCGAGGTGACGTTACACTCGCGTGTCAGGCTGATATCGATGAAGCGCTCGTAATGCCCGAGGTCGAGGTCGGTCTCGGCGCCGTCATCCAGCACGTACACTTCGCCGTGTTGGTAGGGGCTCATCGTCCCCGGGTCGACGTTGATGTAGGGATCCAGCTTCTGGATGCTGACTTTGAAGCCGCGCTCCTTGAGCAGTCGGCCGAGAGCCGCCGCCGTCACTCCCTTGCCCACCGAGCTGACGACACCGCCCGTCAGGAAGATGTACTTCGTCCCTGTGCTCATCCCCGCACCTCCGTGGCTGGCATTCTTCGGCCGAAAAAGTCGGTGGGGGGGCCGCTCGGAGACCCCCCCACCGTTTCATCCCGTCGTTGGCGTGAGCCGGTTGAGCATGGCTCATCCGACCATCTTGCCGATGTCTTCGGCGGCGCGCCGCATTTCCAAAAGGATCAACCCCAGCCGCGCCTGTTCGCGCGCCAGGACGGTCAGCACGGCCTCGACGCCGGCGCTGGTCAGCAAGACGTAGCCGCTGCTGCCGTGAATATAGACTTCGTCCAGGCCCCCTCGACCGAGTTCGCCGGCGATGCGCTCGCCCAGGCTGAGCATGGCCGCCGACATGGCCGAGACGCGGTCTTCCTCGACGCCGCCCGGAAGCGAGGAAGCGATGATCAAGCCGTCGACCGAGACGACCGCCGAAGCTTCGACATCGGTGGTGTTCGTCTGCAGCTCACGCAGTCGCTTGACCAGTAGCTCTCGGCTTGCTCGATCCATGTTTCTCCAGGCCGGCGGGCCGGCGAACAAGGCGGCAGTCTAACACACCGTTCTGGCCGCGGCAAGCCACGCCGCGCCTCCTTCGCCCATTTCAGGCGGGATCGATCAGCCCGGGAAGGAGGTGGACACGGGCCAGCCCATGCTCCAGGTCGATCTCCAGCACGACGGAGCTGATCGCCGGCAGCAGCACCCGCTTTCCATCCGCGCGCAGAACCTCGTAGACGTCATTGGCCCCGGTGCTGAGGACTTCCACGATCTCGCCCAGGTCCGTACCCTCGTCCGTTACCGCCCGCAGGCCGATGATCTGCCAGCGAAAGTAGACCCCTTCCGGCAGCGGGCCGAGGTCTTCGAACGGACACTCCATCACCGCCCCGCGCAGCGTCTCGGCCGCCTCCCGGGTTTCGCAGCCTTCCAGGCGCACAAGATAGCGCGCCTGATACGGTTGGATGCTGACGACGCGGGACGGGCGGCCGTGCTCGCCCAGCTGGACGGCCTGCCCGGGGCGCACGCGCTCGATCAGTTCCGAGGCCGGCTCGACGATGACCTGGCCGCTGACGCCATGCGGACGAACGATGCGCCCGGCGACCACATTCTGCCTGGTCTGCCGGGCGCCGGCTTTCGATGCTGATTTCGAGGGTGGCTTTGGTGTCACACGGCCCCCAGAGTTGCTTGGACCGCGGTCCCCTCCGGGATGCGAAGCGCGATCACCGGATGTCGAGCGTGACCCGCACGCCGTGTTTCACGGCCGCCACGCGCAAGAGCATGCGCATGGCTGAGGCGACTCTCCCGGCCCGTCCGATGACGCGGCCCATATCCTCCGGGGCCACTTCGAGTTCGAGCTGGACTTCGCCCGGGCTGGTCCGCTCGGTAACGCGGACTTCGGTCGGGTCGTCGACCAGCGATTTCGCCACATACTCGATCAGACCCTTCATCGCGCCCGGGCTCCCTGAGGCCACGCCGTGCTCAAGCCTCGGCCGCGGGTTCCGCAGCCGCCGCCTCGGCGCGGCTGCGCGCCTTCTTCGACATGCGGGCGGGCTTGGTGCCGGTCTGCGACGTGCGCGGGTCGACCGCGGTGGAGGCCTTGGTGGCCTCCTCCAGCACCGTCTCCAGGTTCTCACCGCCCTTGACACGTTCCCAACGCGCCCAGCATCCGATGCTGGTCAGCACACGGCGGGCAGACTCGGACGGCTGCGCGCCTACGCCCAGCCAGTAGAACACCCGCCCCTCGTCGACGACGGTCGTCGCCGGGAAGGTACGCGGGTTGTGATGGCCGAGATTCTCGAGGAAACGCCCGTCGCGCGGGCTTTCCTCGTCGGCCGCGATCAAGCGGTAGCTCGGTTGATGCCGGGATCCGACCCGACGCAACCTGATTCGGACCATCGTCTCCTCACAAGGTTACGAATTCGCCGCGGCGCGGATCGGGCCGTGAGCTGTGCCGGAAGGCGGCACTTCGAACCCGATGGCGCACGCTCCGTTGCGCTCTCCCGCACGCATCGTCCGCTCAACAGGTCCGCCGATCAGACTGCAGCCCATCGCCGCAGCCGGACCGGCGGAGGACGGTCCGTGCAGAGGAGCGACGGGATTATACCTTCGAGCGGGAGAGCCGGTCAAGCCGGACTGCCAGGTCAAGATCGGCCGACGCCGACGCCTCCGGGCGCGGGTTTTCCGGGCGGAGGCGGAGCTCGGGGCCGCGGACGACAGTCCACCAGCCGACGGCAAGCGCCAGCGCCGCCCAGACCAGCAGCCCGGCAGTGTGGAGGCGTCGGACCGAATGGGCGAAACGCGGCTTCTCGGATCGAAGAGCGGAAATGCGGATGAGCAGCGCCAGCGCCACCCCCGTCGTCAGGAGTGACGAACCTCCGTAGGAGACGAAAGGCAGCGGGATACCGGTCAGCGGGAGCAGCCGCAAGACGCCGCCCAGGATCAGGAAAGCCTGAATCCCGATGGCGATCGCCAGGCCGGCGCCCAGAATGGCGGCGTAGGCGTCCCTGGCCTGAGTTGCCGCGCGCAGGCCGCGGCTGGTCACTACGGCCAGCAGCGCCAGCACGCCCACGCCGCCGATCAGGCCCCACTCCTCGACGATGGCGGCGAAGACGAAGTCGGTGTGCGCCGCCGGGATGATGCCCGGCGCGCCGAACCCCGGCCCTGTCCCAAGGATCCCGCCCGTGGCCATCGCCAGCAGGCCCTGAAGCGTCTGATAGGACGATGCCAGGGGGTCGTTCCACGGGTTCAACCACGTCTCGACGCGCGACTGCACCACCTCGGAGAGCGACATCGCCATGAGGCCGGCGGCCAGAAGCAGCACCAATCCGATCGCCAGAGCTTCCCATCGCCGCGAGACGAGGTAGAGCAGCACCGCCAGCAGAGCCAGTATCAGGCTCCCGGTGCCGAGATCCCGCTGGGCGGCCAATAGGGCCACGGCAAGCCCCCACACGACGAGCAGCGGGACCAGGAGCGGCCACAGACCTTGTCGCGCAGGTCGGTCGTCGCCAGGCATCAAGCGATCGGCGAAGTAAGACGCCAGGTAGGCGATCAGCAGCAGTCGAAGCAGCTCCGAAGGCTGCATATACAGGCCGCAGCACCCGAGCCACAAGCGGGCCTCTGCGCCGGACGGATTGGTGCCGAAGAAGAGCGTCAGCCCGAGAAGGACCAGCCCCAAGAGCAGCCACGCCGCTCGATAGCGCCGTAACCAGAAGAGCGTGCCGCGCATCCTGCCGACCTCGTAGATGATCCCGATGACGGCCAGGAACCAGGCCAACTGCCGGGCTCCGAATTCCGGGAGGAGGCGCCAGACGGCCAGAACGCCCCACCCCATCAGGAGCAAACCACACGGTAGAAGCAGCGGATCGCGGCCCGGAAGCCAGCGATCGAGGCTGCGGTGGAGCAACCAGGCGGAAACAGCCCATCCGGGGAGAAGCAGGAGAAAACCCGGCAGTTCGATCACGGCCGGGGAGCGTTGAAGCGCGGCCCAGGCCATCGAGCCGGCGCTCAACGTCAGGAAACCGAACCCGATCCAGAGGAGAACCGCCTCCCGCCGGCTGTCGGATCCGACCGCCTCAGACGAGATAGTGCTCGACAAGCAGGCCCAACTTCTGGCGCGCCTCGGGAGACAACGCGGCGGGGGGTGTGACGAAGGCGTCTTTCAACGCGCCCGGGCAGGCGCATGCACGCGGAAACGGCAGCTGGCGGACCAGCTGACGGATGACCGCCTCCGCCTGGGCGGCGTTCCGGCGCAGCTGCTGAACGACCATCTCGACCGTCACCGGCTCTTCTTCGCCGTGCCACACGTCGTAATCGGTGACATGCGCCAGCACCGCGTAGCACAGCTCGGCCTCGCGCGCCAGGAATGCCTCGGGCGACGTCGTCATCCCGATGATCGACATCCCCCAGGCGCGGTAGGCCTGAGACTCGGCTCGGGTCGAGAAGCGCGGACCCTCGATCGTGATCGACGTCCCTCCACGAGTCACGGGAGCGCCGGCGGCCTCGGCGGCCGAGGCCAGCCGATCCGACAACGCCGGGCAAAATGGGTCGGGCGCGCTGAGGTGAACGACGACCCCTTGGCCGAAGAACGAACGCTCCCGAGCGCGCGTGGCATCGAAGAGTTGATCCGGAACGACCAGCTGCCCGGGCTCGATCTCCTGACGAAGGGAGCCGCACGCGCTGATCGCCACCACGCGTTCGACACCGACCGCTTTCAGGGCGTACACATTGGCGCGGTAGTTGACCTCGCTCGGGTTCAGCCGGTGCGATTCGCCGTGCCGCGCCAGGAAGGCCACCGGTCGCCCTTCGAGAAGGCCCAACACGATCGGGCCGGAGGGCGCCCCGAAAGGTGTGGGCAGCTCGCGTCGCTCGGTGCTTTCCAGCCCGGCCATGGCATACAGGCCGGTTCCGCCCAGGACGCCGAGGACGGGGCGCTCATCCATGGCCGTCTCCGGCACGCGCCCCATCGTGAGGCGCGCCTGGGGACGGCGGCGGCGGTCCGGAGTCGAACCGCAGAGACAGCCCGCCGACCCTCAAGACGTCTCCGCTGGCAAGGGCGATCGGGCTCTCCACGCGGAGATCGTTGACGAGCGTCCCATTACGCGAACCGAGATCCTCCACAAGCCATTGTCCCCCGGCGAATGAGATGCGGGCGTGGTAGGCCGAGACCAGCGGATCGTCGAGGCAGATGACATTGTCGGCGGCCCGGCCGAGGAGGTTCGACGAAACCAGCGGGAATGCGCTCGGAGGATCGCCTTCCAGGGAACGGAGGTGGGCCGGCGGGGGCGCCGGAGCGCCGCGTGCCGCACGCCGTTCGTCCTTCCAGAGGAAGATCAGCAGCGCCCCGAGGAATCCGTACAGCGCCACCAGGAGCAGGACCTGCAGCCCCGTGGAAGGCATCTACGAATCCTTTTGGCCGCGGTCTTTCCAGGTGCGAGTCAGCTGGTCCCCCGCGGGGCGAGGCGGGAACGGGGGACTGTACGACGGCGTCGCATCCGGCGGACCCCCCGGATCCTCGCCGTAGACCATGGAGACCCCGGCAATCGTGATGACGTCGCCCGGGCGCAACACATGCTGGTGGACCTTGTTCCCGTTGACCAGGGTACCGCCGGTCGAGCCCAGATCGAAGACGACGAAGCGGCCGTCGCGCGCACGGATCTGGGCATGGGTGCGCGAAACATGAGGATCGTCCAGGATCAGCTGATTGTCGAGGCGCCGTCCGACGTTGATCAGGGCCCGATCGAGGGTGAAGTGCTTCTGACCGTGCAGGATCAGATAGGCGCCGGCCGGGAGATTCTCGCCCGCCGTTGGATCGCTCGGGTCGCCGGCCAGGGTGAACTCGAGCTGCGTGTCACTGTGCCAGGCCACGACGCGTACTTCCCACCTCTTGAGCGTGGGGTCGGCCGCCAGCGTCACGTGGGGCGCCGTCAGCATGGCGTAGCCCGATTGGCGGGCGACCTCCAGCAGCGCCGAGGAAAGATCGGCCCCCAGGTCGGGCGCCTGCTCGATCAGGGACTCGACGTCCTTCGGGTGCAGGGCGATGGCGTACTGATCCGGCGCGCCGGCGGTCCCGTCGTCTTCCCAGACCAGACCGTCGATCATCCCGGCCGCCAGTTGGTTCGCCACGGCCGCCGGCGAGAGCTTGCCGCCGGCGAGGCGCGCGAGCGAGTCCTCGACGAGGCTCTGCAGCCTCTTTTCAACCTGGGCCAGTTGGTCCTTCATCGGGACGAACTCATTCCAACGAATCGTCGGCCGGGCCGCGATCGGCCGGCCGTGTCGCGGCATCGGGGCGGCGCATGTTCAACGGGGTGACCTGGTTGGGGTCCTTATGTCCCATCGTCGGCGGGGTGTAGCGCTGTGTCGCTCCCGGCGGACCGGTGGGATCTTCGCCGTAGATCAGCGAAATCCCGGAGATCGTGATCACATCGCCCGGCTGGAGCAGGTGCTCCATCGCCAGCTGTCCGTTGACCCGCGTGCCGGCCGTCGAGTTGAGGTCCCGCAGCATATAGCGACCCCCCTGGAGCCGAATCTCGGCATGGCGGCGCGAGACGTGAGGGTCGGGCAGGACCAGGTGATTGTCCAACTTGCGCCCAATGGTGATCAAGGGGCGGTCGAGGCGGAAATGCCGCTTGCCATCGACGATCAGGAAGGCTCCGACCGCCGGCGGCGTCAGGGGCTCATCGGCATCCTCGCCGGCGGTCGGGACCGAACCCAGCGGATCACGGCTGTGCCAGGCAATCGCCCGCGCTTCGCCGATGCGAAGGGTCGGGTCGGCCGAGAGGGTCACATGAGGAAAGCGCGCCAGCGAGAAGCCGGCGCCTTGCAGCGCATCGTGGATCGCCCCGGCGATGGCCTCCTGGACACCCGGCGTGTTGCCGGCCAGGGTGCGGGCGTCGATGGTGTGCAGGCTCAGGGTGAATTGGTCCGGGGCGAAGACATGCCCGCGCCCGTCGTGCTTGGAGGCGGCGTCGATCTCCCGCGTCAATTGCTCCGCCACGACCACCCAGATCGGCGGTTCGCCGGTGAGGGCCTGCAGCGGCCGGGCCAGGCCATCCCGCAGGTGTTCCTGCAGTCGGCGCGAGCCGTCTTCCATAGGCGGCGAATTATACACGGACGGGGTCGGTGTGCCCTTCATCCGCCGTATACTGAGGTCATGAGCGACACCTACGAAGAGTTGGACCATACCGCCGACTGGGCACTGCGCATCCACGGCAAGGACATGGGCGAGCTCTGCCTGAACGCCGCCTCGGCGATGTTGGCAGCCTGCGGCGCTCGCCCCGGAACGATGCCACCGGTCGAGCGCCGCGTCTCGCTCCAGGCCGGCAACCGGGAGGTGCTCCTCGTCCGCTGGCTGCAGGAGGTACTCTACTCCCTCGATGTGTTCCTTCGCCTCCCCACGCGCATCGAGGTCAAGGTGTCGCCGGGGCTCGATCTGTCCGCCCGCTGGCAGGAAGCCGATCTGGCCGGCGTCGACAAGCCCATCAAAGCGGTGACCTACGGCGGGCTGGCGGTAACGGAGGCGGACGGCCGCCTGGAGGCGACCGTCGTCTTCGATGTCTAGCCCTAGTGTGCCGTTCCGGAGATGAATTGACAAAGGCGTTCGAGCTTGGCCAGGATCCGCCTCGCGGGCGGCGGTCCACACGAAAGGCTCAGCCCCCAGGCATGACGGACATGCACGATCAAGATGTTCGGGGAGCGGGACACTAGCTTGAACGTGCGCGAGAGCCGCCCCACTAAGCAGGACCTGATCCGCATCTCTCCGTACCAATGGCAAATCCCGGTCACCTATCGCCGAGACATGCGCGTGCCTGTGCGCCTCTTCGCCGACGAGGCGCTTCTGGAGGGCGCGCTCGGCGACGCCTCGCTGACCCAGGCGGTCAACGCCGCTACGCTGCCGGGGCTGGTCAGTCATGTCACGGTGATGCCCGACGTCCATCAGGGCTACGGCTTCCCCATCGGCGGTGTGGCGGCCACCCGGCTGCCGGACGGGGTCATCTCCCCGGGGGCGATCGGTTACGACATCAACTGCGGCGTCCGGCTGTTGGCCAGCGAGCTTTCCTTCGAGGAGGCAGAGTCGCAGCTGCCGCGGCTGGCGGACGCGCTGTATGCCAACTGTCCCAGCGGCGTGGGAGTCAAGGGCAGCGTCCCTCTCAAGGAGAAGGAGCTCGAGCGTGTCTGCCGCGAGGGCGCAGGCTGGGCCGAAGGCCAGGGTTTCGCCGTCACCGGGGACCTCTCGGCGACTGAAGAAGCCGGTCGCATCGACGGCGGCGATGCCGGCGCCGTGTCGGCACGGGCACGCGAGCGCGGCCGGCCGCAGCTGGGGACGCTCGGCGCCGGCAACCACTTCGTCGAAGTCGACGTCGTCGATCGGATCTTCCATCCCGAAGCGGCGCGGGCGATGGGGCTGGCCGAGGGGATGCTGGCACTGCAGATCCACTGCGGCTCGCGCGGTTTCGGCCATCAGATTTGTTCGGACTATGTCGACGAGCTCCAGTCGGCGGTCCAGCGCTACGGCATCGAACTCCCCGATCGCGAACTCGTCTGTGCTCCGCTCAACTCGCCCGAAGGCCGGCGCTACCTGGCGGCGATGGCCTGCGCCGCCAACTACGCCTTCGCCAACCGTCAAATCCTGGCCCACCACGCGCGCCGCGCCTTCAGCCAGGTTTTCGGCGATCACCCCGCCGGGTGGCTGACTCAGGTTTACGACATCGCCCACAACATGGGCAAGATCGAGGACCACGTCGTTGGGGGCGAGACCGTAAGGGTGTGCGTCCACCGCAAAGGCGCGACGCGGGCTTTCGGTCCGGGCTTCGAAGGACTGCCGCCGCGTTATCGCGCCCTCGGGCAACCGGTGTTGGTGCCGGGAAGCATGGGGACGGCGTCGTGGGTCCTGCTCGGGACGGCCGGTTCGATGGAACTGGCCTTCGGCTCGACCTGCCACGGAGCCGGCCGCCGCATGAGCCGGCACCAGGCCAAGCGCTCGGTCCGAGGCGATCGTCTGCGACAAGAACTGGAAGACCAAGGTATCCAGGTGCGCGCCGGGAGTCTTCCAGGACTGGCGGAGGAGGCGCCGACCGCCTACAAGGATGTCGACGCCGTGGTCGAAGTCGTAACGGGGGCCGGGATCGCGGCCAAGGTGGCCCGCCTGCGGCCGGTGGCGGTGATCAAGGGGTGATGTCCGGCAGTAGGTAGGGGCGGGTTTGAAACCCGCCCCTACGGAAGATCGTGCCGGGCCATCCGCGGTGACATCCGCACCTACTTTCCCTCGGCCTTCTTCAACCTTATGTGGCGACGCTTCCCCGCGCGCATGACAACCGGAGTGTCCAGATCGAGTACATCCGTACTCGACGACACTCGCCGGCCATCGAGCGTCACACCGCCCTGCTCCACGATCCGGCGCGCTTCACTGCGGCTTCTGACCCACCCCGCAGCGAGCAGCGCATCGGCGGCGGTTGAGCCGGCCGGAACCGCCCGTTCCTCAATCTCCTCCGGCGCAAGTCCTTCCTGAACCACCCGCCGAAAGTTCTCCTCCGCCGGCGCCACGGCGGCCTCGCCGTGGTAGATGGCGACGATCTCTCGGGCGAGGGCCATCTTGGCATCCATCGGATGGATCGTTCCGCCCTTGATCTCGGCCAGGCGCGCCGTCACTTCGGCCGGCGCCCAGCGCGTCACCAGGCGGAAGAAGGCCGGCATGGCGCCATCCGGCACGCTCATCACCTTGCCATACATGTCTTCCGGCGACGTGTTGAGGGGAATGTTGTTGCCCTGCGACTTGCTCATCTTGAGGACCCCATCGGTGCCGGGCAGGATCCCCATGATCACGCCGATGTTCGGCAGCACACCGAGGGCTTCCATCAGCTTGCGGCCGGCGGTGACGATGTTGAAGAGCTGATCGGTGCCGCCGATCTGGACGTCGGCCCGCAGGTGATAGGCGTCGTACGCCTGCGCCAGGGCATAGAACGTCTCATGCAGGTAGACGGGGTCGTCGTTCTCCCAGCGTTTGCGAAACGTGTCGCGCCTCAGGAACTGCTGCAACGTGAAGTTGGAGGCCAAGGGGATCGCCTGCTGCAAGGTCAGCTGCCCCAGCCAGGTGTGGTTGTACTCGATGCGGGTGGCGTGGCGATCGAGGATCTTGAAGGCCTGCTCGGCGTAGGTGGCGGCGTTGGCCCGCACCTGGTCCTCCGAGAGGCGGCCGCGCAGCTTGTCCTGGTCGGATGGATCGCCGATGAGCGAGGTGAAACTACCGACGACGAAGATCACGTCGTGGCCGAGCTCCTGGAACTGCCGCATCTTGCGCATCGGGATCGTATGGCCCAGGTGCAGATCGGAAGTGCGTGGGTCGAAACCGCAATAGACCCGGAGCCTTCGCCCTTCCGCCTCGGCCAGCAGCAGCCGCTGCTTGAGCTCGGCCGCCATCGCAGCCTGAAGCGTCGCGTCGCCGTATTCGGTGCCCTGCATCAGCAGAGCGACTTGGTCATCAACTTCTTGGGGGGTCATGAATGTCAACCTGCCGACAGGAAGGCGCGCGGCCGGGGCCGCCCCACCCAGGTGGACCGTGCGCCGTCAAGCAGGGCCGGCACCGGCCTCGCTCTTGACGGCATCCGCCGCCTCGACGGCTTGCCCGTTTTCGCTCGGCGCCGGCGCCGGGACGACCGCCTGCTCGCGCCGCCGCTTCGGATCGGATCGCTCCCAGCGCTCCCAGGAAACTTCGACCAGCGCCCCGATCAGTCCACGGTAGGAGTAGCCGGACTGCAGCGCGGCGATGGCGACGGCCCCGGTCTGCTCCAGGTAGGGATTGGCGTTGACCTCCACCACATACGGCTTTCCGTCGTGGGCCACGCGGATGTCGACGCGCGCGTAATCGGAGACCTCCATCGCCTGGGCCGCCGCCAGCCCGGTCATCTCGATGCGATGGCGCAGCTCCGGCGGCAGGTCGGTCGCCACGACGGCGTTCGTGCCGGCGAAGTGGACGCTCTTCTCGTCGAACTTGGCCTCGCGTCCGTAGATGTGGGGATAGCCTTCCGGCAGCGCCGAGAAGTCCATTTCGATCAACGGCAAGACCTCCGGCGGGTCGTTGCCCAGCACGGTGACGTAGAACTCGCGTCCGTCGATGTACTCTTCGACCAACGCCGTGTCGTGCAGCTCGGTGTGGATGTAGGCGATGCGCTCCACCAGACTGCGGAAGTCGGTCACCAGCGACGAGTCATGGACGCCGGCCGAAGCATCCCCATGCAGCGGCTTGACCAGCAGCGGGAAGCGCATCTTCCCGGCGAATTCGATGTTGTCGTGATCGAAGGTGGCGAACTGCGGGCAGCGCACGTCGTGGAAAGCCAGCAGCTTCTTCGTCAGGCCCTTGTCCTGACGTACCGCCATCACGCGGGCGCTGCTGCCGGTGAATCGCACACCGAGCATCTGCAGCACGGCGGCGATGTTCATCTCGAAGGCGTCGTTGTCGGCGAAGGTCTCGACCAGATTGAACACCAGGTCCGGCTTCTGCTCTTCGATCTTGTCCACCAAGTACTTCAGGTCGCTCGTGATCCCCAGCAGCGTCGCTTCGTGACCGCTCTCGATCAGCGCCTGCTTCACCTGATCGACGGCCTCGTCGTGCTTCATCCCCTCTTCGACCGGCCATTCCCAGAAAAGAACGGAGATCTTCATCTCGACCTCGCTTTCCACCCCCGGGCCCGACGTCACCGGCGCACAAACTGATTGGTGTAGTGGTGATTCATCACCAGGGTCGTCACGAGCGCCACGACGCCGATCAGCGTTCTCGATTCCTGCCCGGACGCCACGCGCAATCCAAGGGCATGGATGCGCTCGATCAACGCGTCGATCAGCTCGCCCAATCGATCGAGATCCATTCCCGTCCAGTAGTTTACCTCATACAACATGCGGCTGCGGTAGGCAATCATGAAGGACTCGGCCGAAACGCCGCGGGCGCTCGGGAACAACCGTCGCAAATCGGTGTTCAACAAGCGCGGCAGACCCAGCGAGCGGCGTCCGCGCTGATCGAGATGGCTGTACCACTCGGCCAGCGTCGCCCGCAATCGCTCGACCGGCTCGTCGAAGTACTCGTCGGTGACCAGCGGCGGCTCGTCGCCGTGCGCTCGCGTCATGCGATCGACGTAGAGCAGCTTCTCCATCGCCGGCGTTCCGGCGTAATCCTCCTGCCACGTCGACTTCGGCGTCAGCCACACGGCGAACGTCTCAGCGAAGTCCTCGTCCGGGTGGCGCTGGGCATACCAACCGGGGATGTGCCGCACATAGCGATCGCTGAACGGCTCGGGCCGGTACTCGTCCGGATACGGCCGGCGGAAAGATCCGAAGGTGCGCGTCCATTCCCCGTCCAGGTACAGGCGGTAGGCGTAGTTGAAGGCATGTCCCGACTCGTGACGCAGGTACATCAGCGTCTCGGCTTCGGTCTCGGCTTCGATGCCGGTTAGCTCGCCTTCGATGCGCGCCAACTGGGGATCGGCCAGGTAGAAGGGGATTCCGACGACCGGGACGCCGGTCGGGCAGCCCCATTCGTCGGCCAGATAGCACTTGGGGCGGAAGCGCAGCCCGCGTTCGCCCAGTTCGCGGTAGAGCTGGGCGATCAGCCCTTCCAACGGAGTCCCGGCGATGCGCAGTTCGAGGTCGCTGATGCGCCGCGGCAAGAGCGCCAGGACCGTGGCGTCCAGCGGACCGCGCTCGATTCGCTCGCGAAACTCGGTGACCGACATGCGGCGTTGCCCTCGTTTCGGTAGGATAGCACAAGTCCATCCTTCGGGGCTGCGCCGCCGGTCCTCCGGTAGGGACAGATCTCCTTCCGCGCTGAGCGGAGGCAAGGGCCGAACGGAGTGAGGCACGAGCCGCAGTCGAAGCGCACCCCTGGAATCATGTCGGCCCTTCGACTGCGCGCTGACCCCTCGCAGCCTCGGTGTCAGCGCTCCGCTCAGGGAGGTCGGTCACATGGGAAGGAGGACGTTGAACCCGGCGCAGCGCTCGCGCTCCTCGCCCGCAAGGGCGGGCTCGGAATGACATATAATGCCCGACGATCCCGAGGGACGATGCCTGCACCGTCGACGGCCTCCCACAGCAGCAAGCACATCCGCCAGTCGTTCTTGGACTTCTTCGCACAGCGCCAGCACACCGTCGTCCATTCGGCGTCGCTCGTGCCGGCCTCCGATCCCACGCTGCTCTTCACCAACTCGGGCATGGTCCAATTCAAGGACGTCTTCCTGGGCACCGGCAGCCGGCCCTATCTACGCGCCGTCGACTCGCAAAAATGCATGCGCGTCGCCGGAAAGCACAACGACCTGGACGACGTCGGCCGCGACGACAGCCACCACACCTTCTTCGAAATGCTGGGCAACTGGTCCTTCGGCGATTACTACAAGGCCGAGGCCATCCCCTGGGCCTGGCAGCTCCTGACCGACGTCTGGGGCCTGCCGCGCCAGAACCTGTGGGCGACTTGCTTCGAGGACGAACAGGGCGACATCCCGCGCGATGACGAGGCGGCCAACCTGTGGCGCGCTCAACCGGGGATGGACCCGGCGCGCGTCTTGTTCTTCGGCCGCAAGCACAACTTCTGGGAGATGGCCGATCTCGGGCCGTGCGGCCCCGACAGCGAGCTCCACATCGACCGGGGCCCGGAGACCTGCGATCGGTCGCAGATCCCCGGTCATGTCTGCCGGGTCAACGGCGACTGCGCCCGCTTCCTCGAGCTGTGGAACCTGGTCTTCATTCAATACAACCGTCTGGGGCCGAGCTCGCTCGAGACCCTGCCCAAGAAACACGTCGATACGGGCATGGGGCTGGAGCGGGTTGTTTCCGTCCTGCAGGGATCCGGGATCAGCTACGCCACCGATCTCTTTCAGCCGCTCTTCCGCACCGTCCAGCGGCTGCTCGGCCACGACGACCGGGAGGTCCAGCAGTTCCTGACCCCGTACCGAGTCATGGCGGACCACGCGCGCGCGGCGGCGTTCCTCATCGCCGACGGCGTCGTCCCGGGCAACACCGGCCGCAACTACGTCTGCCGGATGGTCATCCGCCGCGCCAGCCGCTTCGGCGCCAAGGCCGGTTTCACTCAACCCTTCCAGGCCCAGCTTGCCCGCACCGTCATCGAAGAGTACGGGGAGGTCTATCCGGAACTGGTGCGCAACCAGTCCGCCATCGAGCGCACCATCACCGAAGAAGAGGAGCGCTTCCAACGCACCGTCGATACCGGCGTGG
The DNA here is from genome assembly GCA_964569445.1 of uncultured Anaerolineaceae bacterium. GTDB lineage: Bacteria > Chloroflexota > Anaerolineae > Anaerolineales > E44-bin32 > DATEVL01. The sequence continues at coordinate 3,997 of CAZMVJ010000028.1, read as the reverse complement.
CCCGGCTCGAAGCGCTCCTGTCGGAGGTTGCCTCCGAGAACGCCGCCCGGCTTGACGGCCGGCGCGCCTTCGATCTCTACGCCACCTACGGCCTGCCGCTCGAAATCAGCCGCGATATCGCCCGCGAGCGCGGCCTGGAAGTGGACGAGGACGGTTTCCGCCAGGCGATGGAGTCGCACCGCGAAGCCTCCGGCAGCGGGTCGGCCGGTTCGGGGGCGCTCGATGAGACGGCCGCCTTCCAGCAGATCTTTGAGTCGCTGCAGCGCTCCGGCCGCCTGACGCCGCAAGGAGTCGCCTACGATCCGTATGGTCCGCTCGAGACCGAGGGCAGCGTCGCCGGCCTCCTGGACGGGAGGCGGCCGGTCGACTCGTTGGGCGTGGGCCAGACCGGCGCCGTCGTGCTGCCAGGCACTTCCTTCTATTTGGCCGCCGGCGGACAGGTGGCCGACACCGGCCGCATCGTGTCCGCCGGGAACGGCCGCGCCGGGACCTTCGTCGTCGAAGACATGCGCGAACCGATCGCCGGCCTGATTCTGCACATCGGCCGGGTCGAGAGCGGCGCGCTCCACATCGGGGACGCCGCGCGAGCGATCGTCGATGCCCCCCGTCGCTGGGACGTCATGCGCAATCACACCGCCACCCACCTGCTACATGCCGCCCTGCGCGCCGTGCTCGGCGAGCACGCCCGCCAGGCGGGCTCGCTCGTCGCGCCCGACCGCCTGCGCTTCGATTTCACCCACGGTCAACCACTGACGCCGGACCAGATGGCGCAGGTGCAGCACCTGGTGACAGGCGCCATCCTGGAGAATTACCCGCTGACCACCGTCGAAAAACCGCGGCGCCAGGCGGAGGCCGAAGGCGCCATGGCCCTCTTCGGGGAAACGTACGGCGACACGGTGCGCACGATCTCGATCGGAGGAGCCCCTCGCTTCTCTTATGAACTGTGCGGCGGGACGCACGTCCCGGCCACCGGCGTCATCGGTCCATTCGTCATCGTCCGCGAAGAGAGCGTCGGCGCCGGTATTCGGCGGATCGAAGCTCTTACCGGGCGCCAGGCCCAGGACGCCCTCGAGCGCACGGGAGGCACGCTGCAGCGCATCGCCGACATGCTCGAGACCACGCCCGACCGCGCCGACGCGCAGCTGCAGGCGCTCTTGCGCGAACGCAAGGCGCTCGAGGCGCGCATTGAGGAACTCGAGCGGTCGGCCGCCAAAGGCCTCCTGGCCGAGCTGCCGGAGGAAACGATCGGCCCGGCGCGCGTTCTGATCGGTCTGATCCCCGGCTGCAGCGCCGACGACTTGCGCCAGCTCTCCGATCCATTTCGCGGCCGGCATCCGACGCACGCCGTTTTGCTCGGCTCGGAGCTCGAAGACAAGCCGGTTCTGGTCGCATCGCTCAGCGATGATCTGGCGCAGCGCGGGTTGAGCGCGGTCGAGCTGGTGCGGACCGCCGCCCGCGCCATCGGCGGCGGCGGAGGCGGCCGCCCGACGATGGCCCAGGCCGGCGGCAAGGACGCCCGGCAGTTGCCGCAAGCCATCGGCCTCGGTCGGCAGTGGCTCGAAACCCACCTCGCCCACGCCTCCGGCTGAGGCCGGGGCGGACCCCGGACGAGCGCGCGTGAAAACGCAACTCCTGTACCTGGACTCCCATGACGACTCGGCTTCGACGCTGGAGAAGCTGCGCTGGGCGCAGGCCGATCGCGTCGTTCTGGTGTGGCCGTCCCACGGGCGGGTCCTGCATCGACGCGTCGATCTCGTCCTGCTCTCGCGTGAGGCAGGTCGCCAAGCGGCACAGCTGGGGGTGTTGAGCCACGACCCCGACGTCCGCGCCTCGGCGCTCCGGCTCGGCTTGCCGGTTTTCGACGACCTCGACGCCGTCTCCCGTCAACCGTGGCCGGCGAAATCCTCTGTCGGACTCGGCCCGCCGATCACGACCGAGCGCGCCCCTCTTGCGCGGCGGCCCGAGCCTATGTCCGCACCTCGGAGACAAAGATGGACCGACGCCCGGCGCGCCGGTTCGATGCTCGTCGTGATTGCCGCCTTATTGGTGCTCTCGATCGCCATCGGCCCGGCGGCCGTCGTCGAGATCTCTCCCGTCGAGAGCGAGCAGGTCCTCACTCTCCCGGTCTTCCTCGGGGAGCAGATCGAGGGATCCTCCGCAGGAATCGTTCTGCCGGCGCGATCGCTCGAGGTGGAGGTCGACGGGGAGATACGGCTTCCAACCATCGGAACGGTGCAGGCGCCGACCGCGGCGGCGACGGGGCAGGCGACTTTCACCAATCGCGGCGAGAACGAGGTCGTGCTGCCGGAGGGCACCGGTCTGCGGACCCTCGGCTCGAATCCACTGCGTTTCGAGACGACCGAGCGCGCCTTGGTCCCGGCCGGGATCGGATCCCAACTCGTGGCTCCGATCCGCGCCTCCGCCGCCGGCCCGGCCGGCAATGTCCCCGCCGGATCGATCGGCGCCATCGAAGGCACGCTCGGTCTCGCGCTGACCGTCACCAATCCCGATCCGACCACCGGCGGGGAATCCCGGCCGCGTCCCGGCGTGACCCAGGCGGATCTCCGCGAAGCTCGGACGGCGCTCGAGCGCCAGCTCGTCCAAGCCGCAAACGCGCTCCTGCAGGAACAACTGAGCGAGGGGGAGGCGCTGGCCCCGGATTCCTTTTCGATCGCCGAAGTCCTGGCGTCCGACTTCCACCCGCCGCTGGGCGAGCCCTCCGAAGTGATGGAGGGCTCGATGACCGCCCGCATCGCGGCGACCATTTACGACCTCGATCGCCTGCAAGAGTCGGCCGAGACGCGCGTGGCGGAGGCGGCCGGGGCCGGGTTCGCGATCGTGCCGGGGTCGGTGCGGGTCGACTTGCTTCCGGTCGGGGCGGCGGGCGAAGAGACCTACCAGGCGCGGGTCCGCGCTCGGTCGCGCCCCGATGTCGATTTCGGAGAGTTGGCCCGCAGAATCGCCGGCAAGTCGACGACCGAGGCCGCAGCCATCCTGGAGGGCGCGCTCGACCTCGAAGCCGGTCCCCGGTTCCGGTTTTGGCCGGGTTGGTGGCCTCGATTGCCTCTCCTTCCGTTGCGGATCGAGCCGGTGTGGGACTCGCCGTCGTCATGAGCCGCGTCCTGGCCGTCGACCCCGGCGAGGTGCGCATCGGGTTGGCCGTTTCCGATCCGACCCGGACGCTCGCCCGGCCGCTGAGAGTCGTGCGCCACACTTCGCGCGCCGACGACGCCCGCCGCATCGTTGAGGTCGCCCGCCAGGAAGAGGTTGAGGTCATCGTCGTCGGGGTCGCCTACGGAGGCGAGGGACAGGCCGGCCGGGGCGCCAAACGCGGACTGCGTCTGGCGGAAGCCTTGCGCCAGGCCGGGTTCGGCCGGGTCGAAACCTGGGACGAAAGCGGCTCGACGGTGGAAGCTGGGACACTTCACAAACCCGACGAGATGACCGACGCGCGGGCAGCCGCCGTCATCCTGCAGGGTTACCTGGATGCGCCCAAGACGACGTAGCGGCGGCTGCCTCCTCGTCGTCCTCGTCGCCGTCGTCGGCGCGTGCCTCGCCCTGGCGGCCGCCTTCCAGGCGGGGACCTCATCGCTCGGCACGCCGGCACGGGGATTGTCGACCATCGAACGAACGGCGCTGGCCGCTTACCTGATGCTCAATCAACGCGGCCTGACGACGGCTGCCGGCGATCCCCAACGCGCGGCGACGCTCGATATCGAGCCGGGCCAGGAGGCGCGGTCGGTGGTGGATCGGTTGCAGCAAATGGGGATCGTCGATCGTCCGGCGCTGTTGACGCGCTACCTGACCTACCGTGGGCTCGACACCGGCATCGAGGCCGGTCGATACGAAGTCAGCGGGGCGATGTCGATCCTCGAGCTGAGCGAGTTGTTACAGCAGGCGCGGTCCAGCCGTTACACCCTCACCTTCCCCGAGGGCTGGCGCCGGGAACAAGCGGCCGAAGCCCTCGGCCGGCTCGACCTGGGATTCGCGGCGGCCG
>CAZMVJ010000027.1:0-19868 GCA_964569445.1 uncultured Anaerolineaceae bacterium | reverse complement strand
GCTTCCTGATCGGGCGAGCTGGTCACCTTGTACCAGGGCGAGCCCATGAAGGACAGGACGGCCAGCACCGCCACCGACGTCGCCGCCGCCGACAGGCCGATGCGGCGGGCCCCGTAGCGGCGGCTCGGGCCGACCTCGAAGTAGGGGAGCAGCAGAATCATACCGATCATGCCGGAGGGGATGATGACCCCCCACAGGACCTTATCGCCGATCTTGAGCATCCCCTGCAGCCACAGGAAGTACCACGGGGAGGTGATGTGAAGGGGCGTGAGCAACGAATCGGCGTGAGCTTCGAGCGGCGGGGCGTTGTAGATGAAGGCCGTCAGCAGGATCATCAGCCCGGTCAGCCCGGTGACGTAGAACAACTCGCGGGTGATGATCTTGGGCATGAAGTAGACCCGCGCTTCCATCGGGATGCGCTTGGCCGTGTCTTCGCCGACGGCCTCCGCCTCCGGCGGCAGGCTGTGGCCGTGGATCACGACCTTGTAGTAGTGGACGCTCAGCGCGATGACGCCGACCGCCGGCAGCAGCACGACGTGCAGCAGGTAGAAGCGCAGCAGGCCGCCGGCGCCGAACTCGGGCGCCCCGCGAACGATCAGATTAAGGGTCGTCCCGACGATCTGCGGCGGGAACGCTTCGACCATCGAGGCGCCGATTGTCACCGCCCACAGGCTGAGCTGATCCCACGGCAGCAGGTAACCGGAGAAGGAGAGGATCAGTGTGACGCCAAGCAGAACGATCCCCGTCAACCAGGTGAATTGACGCGGCTTCTTGTAGGAGCCGGTGACAAAGGTGCGCAGCATGTGCAGCGCCACCACCGCCACCATCGCCTCGGCGCCGAGTTTGTGCAGGTCGCGCATCAGGTCGCCGAAGGGGACGTTGCTCAGGATGTTGCGCATGTTCTCGTAGGCGACGACCGGCGAAGGGGTGTAGAAGATCATCAGATAGATGCCGGTGATGATCTCGAAGACGAAGAAATAGGTGGAAAGCCAGCCGAGGCGGAAGGTCGGGTAGAACCCGTCCATCAGCTGGTGGTAATACGTCGGTTTGATGTGGAACCAGAAGCTCTCGGAGTGCGGCTTGAGGCGCGGGTTGGGCCGTCCGACCGGGTCGTCGCGCAGCAGCATGCGCAGGTCGGTCGAGTTCATTCCGGTCGTGATCCGCGTGACGACGTCTTCGACCTTGTTCTTGACGGCAGTCTTGACGCCCTTGGCTTTGACTTCGTCGAGGAAGGGGAGGTGGAGACGGAAGATGGCCATGCTGCCGCCGGCTAGATGCCGCCGCCCGGCTTGGTGTTGACGGCTCCGGCGATCTTCTTGCCGGTGTCAATGCGCAGGGACACCACCTCCGGCGTGATCGGCACCGAGCTGCCTTCGCCGCTGCCCATCCCGGGCTCGGTCCGGGCGAGGACGTTCCCGTCGGCGTCGACGGCTTCGATCACAAACGTGTCCAGATTGCGGCGGGCCGGGCCGTCGATACGCGCGTCCGACTTGAGATACTTCGACCCGTGACAAGGGCACTCGTAGCGATCTTGCGTCTCGACCCACTTATACAAGCACCCCAAGTGGACGCACACCATGTAAAGCGCCTTGACCCCAGGGGTCACCGGGTAGACCGAGGGTTGGCGGGGGTCGCCGATCGTCTGTTCCCCGATGTTGACCAGCCAGAAACGGCCTTGGGAATAGGGCACGGGCGAACTGTCCGGCGGCGGCACTTCCCCAACCGGGATGGTGACGACACCGCCGAACTCGCCCTCTTTGAAGCGCGGCAGGGCGAACCAGATCGTGGCGCCGGTCGCCCCGGCAATGGCCACCGCCATCGAGACTCCCCACAGGTAGTAGAGGAACTCCCGACGGGAAAGGGGCAGAGAACCGCTCGCCCCGGCCGGGATCGGGGCTGCCGCTTCCGTCATGGACGCATTCCTCCAGCGAGGGTCAAGGGGCGAATGCCCCCACGGTCACCGAACCCGGGGGCCGGCTATTCGTACCATAAGTCGCAATCGGAGTCAAACCAGCAGGGGCCAGCGACGAGTGGTCAGCGGGGTTTCCGTCATTGCGAGGCCCCGAAGGGGCCGTGGCAATCTCCCCGATGAATCGATTGCCACGCCGTCCCTCGGCAGGCTCGGGACGGCTCGCAATGACATTCCTTGCCCTCCGACCATTGTTCACTGTCCACTGACCTTATAATCGCCGCCATGGCGTCCGATCTCCCCCCTCCGGTCGTCGTCACCAGCGACGACGAGCTCCGGCGCCTGATTGCGGCTCTGCAGGCCGCGCCCCGATTGGCCGTCGATACCGAATCCAACAGCCTGCACGCCTACCGGGAACGGGTTTGCCTGATCCAGGTCTCGACGGCCGATGCCGACTTCCTGATCGACCCGCTCGCCCTGGCGGATCTGTCGCCCCTGGCCCCGCTTCTGGCCGACCCTGCGATCGAGAAGGTCTTCCACGCCGCCGAATACGACCTGGCCTGCCTGCGGCGCGACTTCGGCTTCCACATCGCGAACCTGTTCGACACCCGCGTCGCCGCGCGCACGCTGGGCCGCACCCGCACCGGCCTCGGCGATATGCTGGAAGAGGCCTTCGCCGTCCACCTGGACAAACGGAACCAACGAGCCAACTGGGGGAAACGCCCGCTGCCGCCGATGCTGCTCGACTACGCCCGCCTCGACACGCACTACCTGCTCCGTCTGCGGGACCGGCTGGCGGAGGAGCTCGACCAGGCGGGACGTACGGCCGAAGCGGACGAGGAATGCCAGCGCGTCGCCACCGCCCTCGCCCCCGCCGCCGAGAACGGCGAGCAGGCCTTCTGGCGCATCACCAACGCCCGCAAGCTGGGCGGTCCGCAGGCAGCCATCCTGCGTGAGCTGCATGGGGAGCGCGAGGCCGAGGCCCGACGACGGGACTGCCCTCCCTTCAAGGTCCTCAGCGACGGCGCGCTGCTGGCCATGGCCCAGGCCATGCCGCGCACTCGGGCGGCGCTGGAGGCCGTCAGCGAGGTCTCACCGCGGGCGCGGCAGCGATACGGCGCCGAATGGCTGGCGGCCGTCCGGCGCGGCCTCGAGGCGCCCGTTCCCCTGCGTCCATCGCACCGCAACGGCGACGAGGCCAGCCAGGCGCGCTTTCAACGGCTGCGGGAATGGCGCCGCCTGGCGGCCGCCGCGCGTGGCATCGAGTCGGACCTGATCCTGCCGCGCGACATGGCCTGGGAAATCGCCCGGGCCAACCCGACCGACCTGGATTCGCTCCGCCGCTTGATGGTCCCGCTCGAGACCCGCTTCGCCGCGCACGGTGCGGCGATCCTGGAGGCGCTGCACAACGGCGCGGCCGGAGGCGCACGGCATTCATGAAACTCACCTTCCACGGAGCCGCCCAGACCGTTACCGGCTCGCGCCACCTGCTTTCGCTGAACGGTCGGGAGCTGCTGCTCGACTGCGGACTGTTCCAGGGGCCGCGCAAGGAAACCTACGCCCGCAATCTCGAATTCGGCTTCGAGGCGGCGGGCGTCGACGCCGTTGTTCTGTCCCACGCGCACATCGACCACTGCGGCAACCTGCCGAACCTGGTGCGGCGGGGCTTCGCCGGTCGCATCCACGCCACGCCGGCGACGGCGCACATTACCAACTTGCTCCTGCGCGACTCGGCCAAGATCCAGGAATCCGACGCCGCCTACCTGAACAAGAAGCGCGCCGGCAGTGACGAACCGCCGGTCGTGCCGTTGTACACGCTGCCCGACGCCGTCGCCGTTGTTGACCGGTTCACCGGCCGCGCCTATGGCGAGTCGTTCGAGCCGGTGCCCGGCGCCCGCGTCTCGCTGGTCGAGGCCGGCCACATCCTGGGCTCGGCCGGCGTCGTCCTCGACCTGGAGGAGAAAGGACGCAAACAGCGATTGATGTTCTCCGGCGATATCGGCCGACCGGGCATGCCGCTCTTGCGCGACCCGGTGCTGCCCGAGGAGGTCGACGTCCTGTTGATGGAATGCACCTACGGCGACCGCGACCACGGCTCGACGGAGCAGGCCTACCGCGACAGCCTCGATCTGTTCCGCCGCACGGCCGACCGCGGCGGGAAAGTCGTCATCCCGGCCTTCGCCGTCGGCCGCACCCAGGCCATCGTCTATGCCCTGCATCAAATGATCGACCGCGGCGAGCTGCCGCGCCTGCCGGTGTTCGTCGACAGCCCGCTGGCGACGAACGTGACCGACGTCTTCCGCGCCTTCCCCGACGACTTCGACGAGGAGACGCGTGCGTTCCTCGAGCGCGACCCTCACGGGACGGCCTTCGGCTTCGACATGCTGCGCTACACCCGCGACGTCGAGGAGAGCAAGGCGATCAACGACATGCGTGGCCCGCTGATCGTGATCGCCGGCTCGGGCATGGCCGAGAGCGGCCGCGTGCTGCATCACCTCAAGCACACCGTCGAAGATCCGCGCAATGCCGTCCTGCTGACCTCGTGGATGGCCCCCCACACGCTCGGACGACGATTGTTGGAGCGGCAGCCCAAGCTGCGCATCTATGGGGATAGCTACGACCTGCGCGCCGAGGTGGTGGCGATCTCCGGATTGTCGGCCCACGCCGGTCGGGACTTCCTGCTGGCCTACGCCGGGGCCGTCCGCGGGCGAGCCCGGCGCATCGTCCTGGTGCACGGCGAGGCTGAACCGGCGGCGGCACTGCAATCCGGGCTGCGCCAGATCGGGTTCGACGACGTCGTCTATCCGGCCAGGGGCGACGAGATGGATCTCTGAGACGCGTTATAATCCCCGCCTCGGACAAACCCCAGTTGTCGACCGTCACGGAAACCCACAACGCTCCAGAGCAGACCACGGCTGAGATTTGGCCGGTTCCCGTCCCCGCGCACGACCGCTACGATCCAGAGGCGCGGCTCATGCCTGTGCTTCGATTGGTTTTCTGGCTGTACAAGACGGTCATGGTCAGGTCCGTGCATGTGATCGGGAAAGAGAACAACGTCGCCGGCCCTCGCATACTTGTCTCCAACCATGCCCGGGTCAGCGACTTCTTTCTGCTACCGTTCGTGTTGGGGAACTATCGCGGTCTGGCTCAGATCGAGAGTTTCACCATCCCTTTCTTCGGCTGGCTCCTGGCGCGCGCGGGTCAGATCCCGATCACACCTGGCCGCGGGCGACAAGCCATGGTCCGCGCCGCGGAGCAACTCGCCAAGGACAAGACGATCTTGATCTACCCAGAGGGTCGGCTGAGCCATGGCGCAGAGATGATCCGGGCAAAAACAGGCATGGCGCGGCTGGCCTATCAGTCCGGCGCGCCGATCTTGCCGGTGGCGGTCCACGTGCCGGACAGGTATTGCCGGACGGTCCATGGCCATCTGTACGGCCGCCCCACCCTGGGTGTATGGCAAGTCGGGGGGTCAGCCTGGATCGCCATTGGCGAGTCCTGGCGACCTTTCGCCGGCCAGACATCCGTTTCCGCCGTGGACTTGCGCCGTGTTACGGATGAGTCCATGGCCCGCGTCCGTCACTTGCTGGGCATGGCTCGTGCCGCCGCCGGCTGATTTACAGTAGGCTCCAGCCTTTGCCCGGTAGGCCACACCTCGAAGACGGGTCGGCTGCGAGGCAGGGTCTCGACGTGCCTGGCACAGTTCGGTCCTCCTCTTTCCCCGTGCAACAGAACCGTCCGGGCTCGACCCGCGACGAATACGATCCGCGAGGTCGTTTGTGGCCTGTCTTGAAGGCCCTGTTCTACCTGTACCGCGGGCTGTGTGTTGGCCGCATCCGGGTCAGCGGACGTCAGAACATCCCCCGCCAGGCCCCGATCCTGGTCTCCAATCATGCCTTTGTCAGCGATGCCTTCGTCCTGGCCCTCGTCTTCGGCCGACTCCACGCGCTGGCCCAGGGGGAGGCATTCACCTTGCCTTTCTTCGGATGGCTGCTGGCGCACGCCGGCCAGATCCCGGTGGTCCCCGGCCGCGGGCCGGAGGCTTTGGCACGGGCCGCTGAACAACTCGCCCGCGGCGAAACCGTCCTGATCTACCCCGAGGGCCGTCTCAGCCACGGAAGGGAGCTGCTGCAAGCCAAGACGGGAGCCTCCCGGCTGGCGCTCTCGACCCGCGCGCCGCTGCTCCCGGTCGCCTTCTATGTACCCCCGGGTCATGGGCGTCTCTTTCGCGGTCGTCATTTCGATCGCCCGACCGCCGGGATTTGGCAGATCGGCGGGCCCTGTCACATTGTCATCGGGAAACCCTGGTTCCCCTTCGCCGAACGACCATCGCCGTCCGAGAAGGAAATCCACTCCGTCGCCGAAGAGACCCTGACGCGGGTGCAGGCGTTGCTTGAGGATGCGCGCCGCATGGCCGGCTGATGCGAATTATCCTGATGTGCCAGGCCTATCCACCGATGGTCAGCGGCATCTCCGTCGCCGTCCACCATTTGGCTGAGGGACTTGTGCGCCGGGGTCATGCGGTGATGGTTCTAAGCGCCAGCGACAGAGGCGAGGCCTACCGCGAGCTGCGCGGCGGTGTGGAGTTGGTGCGCCTGGCCTCCCGACCAACGCCTGCTCGCCGCGGGCAGCGTTGGTCGTGGTGGGCACGCGACGAGGTCGAGCGCTATCTGGACGAGTTCCGCCCGGAGGTCCTGCACCTGCACGATCCGGTGCTGGGCGGGTTGGTGATGCCTTCCTTCGCGCGCGAGCGCCGCCTGCCCCTGGTCGTCACGGCCCACGCCCTCCCCTGGTACATCTCGGCCCAGGCGCCGGATCTGCCCGGATTGCGCACCATGCTGGAAGCGGCGCTGTGGGCCTTCGCTTCGGACTTGATCTCGCAATGCCAGGCGGTGGTGGCGCCGAGCCGCTTCACTGCCGGCCAGGTCGATGCCCACGGCGGCCCGGGGGCCGTCGTGATCAGCAACGGCGTCGACCTGCGGAGCTTCCACCCCGATCCGGATTCACCCGACGAACGACAGGCGATCACCGTGCGTTACGGACTCGACCCGGCCCGGCCGATCATCCTGCACGTCGGCCGCGTGGACCGGGAGAAGAACGTCGATGACGTCGTGCGCGCCGCCGCCATCGCCATGGCCTCGACCGACGCCCAGTTGCTCGTCGTCGGCGACGGCAATCGGCTGCAGGATATGGAAGAACTGGCACGCGAGCTGGGCATCACCCGGCAGAGCCGCTTCATCGGCTTCGTCGAACCCACCGGCGACCTGCCGGCGCTCTACCGGTCCGGGTCCGTCTTCGTTCTCGCCTCGGAACTCGAGTCGGAGGGCATCGTCATCCTCGAAGCCGCCGCTTGCGGCGTGCCGATCGTGGCGGTGCGGGCGACGTCGATGCCGGAGCTGGTGGAAGAGGCCGGCTGCGGCTACCTGGTGCCGCCCGGTGACGTGCACGCCATGGCCGATCGCATCGTCCAGGTGCTGCGCGACCCGGCCGCCCAGCGCGCCCTCGGCCAGGCCGGTGTGGCGATGGCCCAGGCGCACTCATTGGATTTGACGCTCGAACGGCACGAGGAGTTGTACCAGTCGCTGCTGGTCCCGGCCGGGGCCTGATCCAGCCCGTCGTCTAAGCCTCGCCTCACAACCACTACTCTCCAGCGCCGGGCGGCTCGACCGGGATGCGCCTTAGCCCGGTCCTCTTCTGAATGAGCACGGTCATTTCCTCCTGGATTCGGTCCAGCGCCGGGATCAGTTCGGCGGCCAGGTCGTCGTCGGGCGGGCGCGGCGGATCGCCCCGGATGCCGGTCAGAAGCTCCAGCCTCGTCACCGGCGCCGGATGGCTGTCATAGGGCGAGGTCGGGCGGTTCATGGCCTCGGCGAACCGGGTCTCCAGATCGGCCGATTCCGCGGCCGGCGCCGGCAGCGCGTAGAGGTTGCGCAGGTTTCGGCCTTCGGAGGCGGCGGCGCGGATCTCTTCCGTCGCCGCGGTCGGGAAGGCGATCCCCTGGCGGACGATGTGACGCAATCCGCTGGCGAAGGCGTCGGCGCCGTAAGCGGCGGCCGCCATACGGTCGGCCAGGATCTCCTGGAGGCGCGAAGCGCCGAGCGTGAGGCGGAGGAAGAGGCGGTGGAACAGGTAGACGTAGACCCAGGCCGGGTTGTACCAGCGCGCCTGCCCGGCGGCGGCGAGGCCGAGGGCCATATGCTGGAGCGACGAATGCACGCGCAGGGCCAGGTCCCCGCCGGCCGTGTCGCCGTGGACGAAATGCCCGTACTCGTGAGCGAGGATCGCTTTCAATTGCCCCTGGGACATCCCGGCCATTGAGCCGAGACCCAGGACCAGGCTGCGGGTGCCCTTTCCCCGCATTCGCGCCAGGCTCCCGCCGCGCTCAAGGACGGCGATCTCCGGCCCTGGAGAAACGTACAGCGCTCCGATGGGCGCTGTCCCCAGGCGGCGCGCCACCTCCTCGGTCAGTCGCCACAACGCCGGCGCCTCACTTCTAGGCAGAGGCCGTCCCGGGTCGCCCTGGCGGACCTGCGTAAGGACGCTGCGCACGATGGCAAGCAGCGTGAGAACGCCTCCGGCAAGGAGAAAGAGGGAAAGCTGGACTGGCATCGTTCCGATCTCCAGGAACGCGTAGATCACGCCCCCAAAGACGGCGACGACCAGCACGATGATGATCGGCATCGAAATGTAGAAGTAGAGCGACGTCAGCAGGATGACGGCCCGATACACCGTCCGAACGCTTCGTTCTCGGGCGCTGATGGGGCTGTCCGTCGGTCGAACCCGACGCGCCACGGCGGCCAGCGTCGCCCGGCTCAGGGTCGTGCCGACGAAGAAGAGCGCCAGTAGACCGGCAGCCCAGCCGATCACGGCGTAGGCGCCCAGGCGAACCCAGCGCCGCTGGGCGGCCTGCGTCCGAATTCCTGAGGCGAGCACTTCATCCACCACGTCGGGCGGCATGCCCAGCCGTTGCGACAGGCGGAGTTCCCTGTCGGCGGATTCCCACCGCCCGTCAATGGCGGCCAGTAGTCCGGCGAAATAGTGGCCGAACGGGTCTTGCGGAGCAAGAACTAGCATTTGCCCGGTTGCCGTTCGCAGGGTCGGAAGATCCTCCGCCTTGGCCGCCGCCACGAGCAGGACATAGGAGAGAGAGGGATCCTGCGGTTCCTCCTGCGATGCTTGGCGGGCGAGGTCCAAGGCCCGGCGATGGTCTGCCGGGTCATCTCCGACAGTCAGGGCCATCGCCAACGCGCCCTTGTTCCAGGCCGTTGGCTGGAGTGCCAGCGCCTTCTCTGCGTGAGCGACAGCAGCCGGAGCGTTCCCGAGGGAGCCTTCGACATAGGACAAGCGGCGCAATGCGTCCGGGAAGTCCGGGGCTAGCTGCAGGACGCGTAAGAAACCGTCCCGGGCCTCCTCCAAGCGACCGGCGTCGCTGGCTTCTGTCGCCGCAGTGAAGATGGGAACAGCCTCGGGGTCGATCAGCGCCAGGCGACCCAGGATTTCCTGCTCGAAGGCGGGGTCCCGGCCGCCGCCCACCGGCCCTTGGGCCGCAACACCCGTCGCTAGGGCGCCCAGAGCCAGACCCAGGGCAACTGCTGCATGGCGGCGCATCACCCCCTCCTGTCATCCTTCACCCGGCCTGGGCAGTCATCGCCGACGGCAATGCGCCCGGGGGAGCGGCTACCCCCGCTCCTTCAATCGGCCCGCCACGAGCGAATCCAACGCGGGAATCACCGCCGGGAGGGATGGCGGTGCCAAGTATGGTCGATGCCGACCGCTATCGGAAGGCATTTAGATGCCACGAACCGCCAATCCGGCCTGCCTCCCTTCGGTCTTCAACAAAGTCCTTTCCATCGGCGGATCGCCTCCGTCCGATGAAACCGACCGTTTCCGAATTGGCGGTTCCTGGCTGTTCCGAGTCTTGTAATGGCGCCCGTCATCAAAGAGCATCTGCACCAACCTCGAAACGGACGGAGGACCAAAATGAACCTCTCCCAGGGATCGATCCCGTTCCGCCTGCACCACCATACGACAGGGCATTTTGTGCGCACCGTGATCGTTTCAGCGTCTTTGCTCGCCACAGCCTCGTGCGCCGGGCTGCCTTCCGTCCCAACGCCGACGATCACGCTGACGCCACCGCCGACCGAAACACCTCGGCCGACGTTGACCCCGACCGCAACGCCAAGTCCCACCCCGACGCCCATCCCGCCCTTCGGATCCACCGCCATGGCGATTTACCAGGCGGAGAGGTTCCCCTTCTCGATTCAGATTCCTGCCGACTGGGGGCTCACCGATCACGTGTCCGAGCCGGGCCGCGAAGTCTCGATCTATCAAGGCCAGGCCGGTTCGCTTGTGATCCTTCAGAGCATCGACCTGGCGACCGTCGAGGGGATTCCCGAGGAGATCACGCTCGACGACTACATGCAGCTGTACTTGCCGGAGCTCGCCTCCGGCGGCATCAACACCGAGATCGTGTCGAACGTGCAAGGCAACACCGCTCAGGGCCTCCCGTACCGGGTCGTTGTCAACACGGAGGGAATGCAGTTCGGGGGCTTGAACATGGTTAGCATCTTTGTTCGGATGGTATACCTTCACCAGGGCAAGACACGGTTCACCGCCGAGTACCTGGCGCAGCAGGAACTCACGGACGAGTTCCTGGCGTTGATCAAGTACTCCTTCGACACGTTCGGGGTGGTCGAATGACTCGGCGCAGCACGTCCGCTGGTTCGTCGCGCGACGCGGAGCGGCGCCTTCGCCTTGCCTCATGGCTGTGCATGGCGCCCGGGTTGTTCTCCGTCATCGCACCGTTCGCCCTTCTGCTGCCGAGTCACTCGTTCGACCCGGACTGGCCCGATCATGCTCGCTTTCACGTGACGTGGGGCGCCGGAAAGCTCCTGGCCGTGGGACTGAACCTGTTCCTCCTTTCGACCTTCGGCCTCCGGCGCGGTCTGCGATGGAGCTGGTTTGCCCTCGCCTCCAACCTCACCTTCGGCGGGCTGGTCGTGATCCCGGCCAGCCGCTTTCACCATGGCCCGCTTGCGCCGGCGCACAGCCATGACCGCAGTACGAAGCTCGGCGCGCTGACGTTGCTCCTCGGTCTCCTTGGCCTGGCTATCTCCGCCGGGCCCCTCTTCGGGCGGCACTCCCGCCCCGACGGAGGTTCCCCCCGGCCAGGGCCTCTTCGCCGCTAGCCTCAACGCTTGACATCCCCAAGCCTCGGCACCATGATTCCCAGTTAGCGATCGGGGGGACGTTCTTTCCATTTGGGCAGCTGAGTTCACTCTGAACGGCTGGTTACCAGCCTTATCCGACCCATACGCCCTTGCTATTGCCGGGGGATAGATTGAGGGCTCGGGCGCGAGCCGCGGATGGGGCCCATCGTCCCGGGTGGTCCGCGCACAGGGGCTTCCGGCGTCTGTTCGCCGTGGCCTTGCTCATCGGCCTCGCCGGATCGGTGGCCGCCGCTTCTCCGGGTGCGAGATCAACCGCCCGGCTCGTCCCATCTTGCAACGGCAGGTGCGAACGCACAGTCGATGAGTCGACTGGCGCCGACTTCCAACCGGCACTTTCGCCTGCTGGCCAAGACGGCCCCGGCCTCCCCTACGCCCACGAGTTGCTCAGCTTCCTGGGTCTGGCCAGCACGATCTGGCTTGGCGTCTACCTTGTGGGGCAGCCTAAGCGGACTGCCCTCATCTGGCTGACCGCGCTGACCCTTTGGTCGCTCGCCGGGATTTTTCTTGATGATTTCATGGGCTTCAATCAGCCCGCCGTCGGGTTCCTCCGGCAGATCCGCGATCTCTTCGGATTCTGGCCGAGTGCCAGCGAAATCATCTCCCGGATCCTCCTGCTGGGTTGGGTCAGCAAATTTGCCGTCGTGCTGTGGTTCCACGCCACGACGCTCATGCGTCCAGGCAAGAAGAGTAGCGGTCGCCATGCCCTTGTCCTCATCGGTTACGGTTTGGCTTCTGTGGCGGCCCTGATCCAGCTCGTCTCCCCCGCGTGGCTGGCGGCGGATGGGCCGGCGTACTCCATCTTCGCCGCGAGTCTCCTGCTCTTCGTGGCGCTCAGCATGGCCAACCTGGTGGAGGGGATCCGCCGGGCGCGCAGCGAGATCGAGCGACGCCAGTTCGTCCTTCTCTTGGCGGCATCCATCCTGGCATGCCTTTCCGGAGTCGTTTACCTCGTAGGGGTTTGGTCCGGCGTACCTTCCCTCGTCGCCCGCACCGCGCTGCTGTGGCTGGCCGTCCTCCCGTTGGGGTACGGCGTGGCCAACTACAGCGCCATCGTCGAGGGGCGGACGATCCGCCGTCATTTCGTCTCCAGCCTGATCGCCGTCTCCCTGGTCACATTGCTCTATTTCGTTGTCTCTTATCTGTCCTCGGTGAGCTTCGGCGTTCGGACGGCGGCTTTCGCCTTCGTCATCCTGCTCGCCGTCGTGACCCACTCGCTGGCGGGCAACGCCCGTGCCGTTCTGGATTACTTCTTCGTCGATCCGGAGACCCGCAGGGTCCTGCGCGCCATCCGGATGACCCCCAACAATCTCGCGGGAGAGGGCCGTCTCGATGAGCGACTCGCCTTGGCCCTCGACGCTCTATGCACCGAGCTTCGGGCGAGCTTCGGTCTGGTCCTGCTCCATTCCGAGGGGACCGTGCGCCTGGTGGCTGCCTACCACTGGAGCCATGGCAAGGATCTATCGATCTCGCCGGAGGCCCTGGTTGCCGACGACATTGCGCTCCTGGAACCGGATAAGTTCGCCTGGCCGTTGGAGGGGGCGGCTCTTCTAGCACCGCTGTACCTCGACACCGAACACGTCGGCGGCGTTCTGCTTGGCCACCCGGTCAACGCCACGCGGTATGCCGCGGCCGACGCCGAATTGGCCGGCTATGCCACCGACCACATGGCAGAGATGATCCGGATCAAACGATTGGAGGCGGAGGCCGTCGACCGCATTGTCTCCGTCCAGCAACCGGCGAACCCCGTTGGCGAGCCGTCGCTGGAGGCGGTCGAGACGGCTTTGCGCCGGATGAATGATTTCGTCTACCTGGGCACATGCCCGCTGTCGACCCTGGGGGCCGTGACCGCCCGCCTCCCGGTGAGGGCCACGCATGTCGATCGCGGGAAGGCGGCACACCACGTGCTAGCCGAAGCCATCGAGCGCCTCCGCCCGGCAGGCCAGAAGCCGACGCTGACCTCGCCGCGCGAGTGGCATCACTACATGATCTTGCACGAGGCGTATGTCATGGACCGGCCGAACCGCGACGTCATGGCCGAGCTGTACATCTCGGAAGGCACGTTCAACCGGCGACGGCGCGAGGCGATCGAGGCGGTGAGGCGCATGCTGCGGGAGGGGGAGGAGGGGGAGAAAGAGTCGATTCCAGGTTGACCGCCCCACCCGCACGACGGACGTGATCCCCCAGTCCGCGCCGGGCCCGGGCGGTCTCCTTCGCCCGATCGTCCTGCTGCTCCTCCGCGCCCTCCGGGGCGCTTCTTCGTCCCCGGCAACAGCCGGATTGGCGGGTTTTTGCTGTCGGGTGTCTTCCTATAGCGGCTCCCACCCACTATCCTGTTTGCGTAGTGTGGGCCATGGCAGGCACGCCAAACGGGTGCTCCTGGCCCCACCGCCGGACGCACCTCGGGAAGGAGATCACCCGATGACCACCGCGCTCCCTCCGACCGACGCCGGAACCGCCGAGGAAGCCAGCTGGGAACCGCTGCGGCGGCGACTCCAGTCTCTGGAGAGCACCGAGCGGATGGCCGCTTTGGAGGAGCTGCGCAAGCTTGGAACGAGCACCCCTTCGATCCTGCAGCAAGTCGAACGGATGGCGCTCGGTGATCCCATCGACGGGGTACGGCGCGCGGCGCTGGCGGTCCTGGACAACCCGGGCCACCGTCAGACCTACGGATCGATGACGGCCCTTTCGAGCCAGGAACGGCAGGTGGTGCTTCAGGAGATCCGGGCATGGAGCGACGCTGGGCTGATCCCGCCCGCCCAAGCGGATATCCTTGGACGTCGATACAGCTTCGACGCCGCGCCCCCGCCCAACGAAACGGCAGCGGAAGAAGCACCTGCGGCCCCGTCCCAGCCATCTCCGGCGCTTGCCCCGGAGCCAACACCGGCGCCCTCCCCTCGACCGTCCTTGATGCAATCTCTGTTCAGCGAGACGAGCATCAACGTCGCCCTCTATCTGGGCGCCTTCTTTGTCGTCGGCGCTGCCCTGGTCCTTTCCGCTCTGGTCGAATCGGCTCGGCTGCCGATCCTGGCCGCGGTGACCGGCGTCTTCGGGGTTGGCTCCTTGGCTTTGGAAAAGCGCCTGCCCCGGCCGTCGTTCGTTCTTTTCCTCGTCTTCTCCTCGCTTCTGCTGATCGACGCCGGCGTGATCGCCGGGATGCTCCGCCTGCAAGGGGCAGCGGCCGCTGCGTTCTGGGGGGTCGTGCTTGGACTGACAGCCGTCCTGTGGACCTTTTCGACGCGCCACTTCGCCTCGCGGCTTCTCAGCCTGGCAGCCTTCCTTTCCCTCGAGCTCTCCGCCTTCAGCTTCGCAGGCCTCGCCGACCCACCGGGCTCGATGACGATGGTGCTGTGCAGCCTGGCAGCCGTCGCCGGAGTTCTAGGGGCGGGCGCCCTGGGCCGCTGGCGCGGACGATCGTTCGCCATGCCGCTCTTCATTCTCGTCCAGGCGACGGAGACCCTCCTTCTGGCGGCTGGGTTCCT
The DNA here is from genome assembly GCA_964569445.1 of uncultured Anaerolineaceae bacterium. GTDB lineage: Bacteria > Chloroflexota > Anaerolineae > Anaerolineales > E44-bin32 > DATEVL01. The sequence continues at coordinate 5,250 of CAZMVJ010000027.1, read as the reverse complement.
CACCGTTTTCATCTGGTTGGCTTCACCAGCGTCTTCCTCTGCTATCGGTTGGGTATTGCTCAGCGCCGCATGGGGGATCGGCGCCGCTTTGTTCGTCGTCAGCGACCGGTCCTTTCGGTTTGACCTGTTCCCTTACGCCGCCTGCGGCGCCCTGGTTCCGATCGTCTTCTTGGCCCTGAACGCTGTGGTTGAGCCATCCTCCGCGGCGCAGTGGCTGGCGAACTCGGTGTGGGGCGTGGCCTTTGTCGTCTCCAGCGAGCTCTTGAGCAGCTCCACCAGCCCCGAAGCGAGGCGTTTCGGCACACCGGCGCTGCTCGGCTCGGCCGCTACGTTCTGCCTAAGCCTGCTCCTCGCGACCGTTAATGCCGTCGAAGGCGACGTCGCGACCCCGGTCTTCATCGTTCTCGCCGGAAGCGCGATCGCCTACGGCGCCGCCCACTGGGTCCGTCCGAGGTGGTACCTGTGGTCGGCGGCGCTCTTGGCGGGGACCGCCGCGTGGCTCGTTGCGTTCCTCCTTCCATTCTTCCGGTCGTTGGAGGTTCCCTTCGGCTATGTCGTGGCGGGTGCCAGCCTGGCCCTTTTGGGGATCGACCTCGCGCTCCCCAGGACGCTGGAGCCGGCGACCGTCTGGCGCGTCCCCTTGCGGATCCTCGGAGGGTCCCTGACCGCCGTCGCCGCGTTTTCCCTGCTCGTGGGCGCCGGGTCCGATGCCCAAACTGCGGCGGCCTTCACCGCCTTCGCCGTGTTCTTCACGGTGTATTCCTTGAGAATTGATCCGCGCGTCGGCTATGTGGCGACGGCCTCCTTCGCCCTGGCGACCGCGAGCTGGGCATTCGCCCTCGACCGCACCTTGCTCGCGCCGCTGATGACGGCGGTGAGCGTCGCCTACTTCGTCGGGAGCCTGGCTCTGAGACCCCGTGATCGGCGCCGGTGGAGCGATACCCTGAGGTTCAGCGGCCTCGTCCTGGGAGGTCTGACGGCGCTGGCAGTCCTTTTCACCCGACCCGTCGGCGCGGGGTGGTATGTCCTGGCGGTCAGCGTCGTCTTCCTCCTGGAGCTCTATCTGAACGACGACCGCTGGGCGGAATACGGTGTCCTCGCCGTTCTAACGGCCGCCTTGTGTCTCGTTCTCTTCGAAAACCATGTCACCTCGGCGGCCTACTACGCCGCCGGCTCCGGCATTCTTCTCCTGGCGCTGGACCTGGTATTCGAGAGGACTCGAGGTCGGCTCCCGCGGCAGGGCGGGATAACCCGGGTCATCGGCGCGGCGGCGGTCGCCGTCGCCGTCGTGCTCATGTTGGCCGGAGATGTGCCGGCCGGTGCGGCGGCCCTGGTGTCCTTGTCGCTGGCGGGGATCATCGCCGCCATGATCTATCTTCGGAGAGATCCGCGGCTGGGCTACATTCTCGTTGGGCTGGTCGGTCTCAGCGCGTACTTCGGCCTCGCGGTTCTGAACCGCACACCCTGGCCGTGGCCATTGGTCGTCCTCGCATCGGCCTATTACGTCTTGGGGAGCCTGGTTGGCGGAGGGTGGGGGAAGGTTCTGCGGAACGGAGGTATGGCGCTCGGGGTGCTGGTGAGCGCGGAGGCGGCGGTTGAGGGAACCGGTCTGTGGTCCAGCCTGCCGGTGGCGATCGCGGCGACCCTGTTCGCCGCCGAAGCGGTCCGGCGGCGCAACCCGTGGTTTGCGCTTCCGGCCAACGCCCTCTACCTGGCGGCCTACTTCATGCTCCTGGGGGCGCTGCAAGTGGATGAGCCGCAGTTCTACACTGTGGCCGTCGCCGCCCTGGGCTTGCTCATGCACTACCTGCTCTTGCGCGCCGGGAGTCGGGATGGCGCCTTCGTGATCGGGCTGACGTCACAGGTCGTTCTGCTCGGGACCACCTATCTCCAAATGGTGGTGACCAGCAACGCGGTTTACTTCACCGTATTGTTCTTCCAGTCGTTGGCCGTCCTGGCCTACGGCGTCGTCATCCGGTCACGCAGCCTGGTCATCGCTCCGATCGCCTTCGCCACATTGGGCGTGGCCACCGTGGTCTATGGTCTGCTGCGGGGTATGTCGGTAGTCATCCTGATTGGCTGCACAGGGATTCTGCTGATCCTGCTGGGCTCGACGGCGCTCTTCTTGCGCGAGCGCGTCGGCACCTGGCGGCGCCGCCTGGGGGAATGGAATGCCTAGGACAGGCGACACCCGGCCCAGCCCTGGCGTCGGCGGCGCGAGTCGACCGAGGCCGTGGCCCGCACCTTGTCCGAAAGGACGGGGGTCCGGGCGGCGGCGCCCGTTGGCCTTGTTCCGTCTGGCGGCATATTCCGCGGCGCTGCGCGCGCCGCCTAGCCTGCACCAGCGGGGCCGCGTTGACGTTCTTCGCCTTCCGGATTGGGTTTGTCCCCTCGGTGGACGGGCCGATGGGATCCTGTGGTTTGGACACTCCTTGGGAAGCGTAGCCGTTCCGGGCGCTTCTCGGATCCGAGCCCGGTGGAGCTGAAGGAGGACGCATGACAACCGAGTTGACGACGACGTCTTCGGCCATCGAACCGGCGATACCGCCCACGTTGATCGCCGTGATCCTCGACGAAAGCGGCTCGATGGGCGGGTCCTGGGACGAGGTGATCGCCGGGTTCAACCGCTTCCTCCAAGACCAGTGGGCGCTCCCCGACAGCTGCCGGATGTCCCTGACCAAGTTCAACACCGTGTGCAGCCTGCTCTACCCGCCGCGGCCTTTGGCGCAGGTGCCGCGCCTCGACCGGGATCACTACACGCCGGGCGGCAACACGGCGCTGTTCGACGCCATCGCCGAAACGGTGCGCGTGGCTCAAGCGCACAAGCTCGCGGAGGAGCGCGTCCTGTGCGTCGTGATCACCGACGGGGCCGAGAACGCCTCGCGCGAGACGACCCAGCAACAGGTGACCGAGATCATCAAGGCCCTCGAGCGGCGAGGCGATTGGACGTTCGTGTACCTGGGCGTGACTCCCGACCAGTTCATCCACGACATGAAGCTCTACGGCACCGTCGTGGCGACCAACACCGCGGCCTACAACCCAGGCTCGCCTCGTCAGTCTTGGGACACGCTGAGCCAGCAGACGACGGCCTTCCGCGCCCGGCCCGACAAGAGCGCCTCCGATTTCTACCGGCCGGTAGACCGTCGAGGCCAGGCCCTCCGTCGCGATCCTCAGCCCGACGCCCCAGTGGCAAGTTAGGCGGAGGCGCCCCGCGGTGCAGCGCCGGTTGACTTCCGCCGGCGGCGCTTGCGGGTGAAGGAGATCATGGAGCGACAGGCGCCTACGACGCATGCGGTCTTCGCCGTCGCCGACGTCGAGCCGGCGGTCACGCCGCTGCCGGAGATTCCCAGCACGGAGGCGCTCGAGCGTCTGTTTGCCGCCGAGCGCCTGACGGTAGGGAAAGCCTGCTGCCCGATTGAAGCCTGCTCCCGTAGTGCTTCGCCCTTGGTCGCCGGCGTCGACCACCACCCCCTCGTGGCTGCTTTGCGCCTTGCCTACGCCGAACACCGCCCGATCGCGCTTTCCCCCGACATGATCTGGCTGTTGATCTGCCAGGGGGTCGCCCTTCACATCGATGCCAACGCTGAGGAGTTACGCTCGAAGTTCGTCCAGCACCCTGGGCGACTGACGCTCGAGGTTCAAGATCAACCGGGCGGTACGTTGCGGAGGGCGCAGGCGGAGCGTTTCTGGCCAGGGATCTTCGAGGGTTTCTCGAAGCAGATCGAAAACCACCTCGGCGCGTCGCACCGCCTCTTCTTTCCTGCATTCTCCACCACCGGTCCGGTCGAAAAGACGGCGGCCGAGATCGTCCTGCTGGGCAGCCTGAAGAAGTACTTACACCATCTGGTGACCCGCGTCGTTTGCGGCATCCCGGCGGTCACCCTCGAGGGCACGCCCGACGATTGGCTAACGATCGCCGAGCGCCTCGTTGGCTTCGCCGACTTGGGGCTGGGCTGGTGGCTCGGGCCGCTTCGCCCTGTGCTTGAGCGAATCGCCTCGAGCGCTGCCGGTGAAGTCGATCGCGCCTTCTGGAACTCGATGTACCGGTCCTCCGACTCGAACGGCGACTGCGGTCCCGAGACCGCGTCCTCGGGCTGGATCGGCCTTTTCTTCCCTTATCTCGTCGATCAAGAGGGGTCTGCTACAAGACGCAATCCCTGGTTGACCGGCTGGCGGGGCCCGCAGGAATCGCCCTCGCCGCAAGAGACGCATCGTCCCGCCAGCCGGCATCCCGAACCCAGCATGCCTCTTCTTCCCAGCAGGCACCTACCCACCGGATTGGCAAAGGCCTTCTTGACCGAGGTCGAACGGGACCTAGAGGGGCGCCCGCGGCGCACCCGACAAATGGAACTGCTCGCCGGATTCATCGGGGTCGCGCAGGACCCTTCCAGCCTCCGGCTCCGACCGGAGATTGGATGGGCGGTGCGGGACACACCGCCTTCGAATGGATAGCGAGGCCTCAACCGACGGCCACCGGCGCTCGGGAGTTCCCCGACAGTCCGGGGATTCTTTACGACTTGGCCTGCATCGAGAGTCTGGCCGGCACCCGGAGGCGTGCCTCGTCCATCTGTCGCGCGCCGTCGAACTGGCGCCGGGGATGCGTCCGATGGTAGCCGCCGACGCTGATTTTGACGCGGTGCGATTGCACACGTAGTTCCTGGCTCTGGTCGCCGGCGCGTGACGGCGGCGCCGCACCGCCGCGGTTGGTATAATCCGGACTGCCCCGGAGAGGTGCCAGAGTGGTTGAATGGGGCGGTCTCGAAAACCGTTGTGGTCCGTATGGGCCACCGTGGGTTCGAATCCCACCCTCTCCGCCTCCAGCACGATCGTCCCGCCTGAATCGAAGGTCCTTCGACCCTTCGACTTCGCTCAGGGTGCCTGTCCGGGTTTTGGAGCGCGCATCGCCCGGGAGAATACCGAAGCGCGCTGGACGACCTTGCCGGAGGCGCGCCTACCTTTTCGCCGACGAGGGCCGGGGCAGCTCGGCCAACGCGTCGAGGGCGCGCTCCAGCACGCCGAAGCCCTTCTCCCAGAAGGTCCGTTGCCGGACGTCGATCCCGGCCTTCCCGAGCGTGCTCATTGGGCTGTCGGAGCCTCCGGCGGCCAGGATCTCCAGGTAGCGCGGGATGAAGCTTCGGCCCTCCTCGCGAAATTGCTGGTAGAGCGACAGCACCAGGAGTTGGCCGAAGGCGTACGCGTAGACGTAGAAGGGCGTGTGGTAGATGTGCGGGATCGCCAGCCACTCGGCCC
>CAZMVJ010000026.1:0-20241 GCA_964569445.1 uncultured Anaerolineaceae bacterium | reverse complement strand
CGGCCAACTCCCGCCTGGTGATCAGCGTCGCCAAGAAGTACATGGGGCGGGGCGTGCCCTTCCTGGACCTGATTCAGGAAGGCAACATCGGCCTGATCCGGGCTGCCAAGAAGTTCGACTACCGCCGCGGTCACAAATTCTCGACGTACGCCACGTGGTGGATCCGCCAGGCGGTCACGCGGGCCATCGCCGACCAGGGCCGGACGATCCGGGTGCCGGTTCACATGGGCGACCAGATCAACAAGCTGCTGCGCATTTCGCATCAGCTGACGCAGCGTCTTGGCCGCGACCCGTCGACCGACGAGCTGGCCGACGCGCTGACGGTCACCCCGAAGAAGGTCGAGAACATGATCCAGGTCGCCCGGCGTCCGCTGTCGCTCGAGACGCCGACCGACGAGGAAGAAGACTCGGTGCTGGGCGATTTCATCGAGGATGAGGAGTCGCCGGCCCCGGCCGAGACGGTCACCCAAAGCCTGCTGCGCGAGCATTTGCAGGAAGTCCTCAACACGCTGCCGCCGCGCGAGGTCCGCATTCTCCAGCTGCGCTATGGTCTGCTCGACGGTCAGAGCTATACGCTGGAAGAAGTGGGCCGAAAGATGGGTGTTACCCGCGAGCGGGTACGGCAGATCGAAGCCCAGGCGCTGAGCCGCCTGCGCCACCCAAGCCACCGCCGCAGGCTGTCGGACTACCTGCACGAGTAAGGTCCTGGTCAGCAGGCGGCGAAGGAACGCCATTCGGCCTCACCCCCTACCCCTCGCGAAGCAGCCCTGTGGGCCTCTCCGCCAACATGTTGTCCTAGAGTGCAGTTTCTTTGGCGGAGAGGGGGAGGAGAATCTAAAGGAGGCGGGGGGCCGAAGGCCCCCGCCTCCTTTATGAAACCTCTCCCGTCCCCCGGCGCAGCCCCATCACTTTGATGTGCCTATACGGCGGGGGAGGCCCTCCGCTTCGCTACGGGCTGCTGCGCGAGGGCGGAGGTGGGGGCACTAGGATAGGCCGTCTACCGGGTGTTAGCTAACGGCCCTGGACGCCGCCGGCTCCGTCGTGGGCTGGCGGCTTCGCGCCAACCGCTTAACCGCACCGGCGATTGCGTAGCCGCTCCACAGACACACCAATGGAACCAGCGGCATGACGTAGCGCTGGAAGGCCAGGGGTACGGCGAGGGCCAAGGCCGCCGCCTGCACTGCCGTCGCTAGCAAGGCGACCGCGATGGCGCGATGCGCTTTCGGCTCGGAGGACCAAGCGCGCCGGATCCCTTGTGCGATTCCCAACACCGTCAGACCGAGCAGCAGGGCGCCTCCAGCCAGGCCGCGGAAGAGGGAGTGAAGCGGACTCGCCAGGTACGCCGCTTCCGCGGCGGCCGTCTCGCGCAGGTAGTTCGCCGCTTCAGCGAACTGCAGCGGCGAGAAGTAGAGGTGCACGAGGAAGGTCGCCGCGCGTTGTGCCGGGTTTGCCAGGACCGCCCACGGCATCACTGCGTTGGTCGCTGCCACCTGAGCCGCGACCAACTCCTGCCGGGCGCGCCACATCTCCACCAGGGCATTCACGGGCTCGGCCCAAAGGACGGGATAGAGGAGAAGCGTTACCAGCCCCGCCGCCAGCGTGATAGCCCCGACTCGCCCGAGCCTGGCGCGCCAGGATCGTCTCTGACGATCGGCCGACCAGGCGGCCGCCACCCAACCGAGAGGGATCCAGACCGCGCCCGATGTCTTGGCCGCGAACGCCAGACCGGCAGCCAGGCCGGCCAGCCACGGGTGGCGATCGGCATACAACAGGCCGAGGAGAGCCAGGCAGACGGCGAGCGTCAGCGCGCCTTCCGCCATCGACCGGCGTCCGTGCAACAAGACCAGCGCATTTGTGCCGAGAAGGATCGCTGCCGCCAGCCCGGTCCCACGGCCTCCCAGAGCTCGGCCGCAGAAGTAGAGGGCAGCCACCGCCAGAACGACAAGTCCTGCACTGGCGGTGCGCGCCGCGGCCAGCACGCCAGGCGGAGGCAGCGCGCCGGCAGCAACGTTCTCGTCCCATGAGCTCGACCACGACCAGTCGACCGCCACGGCGGAGGCCGGGACGCGGACGATCCATCGCGCCGCCGCCAGGACATCCTTCGCCAGAGGGGCGTTCAATAGCCGGTAGGTCATTTCGGGTGAGGGCTCGAGGCGGCCGCGCCAGGCGAGGGATTGTGGGCGCGCCAGGAAAGCTTCCAGATCCCGACTCTGGAAGAGCCAGGATGTCTCGTCCGGATGAAAGGGGACGCCGGCGGCGCCGCTCAGCAGAAACACCGAGAGCGCCACCAGCAGGACGATCTCCAGCCACGGGAAACCCATCCGCTTCACGGCGAAGTCATCCTGCGGAACACCAGCATCCCCTGACTGCCGTAGAGATCGGTGGGGATCGTCTCGATCAGATGATAGGCGTGCAGGAAACCCGCATCCTGGAGGACCGTCTCGCGTCCGTAGACTTCGAGAATGACCACGTAGTCGGGACGCAGGTCCTCGATCGCCTGCGACGAGACGGCAAAGTTGATCACGTAGTCCTCGTCGGCCAGCGGGTAGTAGGGGACGACCTGCGGCGAGATCAGCCCCAGCAGGTCGAGAATGCGCGCCTGCGAGAAGAATCCGATGGCGCCGATGTCGCCCGCCGCTACCACTTCGTCCGGAGCGACGACGGCGTTCATCCGCTGTCCAATCTCGGTGTAGATCTCCTCCAGGCCGACGAAAGCCATCTGCGGCGCCGGCCGCGCCGGGCCGCTGTCGGGACGAAGGGTCCAGCCGTTGAGCGTGAGCAGAAGCGCGGCCGCGCCGAAGGCCCAGGCGACCGCCGGTCGCCGGAGGTCGGCCGCCAGGCGCGCGACGCCGAGGAAGATGCCCAGGATGAACATCGGCAAGGGTGGGGCGAGGTACCAGCGGAAGATCAGAGGGTTGGCGATCGAGAACGCCAGAAAGTAGGCCACCGGGTAGGCGACTATTGGCCACGTCTCCGCCCGCCGGCGGATCGCCTCCATCGCCCCCAGGCCGAACAAGATGAGGTAGAGGCCGATGCCAACGGCGATGGCCGCCGGGCCGAAGGCGAGCTCCTCCAAAAACGGCGTGGCGAAGTGCTGCAGCAGACGAACGAAAGCGGCTTCGGCGGGGAGGTGGTAGGCACCGGCTTTCGCCACGATCGATTGCGGGATCGGCGATCCATACGCGGACCACGCCAGCGCCGCCCATCCCGCCATCGGGGCGAGCAATGCGGCGACTTCGGCGAGGCGCACCGTCGGGAACGCCCCGGGGGAACGCCGCCTCTGCCAGGCCTGACGGATTCGTTCGAGCACGAGCAGGACGACCAGGATCAGGGCGTCCGGGCGAGTCACCAGGCTGAGGCCGGCGCAGCCAGCCGCCGCCACCGGTCGGCCGGATGAATGGAAGTACAATGTCGCGGTCATGAGCAGAATGAAGACGCTGGTCTCCATTCCGCCGATGGCAAAGGTCACCGACATCGGCGCCACGGCCCAGACCAGCGCCGCCAGAATCCCCGCCGTCGGGCGATCGAGGCGCCGCCCCAGTGCGATCAACAACCAGCAGGTGGCAGCATCCGCCACGGCGTTGACGCCGAGGGCCAGGGCCGGGAAGGGCGCCGCCGTCCCTCCGCTGACAGCCGCCAGCGCCGCCAGCAGCCCGCCGAAGAGGGGCGTGGTGATGCCGAAGACCGGCTCGCCCGGATTAAAAACGAATCCGTTCCCATTGAGCAGGTTCTGCGCGTAGCGGAAAAGAATGTAGGCGTCGTCGATGACCCTCGGGCCCGCAATCACGCGCAGGACGATCGCCAGCAGCGGGATCAAGAGCTCCGGTCGGGCCACGCGGCGCCAACGCACGGGCGCATTATAGTGTCCCGTTCCGTGCATAAGCCGGCTTCGTGCGCCAGGCATGTTCCTGACCCGGGCGCCCGCGTTTGCCCATTCCCCGGAGCCACACCTCCCGCAATGCCCGACGCGGTACTCCGACCCTTGACCCCCCAGAGTCAAAGGGCCGTGGTTCGCATGCGGAACTCCGGAACGGGACACTAGCGATGGCGCGCGGCCAGGGACAACCGTCTCCCGAGGCGGGGCTCGGGAACGCACGAACGCCGGCCCGCCGCTTCTGGCGCGCCGCGGCGGCCGTCCTCCTGCTGGCACTCTGCCTCCGGATCGTCCTGCTCGCCGCCAACGTCTTCCCTTTCAACGCCGACGAAGCGATCGTGGGCCTGATGGCGCGGCACATCCTGGCCGGCACCTGGCCCACGTTCTTCTACGGTCAGGCCTATCTCGGAAGCCTGGACGCGGCCTTCGTCGCCGCCGCTTTTGCGCTTCTGGGAGAAGGGCTCCTGGCGATCCGGATCGTCCAGACCCTGCTTTTCCTGGGAACGATTCTGACGACGATGGCTCTCACCAGGGAACTAGGCTTCTCGGCCCTGGTGAGCACTCTCGCCGGCCTCCTGCTCGCCATTCCGTCGGTGAACGTCACGCTATACACCACCGTTTCGCTGGGTGGGTACGGCGAAGCCCTGTTGCTGGGAAACCTGATTCTGTTGGCGACGTTGAGACTGATTCGCCGCCCGGCACCTGTCTGGGCCTTTGCGCTGTGGGGGGTTCTGGCCGGGTTCGCCCTGTGGGTGTTTGGTCTGACGCTGATCTACACGGTGCCGTGCGCCGTGGCGCTCACCCTTGCTTGCCTGCGCCGCCTGCCTCGGCGCGAGGTTTTCGTTCGCGGGGTAGCGCTCCTGGCCGGCGCAATGCTGGGCGCGCTTCCCGTGCTCGTGTGGGGCGCCGCCAACGGGTCCGGCCATCTCTTGCGCGAATTGATGGGCTCAGCCATCGCAGGCGCCTCGGCGGCGGAGCTTCCAAACGCCATCGCCTCGCATCTCGTCAACTTGGCGCTCTTCGGACCTACCGTCCTCCTCGGAGTCCGACCACCGTGGAGCGTGACCCTGCTCGGTATGCCGCTGGCGCCTATCGCCGTGATCGTGTGGCTGGCTGTAGGCATCCTCGGGCTGCGGCGAGGTTCCTGGCCGGTGTCCAGTCCGCCGGGGCGAACGCTGCTCTTCACGTCCGCCCTGACGCTACTGGTCGCGTTCTTGCTGACCCCATTCGGGGCAGATCCCTCGGGCCGATACTTCCTGCCGCTGGCGATCCCCCTGGTGATCTTCGGAGCGGCCGGGATCCAAGCCGCGCGGGATCTCACGGGCCGGCCCTGGCCGCTGGCGCTGGCGGTGCTCCTTTTGGCCTTCCATCTGTGGACGAACCTCCAAGCCGCCGTCGGGGCGCCGGGCTTCACGACGCAGTTCGACGCCTCGACCGTCTTCGATCGCGCTCATGACAAGGAGCTGGTCGACTTCCTCCTCGACCAGGAGGCGACCGCCGGCTACTCGACCTACTGGGTCTCCTACCCGCTGGCCTTCATCAGCCAGGAGAGGCTGGTTTATCTTCCGCACCTGCCCTATCATTCGGATTTCCGCTACACCACCCGCGACGATCGCTATGAGCCGTATCGCGCCGTCGTCGCCGCCGAGTCGCGGCCGTCGTTCATTACCGCCCGGCAGCCCTGGCTCGACGCCGTTCTGCGCGAACGGCTCAAGGCGCGTGGGGTCGATTTCGAGGAAAAGGCGATCGGCGACTATCGCGTATTTTACGACCTGAGCGAAACGGTCCGCCCCAACGACTTGGGGCTGGGCGGGGGGACCGCGCCGTGAGGTTCCGCAGCCTGGTGCTGCTGGTCGTCATCGTCGGCGTGGCGGCGATGGCTGTCCGGCCGTCCTTCGACACCGACACGTGGTGGCACCTGCGCGCCGGCCAGTGGATCGTCGAGAACCGCCAGGCGCCGCGGATCGATACCTTCTCCTCGACGATGCGCGGCAGCCCTTGGGCGTATCCCGGCTGGCTGGCTCAGGTCGTGATGCTCGGGTTCTACCGCCTCGGCGGCCTGGCCGGGTTGACGGCCTTCTCGGCCGTCCTGGTCGGCGTTGCGTTTCTATTCTTGTGGCCCCTGTTAGAGGGGCCCCTCCTTCTGAGGGCGGCCATCCTGCTGTTGGCGGCAGCGACGTCGGCCGTCTACTGGGCGGCGCGACCGCATATCGCCTCGTTTGCCCTGGCGGCTTTCTTCCTTTGGGCACTCGATCAATGGCGCCGCGGGCGGCGACGGCGCGTCGTTTGGCTGCTTCCCCTGGCGATGGCTCTATGGGTCAACCTCCACGGAGGATTCGCAATCGGTTTCATCCTGCTGTTGATGTACTTTGGCGCGGCGCTGGTCGACCTCGTCGCCGTCCCTGTTCGGCACAGGGGGACGTGGGGCGAGGCCTGGCGGGTTCGGCGCGGTGAGATCGCCACCCTCGCGGCGGTTTTTGCTCTTTGTCTGGCGGCCGGCGCCGTCAACCCTCACGGTCCGGCGATCCTCGCCTATCCCTTCAAAACGGTGTCGCTCCCTGTCCTTCAGTCGTACATCCAGGAGTGGCAGCCTCCCGATCTCCGCACGCCTCAGCTCCTCCCATTCGTGGGCACGTTGTTGTTCTTGATCGTTGCGCTCGGCGTCAGCCGCACAGCTGCGACCACCACCGAGTTGTTCGCCGCCGGAGGCTGGATGGCGCTGGCGTTGCTGGCCGTCCGCAATGTGCCGGTCTTTGCACTGGCGGCGGCTCCGGTAATCGCGCGCCACACGTCGGCGGCTCTTCGGTCGGCGGACGGGGGACCGGATCCGGGCAACCCGGTTCGGGAGAAGCGGGGGCTGAACGCGGCCCTCGGCGCGGGCCTCTTGATCCTGCTGCTGGCATGGACAGCCATCCAGGCCAGCCCAGGTCGCACTCGAGCCCACCTCGAAGCGCAAGTCCCGGTGGCCGCCGTGCAGGCGATGGGTGAGCTCAGCCCGAACGGCAACCTCTTCAACGACTACAACTGGGGCGGCTATGTCCTGTGGGAGCTATCCCCTGCCTATTCCACCTTCGTCGACGGCCGCACCGATGTCTTCTCGCCCGAGGTCTTCGAGGACTACCTTCTGCTGTGGGCGGCGCTGCCGGGGTGGGAGGCCGCCATCGAGCGTTGGAACATCGCAGTGGTCCTTCTCCCTCCGCGCTCTCCGTTAGTGGCGGCCTTGCGCGAGGCAGGCTGGGAGGCAAGTTACCAAGACGACCAGGCGGTCGTCCTCCTCCGGCCGAGATCGGGCTAGTGTCCTGATTCAGAAGTGCGAAGAAGAAGTCCTTCGCCCTTTCCAAGTGCGGAGCCAGAGGTGGCGGTTATGCTCGGGTTGATGATTTGTGAGACTCTTCCCACAACGCTAGCATCCATTGCGGAAGAACGGTCCGTCCGCCTCACCCCCTACCCCCTCTCCGCCGAGAAGCTGTCGGAGGGACAGCGGTCTGTGGCGGAGAGGGGGTGGAGGAATGCAAGGAGGCGGGGGGCCTTCGGCCCCCCGCCTCCTTCAGAACCTCTCCCCTCCCCCGACTTGACTCACTCGAATGGAGGCTCACACTCGCCGGGGGAGGGGCAAGGGGTGGGGGCGAAGGACGGCGGCCCTCATTCGGCAGCCTCGCGGTGCCGCGGGAATGGAGCGGTAAGCCGATGGCGGTGGCGCTCCCCACGAAAGGCTCCGCCCCTTTGCACCACGGACGGACATCATCAAGCCATTTACGGAACGGGACGCTAGCGAGATGCGCGCCAGACGATCGCCCCGCGTGCCGTGTGGGCGGGAGGCGAGATGAGCCCGTTCCTGCGGGTCTGGGCGCGTTGGCTGATTCCGCTGGTCTTGGTGGGCCTGGCTGTCGCGGTTGTCGCCGCCAATTTGGCCTACGTCGCGGCAGCTCCGGCGCGGAGTGACTTCGTCGCGCGCTGGGAAGGCGGGCATGCCTGGGTGCAGGAGCAGCTCTCCCCGTATGATCCGCTCGTGAGCCAGAGATCGCAGGAACGAGTGTACGGAAGGCCGGCGAATCTCGCTCGAGGCGAGGACCCGCAGCACTTCCTCTATCCTTTCCCTTCTCTCGTCGTCTTCGCTCCATTGGGGCTGTTGGAATTCGGGACAGCCCAGGCAGTGTGGATGAGCCTCATCGAGTTGGCGCTCTTTGCATCGACTCTGCTGTGGGTCGCTTCCGTGCGTTGGAAGTGGTCCACCTGGATGGCCGTGGTCACGCTGGGATTCTCGGTCCTGTGGTTCCCGGCCTTCGCGGCGCTGGTCCACGCCCAGTTCGCGGCCGTTGCGGCCCTGCTGTTGGCCGCCGCGCTGGCGGCGATCCGCCGGGGACGCGACGCCGTCGGCGGCCTGCTGCTGGCCGCGTGTCTGTTCAAGCCACAGCTCGGGATTGGCCTGGTTTTGTATGCCGTGGTGTGGGCGATCGCCGTCCGACGCGGCGCCCTCTTGGGTTGGTTGATCACGGGCATCGTCGCCCTGGTTGGCGCCAGTTTGATCCTGGAGCCGGACTGGGTCGGCGGAATGGTGCGCCAGATTATTGACTACACGGCGCTGCCAGTGAGCCTGTCGCCGATGGCGCGCCTTGCCGAAGCCCTTGGAATCGGTCCCTTGGGGGCTCTGGTCCTCAGCGGCGTGTTCGTGCTCTACCTGGTCTGGGAGTGGAAAGACTCGCTCCAAGGCGACGACCGCCGCTTCTTGTGGACGATCGCCATGACCCAGGCCGTCCTGCTCCTGTTGGCTCCGTTCGGCATCGCCGCCAACTTGGTAACCCTGATGCTGCCTTTCATTGTGGTGTTGGAGGCCTGGAACGCGCGCCAGGGCCACGCGATGATCTGGCCGGCGGTGATCTTGCTGGTGCTCGTTGCCGCGTTCTCGTGGGCCGTCTCCGTCGGAACCCTGGACGGCGGCCAACCTTCCCTTTGGCTCACAGTCGGCGTGCCGCTCATCGCCATCGTCGGCCTGTTCTGGGTCCGCTGGTGGACAACGCGCGCCCGAACCTGGTCGGAACTCGAGGGCCGGGTCCTGTGAGCAGCTCGGCCGGCCGGCATCTAGGGAAAAGCTCACGGAGGTTCCGCTGAGCAATCGAACGCGTCGCCACGTCTTGATTGGGGCCCTGATGCTTGTCCTTCTCGGCCTATCGGCGTTGGCGCTGCGCCAGGCATTCACCAGCCGCGTCCCCGGCGGAAACGACCTCTACCCTCGGTGGGTCGCGGGATGTGACTGGCTGAAGACCGGGCGCGATCCGTACAGCCCGGCGACGACCCTGCGTATCCAGCAAGGGATCTACGGACGGCCGGCGACTCCGGACGAAGACCAGGTCGCCTTCGCCTATCCGATCTATACCGTGCTCCTGACGTCGCCGCTGTGCCTGGCCGCCGACTTCGCCACGGCGCACGCCGTCGCCATGACGGCGCTGCTGGTCTGCGTGCTGGGCACAGCGGTCCTGGCGCGGCGGGTGACCGGGTGGCGACCGGGTCCTCGTCTATGGATTTGGAGCCTCGTCTGGATGGCAGTGATGTATCCGACCGCCCGCGGGCTTCTCCTCGGTCAGCTCGCCGGCGCCGTGGCCTTACTTCAGATCGGCGCGCTGGAAGCGTTGCGGCTGCGCCGGGATGCCCTCGCCGGCGTGGCGCTGGCGCTCTCGACCATCAAGCCGCAGATGGCGATCCTCATCATCCCGCTCCTTCTCTTGTGGGCCGCCTCCCAGCATCGTTGGAAAGTAGTGACCGGTTTCCTCTTCGGGCTCGGCGCCCTGATCCTGATCCCCATGATCTGGCTTCCGGGGTGGCCGGCATCGTGGCTGACGGGGATTCGCCAGTACACGGGCTACACCGAATTCGGCTCGATTACCTGGATCCTGACGACGTACTCCCTGGGGACGCCGGCGTTCGTCGAGTCGGCGGTAACCCTGGCGTGGCTGGTGTGGTTTCTTGTGGAATCGTGGCGCGCTCGGCGGTTGGGTTTCGAGCCGATGCTGTGGGCGGCGGCACTGGCAATCGTCTTGACGCATTTCGTGTCTCCGCGGACGGCGACGACGCATTTCGGCCCGCTGCTACTCCCCTTGTTCATGCTCTTCCGGGTGTGGCAGCGCTCGGACGAGAGCCGCGGGGCGTGGATGGCGGCGGTGACGTGGCCGGC
Organism: uncultured Anaerolineaceae bacterium; assembly: GCA_964569445.1. GTDB lineage: Bacteria > Chloroflexota > Anaerolineae > Anaerolineales > E44-bin32 > DATEVL01. Next base: position 10,198 of record CAZMVJ010000026.1, on the reverse strand, counting down.
CGTCGGACTCGCGACGTGGGCGATGTTCCTGCTGACGGTCCAGGGAAATCAAGAGAGCGCGGTGAATTACGTGCCCATCCCGCTTCTGCTGCTCCTGCTTCTGGTTTGGATGCGGCGGCCGTGGCTGCGTCTCGCGCAGGCGGCGGCTTGAAACGTCTCGGCCAGGCGGTGCCCTGGCTTCTGCCTATGGCCATCGCCGTGGCCCTGCGTCTGCCGGGGCTGGAAACCAGGCCGATCTGGTATGACGAGGCCTTCAGTATCCTGATGGCGGCGCGACCCTTCGCCCAGGTCCTTTCAGGGACGGCCGCCGACACGATGCCGCCCGCTTACTACCTCCTGCTGGGATCGTGGCGTAGTCTCGGCCAGGCCATATGGGAGCAGCGCCTCCTGAACGTTGTCCTGGGCGTCGCCCTGGTCGGCCTGGTCTATTTGTTCGGGCGCGAGCTTCACGGTCGGAAGGCGGCGGGATGGGCGGCGATGTTGGCGGCCATTTCGCCGCTGCTGGTGTACCACGCGCAGGAGCTGCGCATGTACACGCTCCTGACGCTATGCCTCACGGCCTACGCGTACTTCTTCCTGCTCGCCCGGAAGCGGACTCGCCGGCGCGCCGGCATCGCCTGGATCGGGGTCGTCCTCGCCGGAACAATGTCCCTCTACACCCACAATCTGGCGATCTTCTCGATCGTGTCGCTCAACGCCTTCTTGCTCCTGCGGCGCGAGTGGAAAGAACTCGCCCGCCTGGTTGTGGCCCAGGTCGTCATGGTCGTGCTCTTCCTCCCCTGGCTGCAATTCGTGCCGGGACAGATCCAGAAGATCCAGGAGGCCTTTTGGACCCCTCGACCGGGGCTGCTGGAGGTGGTTCAGGCGCTGGTTACGTTCCACGCCTCGCTTCCGCTGTCAGCGTGGGCCCTCATCGTGGGCGTGACGGCGTCCTTGCTGGCGGCAGTGCTCACCGGCTATATCGCCTCGCGCCGCCTTCCGCTCGGCTGGCAAACGGGGTTTCTAACTTGTCTGATCGTCGTGCCTCCCGTCTTGCTGTTCCTGGCCTCGTACATCATGCGCCCGGTATTCGTGCCCCGGGCCTTCCTGTTGTCTTTGGTCGGGTACCTCCTGCTGGCAGGCCGCGCCCTTGCCGAGGTCCGTCCCCGGCAGGTGGGGTGGATCCTGGCCGGAGCATTCGTGACGGCGGGCGTCGTGGGGTTGGCGGCCGAGCTGACGCACCGCACCTTTCCCCGCTCGCCGTTCCGTGAAGCGGATGCCTACCTCGAAGCGACGGCGGACGCCGGGGATATCATCTTGCACAGCAACAAGCTGAGCTACTTCCCGATGTTCGTCTACAATCCCACGCTGCCTCAGATATTCCTCCCGGACGAAGCGGGATCCCACAATGACACTCTGGCCGAAGCGACACAACGCGCGCTGGGGCTTTTCCCGACTGCCGACGTCGAAAGCGCGCTCGATGGCGCCCAGCGTGTGCGTTACGTCGTCTTCCAGCGAGAGTTGGACGAATTCGCGCTGACGGCTGCCGGATTGCCGCCGGCGCTGGCCGGGCTTTATGCCACCGCAGGCGTTCCGGCGCGAACCGCCTTCAATGATCTGTGGATCTATGACTTCGACCTTCAGCCCTGAACGTCGGATGGTCCTCCTGCTGTTCGTCGCCGGGCTGCTCGTCTTCGGCGTCGCCGCCGCTCTGATTCCGGCGCCGGGGTACATGGATGCCGAGTACTACTTCGCCACCGCCGGACAGCTCGCCCGCGGAAACGGTTTCGTCGAGCCGTTCTTGTGGAATTTCCTTTCCGCCCCGTCGACGTTGCCGGCCCCATCGCATACCTACTGGCAGCCTCTTGCCAGTTTGGCGATGGCTGCCCCGATGGCCGTGTTTGGCGTGGATTTCCGCGTTGGTCAACTGGTGAGCGTCCTCCTCGCCTCGGCCATCCCGCTGCTCTCCGCCCGCATGGCCGTCTCCCTGGGCGCCGGGCGAAGAGCGGCTTGGCTCGCCGGGGGATTCGGCCTGCTTCCGGGTTTCTTTGCGCCGTACCTCCTGACGACCGACACCTTCGCGCTGTTCGCCGTCATCGGCGGCCTGCTATTGTGGCAGGTTGGCGAGGCGGTGGCGCGGCCAACAGCCTGGCGCTGGGCGGCGCTGGGCGGGTTGGTCGCCCTCGGGACGCTGGCGCGGGCAGACGGCCTGCTCTTGTGGTTCCCGGTCATGTACGCGCTGATGGCGGCCCGTGGTCGCCGTCTTCGTTCCTTCGGCCTCCTGATCGCAGGATTCGGCGTATTGATGGCGCCCTGGTGGCTGAGGAATCTGTCGGTCACCGGCGCGCTGGTCAGCCCCGGCGCGGCGCGGGCTTTGTGGCTCCTTGACTATGACGAGCTCTTCCTGTTTCCGGCGACGCAGCTTACTTTCGCGCGCTGGTGGGGCGCCGGCGTGAGCACCCTTCTGCTGCAGCGCCTGGGAGCCGCCTTGGCCAACCTGCAATCGCTCGTGGCCGTCAACGGATACATCCTGCTGCTGCCTCTGATGGTCGCCGGGGGCTGGGTTCACCGCCGCTATCCCAGCGTTCGAGCCGGCCTGTTGTATGCGGTCGTTCTCTTCTTCTTCATGTCCTTCGTCTTTCCGTTTGCCGGCGCCCGTGGCGGCTCCTTCCACTCCTCGGCCGCCCTGATGCCGTTGTTGGTTGCACTGGCCGCCTCCGGCGTGACCACCGCCGCCGCCTGGATCGCGCCACGGTTGCGATGGGATCCCGATCGGACGCGGGGGATGCTGACCTCCATCTCGATCCTGCTCGCCGGCGCGCTCTCGGTGTGGGCGATGGCGGGCAAGATCGGCGCCTTCGGCGCCGGCGCGTCGTTCGGGCGGAACCAGGCGACCTACGCTGCGGCGGCGGAGGTGATACGGGGAGAGGGAGAGTCCGACGTCGTCGCAGCCGTTGGCGATCCACCGGGCTTCTTCCTCGCCACCGGTTGGCGGGCGGTGGCGATTCCCCACGGGACGGAACAAGTCCTACAGCAGGTCGCTTCGGCCTATGACGTCGAATGGATCATCCTCGAGGCGGATCACCCGGCCGACCTCGACGCCCTCTACTTCTCAGCTTCGGAGCGCCCGTGGCTGACGGCGCCGCTGCGCATCCTCGATCCGGCCGGCCGCCCGGTGTATCTGTACCGGGTATTGTCGGAGAGCGGATGACCATCGATCCGTCTCGCCGCAGCCTGCGCCTGGCCACCTTTGTCGGGGTCGCGGCAGCGATCGTCGGGGTCGCGGCCTATCTTGCCGCCAGTCAGGCGACGCTCCGCCTCGGATTCCCGCTGGATGACGCCTGGATCCACCAGACATACGCACGCAACCTGGCGCTGCGCGGCGAATGGTCTTTCGTCCCGGGCCAGGCGAGCGGCGGATCGACGGCGCCCCTGTGGACGATCCTGTTGGCGATCGGGGCTCGTCTGGGGTCGGACCCCAGGTCGTGGGCCTTTCTCCTCGGGGCGGCGGCGTTGGCCGGGGCCGGCGCCGCCGCCGTGCGGGTGTTCCGCCGGGGCGCGGCACGGTCCGAGATGTGGGTTGTGTGGCTGGGGCTGATCTTCGCCCTGGAGTGGCACCTGGTATGGGCGGCGGCATCCGGGATGGAGGTCATCCTCTTGGTGGCGTTGACGGTGGCCGTGATGCTGCTTTCCCTCCCGACGGTGCGGCGGCCGCTGCTGGTGGGTGCGCTGGTCGGATGCGGTATCTGGATTCGCCCGGACGCAGTAACCCTCGGGTTGATTCCCTTCCTGTCGATTGCCACGCGGGGTTCCGGCTCCATCGCGCGAGGGAAGGGCCTCGTGCGCCTGGGGGTTGGGGCGGCGCTGCTGGCGATCCCCTACCTGCTCTTCAACCTGGGCACGGCCGGGACGATCTGGCCGAGCACTTTCTACGCCAAGCAGGCCGAGTACGCCGAGCTGCGGCAGGCGCCCTATCTCTCGCGCTTCCTTCGCCTGGCGCTTTCTCCGCTGACGGGAAGCGGGATCCTGCTCTTGCCGGGAGTCGTCCTGGTGGCGATCCAGTCGATTCGGGGGAAGCGCTGGGGCGATCTCGGGCCGATCGTTTGGGCCCTGTCCTACCTGGCGATCTTCGCTGCCCTTCTCCCCGTCGCCTATCAGCATGGTCGATACCAGATCCCGGTCCTGCCGGTCATCCTGATCCTCGGCTGGGAAGGCATCCAGCAGGCTGCCTCGAACGCCGGGAGGCCGATCCTGCGCGCTGTGACACGCGCTTGGGCGGCGGCAACCGTAGTTGTGACCCTGCTCTTCGCCGTGCTCGGAGCACGCGCGTACGCCCTGGACGTCGCCCTCATCGAGACCGAGATGGTCGAGGCCGCCACCTGGATCGCCGCGCACACCGAGTCGGGTGCGCTGGTCGCCGCTCACGACATCGGGGCGCTCGGGTATTTCGGTCAACGCCCGGTGCTGGACATGGCCGGTCTGGCCGAATCCGAGGTCATCCCGTTTCTGCGAGACGAGTCCCGTCTGGCGCAGTACTTGACCCGGGCCAAGGCGGCTTACCTGATGACGTTCCCCGGATGGTATCCATCGCTGACAAGCTGCGCCGAGCCCATCCACGCTTCCGGCGGGTCATTCAGCCCGCGGCAAGGCGGCGAGAACATGGTCGTTTACCGCTGGCCGGGCCCGCCGGTTGTCCCGCTCGAAGGCTGTATGCTATACTCGCCCTGACCAGGCGGAGCCGCCTTCGTGACCGATGAGTGATATTTCCGTCCTCGTCATTGATGACCATCCTCTCTTCCGCGAGGGCGTGCGCAACGTCATCGAGGCCGAAGAAGGCATGCGCGTTGTCGGCGAGGGGATGCGCGGCGACGAAGGGCTCGAACTGGTCCGCAAGTTCCGTCCGACGGTGGCCCTGATCGACGTCAACCTGCCGACGATGAACGGCATCCAGGTCACCCGGCTGATCGCCGCCGAGCGCCTGGGAGCCTCGATCGTCTTGCTGACGGCCTACGACGACGAGCAGCAGATCTTCCATGCTTTCAGCGCCGGCGCCTCGGCCTACTGTTCCAAAGACATCGAAGCCGGCAAGCTGCTGGATGTCATCCGGCAGGTGGCGCGCGGCTTCTATGTCGTCGGCGATCAGGTCTACGACGAATCGGGCCTTCAGCAATGGCTGTCGCGCGGCGTGGAGAGTCATCGCCGGCCGCACCTCGAAGGCGATGTCGAGGCCTTTGCGCCGCTCTCGCCGCGAGAGATGGAGATCCTGCAGTATGTCACCCGCGGGTTGAGCAACAAGGAGATCGCCTCCCGCCTGGGGATTTCGCACCAAACGGTTAAGAACCACATGACGGCCATCCTTCACAAGCTCGACGTCGAGGATCGGACGCAAGCGGCCGTGTACGCCCTGCGCCACGGCTGGGTCCGACTGCAGGACACCCGGAAGTGATCCGCCATGGCTGACTCCAAGAGCGACGAAAAAATCCCCAGCCCGACCGAGGGCTTCCTCGAAATGTCGCGCACCGAGCTGACCCAGGTGCGCAACCAGACGAAAGAGATCGCCCTGCTCGTCGAACAGAGCCAGGGCGAGGTCGATAAACTCGTCCAGCGCAACGCCTCGATCACGGCGCAGCTCCATCAGATCCAGTCGAACTTCGACACCGTGCCGCGCGAGGATATCCGGACGGCCTACGAGGCGGCACAGGACACGCAGCAGCGCCTGTTCACGATGCGTGGTCAGGTGGAGAAACTCCAGAGCGACCTGGGAAACCTGAAGCGCTATTCCGACTACCTGGCCAAGACGGTCCAGCTCCTGGAGGGCGGCGCCGAAGTGGCGCCGGGTGTCGTGGCGGCCGGCGGCCAAGGCGGCGAGATCGATCTCGTGCAGAAGCTCATCGAAGCGCAGGAAGATGAACGGCGGAAGATCTCGCGCCAGATCCACGACGGCCCGGCGCAGTCGCTGTCGAACTTCATCCTGCAAACGGAAATCGCCCTGCGCCTGTTCGACAGCGACTCGGAAAAGGCCCGCGAGGAGTTGTCCAGCCTGAAAGCGGCCGCCGCCACGACCTTCTCGCAGATCCGTGACTACATTTTTGACTTGCGGCCGATGATGCTCGACGACCTCGGTCTCGTACCGACGGTCCGGCGCTACACCGAGGCCTTCAAGGACAAGACCGGCCTCAATCTCAACCTGGTCGTCACCGGTTCCGAGCGCCGATTGGAGTCCCACCTGGAGGTGCTGCTCTTCCGGGCGGTCCAGGAGCTGCTCGGAAACGTCCGCGAATACGCCCAGGCCACTCAGGTGAAGGTCACGGTGGACATGGACGACGCCCAAGTGCGGGCGACGGTCGAGGACAACGGCCGCGGGTTCGACCCCGACGGGCTGCAGGCAAAGGATGGAGAGGGGCGGGGCCTGCTCTCCCTGCGGGACCGCGTGGCCCAGGCCAGCGGTTCGATGGAGTTCGACGCCTCGGGCGGCAAGGGCTCGCGCATCGTGGTGATCATCCCGACCGACGCTTGAGCTGGAAAGGCCCCGTAAGGTGATTGTAAGGCGCCGGGGACTGGCCTCGGACCGAGGTCCTATTGTCCGGCGGATAACCGGCTCCGATAATGGGACCAAGTTGAAGCAACATACAGTCCAACCTGAGACGGAAAGGAGGTGAACGTCATGCTGTACGCCCCGAAGGAACGAGGTCAGGGTCTAGTCGAATACGCGTTGATCCTTGTCCTGGTCGCAGTCGTCGTCATCGTGATCCTGGCCCTGCTCGGACCCGCCATCGGTAACGTCTTCAGTGGTATTGTGCAGACCATCTAGCCGCCGCACACCGATGGGTGGCCGATCTGGTGGCCGCCCAGGCCCGACCCGGAGCCCTATCCTTGATAGGGCTCCGTTTGTCCTAGCGGAGCGTGACCTGCAGGCTCGTTTTCCAGCCAAATCCCTCGGTGGGGCGGGCCGGGAAGGGGGTCCGCTTGACAATTATCGCGTAGACGGTATGATACCGGCGCCAAGCCGGAGCCGAGCACGCTGCCTGTCCCGGAAGGAGGCGCTATGCGCCGCGGCCGAATTCTGATCGTGGTGGCCCTAATCCTGATCCTGTGTGTCGTTGCGGCCTACTTTGTGACCCGTGGGGTCAATCCGGCCACCCCGACAGAAGGGACTCAGCAGGCGCCGGATGTCGCCTTCATCGTCATCGCCGCCCAGGACATCCCGCGCGGCGCGGAGGTCGTCCCGGATGCGGTCGTGTCGGCTCCGTTCCCGGCCGACTCGGTTGTGGAGACGATGCTGACCGATCCGGCTCAGGCCGTCGGTTTCCGGGCCCGGATGGATATCGCCAGGGGCCTGCCGATTACCGAGAACATGTTGACCAAGGAGCCCGGCGATGTTCTGGGCTCAGGGTCCGAGGCGTCGATTGCCATTCCGCGCGGCCAGACCGCCATCGCCGTCCCGATCAGCCGCCTGTCGTCGGTGGCCTACGCCCTGCGGGCGGGGGACAATGTCGATGTGCTGGCAACCTTCCTGATCATCGATCTGGACCAGGATTTTCAAACCCGCCTTCCCAACGAGACGCTGATCATGCTTGGAACGCAGGGGGAGAACCTGACGGCCTTCGTCTGCAACGATTTGAAGCAGGGTGAGCGGGGACCGGAGTGCCTCAACCCCGTGCCGCCGCCCTTTGGCAAGCTGGTCACCGATGAAACCTCCGAGCAGCCCCTGTATGCCAAGCCGTCGGAAGAGCAGCGGCCGCGCATCGTCACCCAGAGGCTGATCGACTATGCCACCGTCCTGCATCTGGGCACCTTCGCCCTGGAGCAGGAGGAAGAACTGTCGTCCTTGCCGGTGGCGACGGACCAGAGCACGGCGCCGCCGTCCCAGGGCCAGGGGGCCCCCCCGGTCACGACCATCATTCGTCCGGACATCGTCACTCTCATCGTCAGCCCGCAGGACGCCCTGGCGCTGAACTGGGCGATCAAGGCCGGCGTCGATTTGGTGCTGACTCTGCGCGCCCCCGGGGACACGTCGGCCGACGAGACGACCAGCGTCACGCTGCAGTACCTGCTCGACAACTATGACATCACCGTCCCGATCCGTCTGCCGATCGGGCTGGAACCGCGGTTGGATGAGATCATCGAGCCGGTCCTGCCGAACGACACGCCCGTCCCGGCGTCGACCGGGCCCTAACCGGGCGAGGGTGCGAGCGGGATGGCCGACGCGTCCAGCGGGCCCATTCGTCTTCTGATCGTCGACGATTTCGCCGAGACGCGCGAGAACCTCCGCAAACTGCTCCAGTTCGAATCCGACATCGAGGTCGTGGGCGCCGCGCGCACCGGCGAGGAAGCGCTGCAGATGGCCCGCGACACGCAGCCGGATGTCGTCCTGATGGACATCAACCTGCCGGATATGGACGGCATCGCCGTGACCGAGGCGCTGCTGCGCGAGGTGCGCCACGCGCAGATCATCATGCTCTCGGTACAGTCGGACAACGATTACCTGCGCCAGTCGATGCGCGCCGGCGCCCGCGACTTCATCGCCAAACCCCCTTCGGGCGACGAGCTGATCACGTCCGTGCGGCGTTGGGGGGAGCGGGCCCACGCCGAGCGCAAAGACGAGGTCGAACGCGGCCCGGCCCTGCCGACTCAAGGCGGCGTGGCCGGCGGACATCGTCCGGAAGGCAAGGCCATCGTGGTCTACAGCCCGAAGGGCGGGGTGGGCTGCACCACCCTGGCCACCAACCTGGCCATCGGCCTCAACACCGACGAGACGCCGACGTGCCTGGTGGACACCAACCTGCAGTTCGGCGACGTTTCGGTATTCCTCAACCTGCAAGTGAAGAACTCCTTCCTGGACCTGGCCTCGCGCGCCGAGGACATCGATTCGGATCTGATGGAAGAAGTCCTGATCCGCCATGAGAGCGGCCTGCGCGTCCTGGCGGCTCCGCCGCGCCCGGAACACGCCGACGAAGTGACGCCGGACCAGGTGCGCAAGGTCCTGCAATACTTGAAACGCAACTTCGCCTACCTCGTCGTCGACACCCACAAGGCGATGGACGATATCGCCCTGGCGGTTCTCGACAACGCCGACCTGCTGGTGCTGGTGGCGACGCCGGATATCCCGGCCATCAAGGATGCCCGGCTGGTGTTCGATCTGCTGGGCGCCCTCGACTTCCCGCGGGACCGCGTCTTTTTCGTCCTGAACAAGATGGACCGCAAGGCCGGCATTACGGCCGAGGCGGTGGCCGAGAATCTCAAGCGTCCGGTCGACGGGGACATCCCGGCCGACGAGAAGGTCGTTTCGGCGTCGGTCAACCGGGGCGTGCCGCTGCTCGTTTCCGATCGCAGCCGCCCGCCGGGCCGCAACATGCTCGAACTGCTGGCGACTCTCAAGCAGCGTCTCTTGGCGTCGCAAACCGAAGAGACGGAAGAGCGAGAGCCGGAACGTCCGCGCCTGTTCGGCCGCTGAGCGGCGGACGGCGCATCAGGGAACGGTGAGGAGGTAGGCGCGTGTCGCTCTTGAAGCGTATCGAGCAGGGGACATCCCAGCCGTCGACGCCGCCGGCGCCCAGTGCCGGCGGCAACGCCCCGGCGGCCGCGCCGGCCGCCCCGGGCACGGCCTCGCCAACCGCCGGCACCGCCCGCCTGGGGGGAGGGAACCTCGGGACGCGGCGTGTTTCGGCGCCGGGCGGTGACCAGCGCGACCCGTACCATGGGCTGAAATCGCGTGTGCAGAACAAGTTGCTGGCCGAGCTGGACCCGTCGATGGACGTCAGCCAGACGGCCGAAGTGCGCCGCACGATCGAAGAACTGTTCGAGACGATCCTGGCCGAGGAGAAGATCGTCCTGTCGCGGCCGGAGCGGCGCCGCCTGTTCGAGCAGATCGTGGCCGAGATCCTCGGCCTGGGTCCGATCGAGCCCTTGCTTTCCGACGACACCATCACCGAGATCATGGTCAATGGCGCCCGCAACATCTACATCGAGCGGCGCGGCAAGATCACCCGCGAGCCGGCCGCCTTCGAGAGCGACGACCACCTGATGCGCATCATCGACCGCATCGTCTCGCCGCTGGGCCGCCGGATCGACGAGGCCAGCCCGTACGTCGATGCCCGACTGCCGGACGGTTCCCGCGTCAACGCCGTCATCCCGCCGATCTCGCTGGTCGGCCCGGTCCTGACGATCCGAAAGTTCGCCCGCAACCCGATCACCATCGACCAGCTGATCGAGTACGGCA
>CAZMVJ010000025.1:0-20408 GCA_964569445.1 uncultured Anaerolineaceae bacterium | reverse complement strand
CCCGATGGCACCCTCACGACCATCGGTGAACTCCTGACGGCCGAGGTCGATCTCGAGGTCACGCCCGGCCTGACCGACGGCGAGGCCCTTGAATTGGCCCGTGCCCACTTGGAAGAGCCCGACGCCGCCTTGGCCGGGCCCGCGCGCCTGGTGATCTACGACGCCTCCCTGCTTGACACGGTCGCACCCGACCCGCACCTGGCCTGGCAGCTTCCCGTCCACGCGGCCGCGCCGTGGGAGTACTTCGTCGACGCTCACGACGGCACGGTCCTGGCCGCCAACAGCCTGGTCGATCTTTTCCCCGGCGCCCACGTTTCCGACTGGGACCTCGACCTCGAGGACGCCAACGGCAACAACATCGTCAACAGTACCTGCTATTGGTGGACCGATGACGACGACGAAATCGGCGACACCGATGGCGTCTACGACGAATTCAGCGGCAACGCCACCTACTTTGCCGTCTGGCAGGGAGGGATCGAGGCCTTCCAGTTCTATGACGGGGCTTTCGGCCGCCACTCCTTCGACGGCGACAACGTCGAGGTCGAGTTCTATGTCGGCGCCTCCCTGCCCGGCAACACCATCGCCTGGACCTCCGTTGACGCCGAATGCGACGCCATCGACTACGACACCGGAGACTACCCCGTCAGCGACGGTGTCCTGACCCACGAGTTCACCCACGGCGTCATCGCCTACACCTCCGACTTCGGCAACTCCGGCCAGCCGGATGCCCTCGACGAATCCTACGCCGACATCATGGGCATCTGGGACACCCATGACTGGACCTTCGACGGTCTGGTTGATGAGTCGAACCTGACCCTGCATTTTGACACCGACTACGTTCCGGGGGCGGACGAGCACGCCAATGGCCGCGTCTTCACCACGGCCTTCTCCTACATCGTCAAGGGGGTCGACCTCGGCGACCATGACGTCGAAGGGTTCAACTTCGGCGACGCCCGCGTCGGGAGCCTCTTCTACTACACGATGACCATGCTTAACGACTCCTCGAGCTTCCTCGACGCGCGTGACCTGACGGTGGCGGCTGCTCCGGGGGCCGGCTTCAACCCCCAAGAGACGTGCGACATCCAGAACGCCTTCTTCGCCACCGGCATCGGTCTGCCGGACTTTAACTGCAACGGCGTGCCGGACGATCCGGACAGCGACCACGACTCGTACCCCAACTACCTCGACAACTGCCCGTTCGTCTTCAACGGCCAGCAGGACGCCGACGGCGATGGGAAGGGCGACGCCTGCGACGACGATCTCGATGGCGATGGCGTCACGAATCTGACCGACAACTGCGTCGGCGACTACAACCCCGACCAGCACGACTTGGACTACGACGGCCAGGGCAAGGTCTGTGATCCGAACGAGGACGAGGACTTCGACGACGACGGCCTGCTCAATGCGGACGATAACTGTCCCTTCGACGCCAACGCCAACCAGGCCGATGTCGACCACGACGGCGACGGGGACGCGTGCGATCCGGACAGCGACAGCGACGGCATCAGCAACGATGACGACAACTGCCCGTTCACGGCGAACGCGGACCAGGCCAACGCCGATGGGGACGGCGCCGGAGACGTCTGCGACCCGTGCCCCGGCGCCGACGACGTGAACGCCTGGACGACCGGCATCCCCGAGCTCGGCATCGAACCCAAGCCGTTCGTCCCCGACAGCGACGATGACGGAATCCCCGATGCGTGTGATCGCACCGCCTCGCTCGGCGACGATCCCTGGGACGTGGGCATCAACGGCGTGATCCCCGGCGGGCCGGAACTGCCGGGCGAAGCGGAAGGCCGTCCCGGCGGGTTCCTGGCCCTTCCCCTCCCGGTCTGCCCTCCTGGCGAGGGCGGCGCGCACGGCCCATCGGACCGCCAGCGCCTCACGTTGGCCGGTCTGACCGATCAGGTGCGCGCCTGGATCAGCGACGGCGGGGGCGATGCGGTGGAGGGCGCGCCCGACCCGGACGAGGTCCGGACGATGAACTTCCAGCCCCAGGGCGGCGAGGACTACTGGCTCAATTTCCAGTTCGCCCCGGACTACCCCGCCGGCCAGCTCGAGGACTTCCAGTTGGCGCTGTTCTGCGAAAGCCGCGACGACCAGGAACGATGGACCCCGACGCCGAGCGTGACGTCTACGCCAACACCGACGCGCACGCCGACCTCCAGTGTTACGCCGACGGCCACGGCGACCGTCTACCAGCGGCCCACGTTCACCCCGACCCCGCGCTTCATCCTCCTCCCGACCGTCACACCGACGTTGCGGTTCATTCTCATCCCGACCCGTACTCCCTGAACGGCGCTCTCCAACAAAGCGCCCCGCTGAATGCGGGGCGCTTTGTTGCGCATGGCCCGGTGGGCCTGGGTGGTGCGCATGCCATCCCTCGGTTGTGACCGAGAGCACAACCGCAAAGGCCCGGGGGCAACGAATGTCGGGTCGCGACGGAACCCCTCGTGTTATCATGCCCGAACCTTGAGTACCGGGCCGTGGTGGGGAGGTCGTTATGCGATCCTTTTGGACAGGCGCCATTTCGTTCGGGCTGATCTACATTCCGGTCAAGCTCTATAACGCCAGCGAGACCACCGAGCTGAGCTTCAACATGCTGCGTCGGTCGGACAAGAGCCGCATCCGCTACGTGCGCGTCTCGGCCGACACCGGGGAGGAAGTCCCCAACGAGGAGATCGTCAAGGGCTACGAGTTCAGCAAGGGCGAGTACGTCGTGATGGAAGAGGACGACTTCAAGAAGGCCAACGTCAAGAAGACGCAGACGATCGAGATCGTGTCGTTCGTCGACGCCGCCCAAGTCGACTACAAGCTCTACGAGAAGCCCTATTACCTCGAGCCGATCAAGGGCGCCGCCAAGGCCTATGCCCTGCTGCGGGACGCGCTCCAGCGCAGCGGCAAGGTCGGCGTGGGTCGCTTCGTGCTGCGCAACCGGGAGACGATGGGCGTCGTCAAGCCGGAAGGCGGCGTGATCGTGCTCAACCAGATGCGTTACATCAGCGAGCTGCGCGATCCCGGTGAGCTGACGCTTCCCGGAACGGGCCAGGTGTCGGACAAGGAACTCGACATGGCGGTCAGCCTGATCGACACCCTCTCGGGCGAGTGGCATCCGGAGGAGTTCCACGACACCTACACCGACGACTTGCAGCGCATCATCCAGGCCAAGGTCGAAGGCCGGGAGCCCGAGGCCGAGACCGAAGCGCCGATCCCGATCGAGGTCACCGACCTGTTCGCCAAGCTGAGCCAGAGTCTGGAGCAAGCCAAACAACAGAAGGCGCCTGGCGGCGCCTAGTGGTCAGGGGTCAGTGGTCGGTGGTCAGTGGGCTTCGCCGGCCGTCTGACCACTGTCCACCGTCCACTGACCACTGATCTCTCATGTCCCTGCAAGACTACGATCGCAAGCGCGATTTCACCCGCACGCCCGAGCCGGCGCCCGAACCAGCCAAAGCGGAGGGCCCCGGCGCGCTGCGTTTCATGATCCACATGCACGACGCCTCACGCCTGCATTGGGACCTGCGCCTCGAGCTCGACGGGGTCTTCAAGAGCTGGGCCGTACCCAAAGGGCCCTCGCTCGATCCGGTCGAAAAGCGACTGGCCGTCCTCGTCGAAGATCACCCCTATGAGTACGGCGAGTTCGAGGGCGTCATCCCCGAAGGCAACTACGGCGCCGGCACGACGATGATCTGGGACGAGGGGAGCTACGTCTCTCCGGGGGCCGCCTCGCCGGTCGAGATCGAGCGCGCGTTTCACGCCGGTCTCGAGAAGGGAACGCTCAAGATCATCCTCCAGGGGACCAAGCTGGAAGGCCAGTTCGCCCTGGTGCGGTTGAAAGACGGCGACGGCAAGAACTGGCTGCTGATCAAGGATCGCGACGCCTTCTCCACCCCGCGCGACATCCTCGAGCTCGACCGTTCGGCGCGCACCGGCCGGACGATGGGCGAGATCCGCCGGCAGGAGATCGGCCGGCCGCGCGGCGACCGCCTCGCCCTCGACCTGAGTCAACTCGACCTCAGCGGCGCGCCGCTGGCGCCGATGCCGGAGGCGATCCAGCCGATGCTGGCCGAGCTGACCGATCGACCTTTCAGCCGACCGGGTTGGTTGTTCGAGATCAAATGGGACGGCTTTCGCGCCGTCGCCGAAGTCCGACCCGACGTGGTGCGCCTGTACTCGCGCAACCAGGCCGACTTCCTGGAGGCCTTCCCGCCGGTGGTCGAGGACCTGAAGAAGATTGGCTTCGCTGCGGCCTTCGACGGGGAGATCGTCGCCGTCGACAGTGAAGGCAAATCGCAGATCCGCTTGCTGCGCAACTACCGCACCACCGGCAAGGGGACGTTGGTCTATTACATCTTCGACCTGCTCCACCTGGAGGGCCACGATCTGACCGGCCTGCCGCTGAGCCGGCGGCGCGAGCTATTGCGCCAGGTCCTGCCCAAGCTGCCGCATTTGCGCGTGAGCGAGGCCATTCCCGATCAGGGCGAGGCGCTCTACACCCAGGCGGTGAACGCCGGCCTGGAAGGCGTCATCGGAAAAGATGCCGGCAGCCCTTATCTGATCGGGGCGCGTTCTCGCGCCTGGCTGAAGGTCAAGGCGCGGGCCAAGCAGGAATTCGTCATCGGCGGCTACACCGCGCCGCGCGGACAGCCGCTCGCCTTCGGGGCGCTCCTGGTCGGGACCTACGACGGTCCGCAACTGATCTTCGCCGCGCGGGTGGGGACCGGCTTCGACGATGCCGAGCGGGCGCGCATCAAAGCCCTGCTCGCTCCGCTGGCCCAGGACGTCTGCCCGTTCACCACGCAGCCTGAGGTCGACACCGAACCGACCTGGCTCGCGCCGCAGGTCGTGTGCGTGGTTAACTTCATCGAATGGACGGAGGACAACTTCCTGCGCGAACCGGTCTACCAGGCGATCCTGGCGGATCGCAATCCGCGGCTGGTGACAAGACGCGAGCGGGTCGTGGAAGCCCCGGCGCCGGCGCGCCGCAGGTTCCGTCCTTCAGAGGACGCCGGAACAGCGCTGGAGGTGGGCGGGAACAAGGTCACCGTCACCCACCTCGACAAGGTCTACTGGCCGAAGGACGGTTACACCAAGGGCGAGATGATCGCCTACTATCGCGACGTGGCGCCGCTGATGCTGCCCTACCTGAAGGACCGCCCGCTTTCGCTGCACCGTTTCCCGGGCGGGATCGCCGAAAGCAGTTTCTACCAGAAGGACGTCGAGCAGGCGCCGGCCTGGGCCACCGTCGTGCCGATCGAGTCGGAGTCGCGCGGCGAAGTCATCCGTTTCCTCGTGGCTCAGGACGAAGCGGCGCTGGTTTACGTCGCCAACCTGGGATCGATCGAGATCCACCCATGGAACTCGCGCGTGGCCAACCCGGAGAACCCCGACTACCTGGTGATCGACCTCGACCCGGACCGGCAAACCTTCGACGAGGTGATGGACGTCGCCCGCACGACGCGTTCCGTCCTGCAGACGATCGGCGCCGAGGCCTGGGTCAAGACTTCGGGCGCCACCGGGTTGCACATTTACGTTCCGCTCGGCGCGCGCTACGACTACGAGCAGGCCCGCACCTTCGGCCGTCTGATCGGCCATATCGTCCAAGGCCGCCATCCGTCGACCACCAGCCTGGAGCGTGTACCGGCGTCACGCAAGGGAAAGATGTACATCGACGTCTACCAGAATCGGCGCGGCCAGACGCTGGCGGCGCCGTACTCGATTCGCCCGCGCGACGGTGCGCCGGTCTCGACGCCGCTGGCGTGGGACGAGCTGACCTCCGGCCTGACGCCGGCCCTTTTCACCATCAAGACCTTGCGTGCGCGTCTGGATCGGGTGGGGGATTTGTGGACCGGCGTGCTCGGCCCGGGGATCGAGATGGAGCGTTGCCTCGCGGCGCTGCAGCAAGTGTGGGCGGAGGAGCAGGGCAAGAGCAGCGGGCCAAGTTGAGCGGCGCTTCCCCGGTGCCAGGCAAAGAGAAGGCCGACACTCCGAGTGCAGCCTTGAGCGCCATCGCCCGGCGATTCGCCGCCGCCGTCTTCCATCTTGTCAGGCCCTGCCGACGGTGAAGTTCGCCGAGGCCGCAACTCAGCTTTCCTGAGCCCTGCCTCCTCTGAGAGCAATCCCCCCTCCGGCGGTCAACAACGCCAGGTTCATCAGCATGAACGCGATCGTCCCTACGGCGGCGTAGATCACCTTGCGCTCCGGCGGGACCGTGGCGCTGGTCCAGACGGTGCCGACGATGGAGAAAAAGCCCAGGGTGGCCAGCGTCAGGCCCAACGTGATGTACTCCCATCGGGCGCCCCGATGACGGATGAGCCAGGCGCCGACGGCCGGCGTGAGGAAGGTCGCGGCATAGATTCGTCCGTGAAAGGCATCCACCCCCCACGGCCAAAAGGAGGTGGCGGCTTCCGGCACGACCAACAGCGCAAGGCCGTAGAGGCCGAGCAAGACGGCGGCGACCGAAAGCAGCCCAGACCATGGCGAGGGGAGCGGCCGACTGAGGCTCGCAGGCCAGCCCCGCAGACGATAGAGAAAGTACGCCGAGCTGATCGGCAAGAAGATGTACAGGAACCAGAAGGCCCACGTCGCCCAACGGCCCCATTCAAATTCCCGGTAGTGGAAGACCATCACGATCATGATGGATGTGGTGAAGGTGAAGATCATCCACACGACGATCCGCCCCGGAGCCCAGCGCCCCACCACGGCCATGATCACCAGCGGCACCAAGGCGGCGAAATAGACGGCGCCTACGTAGCGAGCGTTGAAGGCAGGCGGCGCCCACGCCCACAGTCGATTCGCGAGAGCGGGAGCAAAGAAGCTCACCGCCGCGGCCGCGAAAACGACTACGCACTCGACCCATGTCACGAAGCGCAAGAAGAATGGAATGCGTGGGTTGGGATCCGTCGCAACAGCCATGGTCTATCCGTTGGGCGGTTCTGATCCGGGGCTGGATGCTTCAAACGGCCAGAGCGAACCGAAACAGCGTTTTGAACGACAGCATCTCGTCCAACCCGCGATTGCCGACGGTCACATCGCCGATCAGGGATCCAATGTCGGCGTTTCGCCGGGCGACCTTGACCATGCGGTCGAGGAGAAACGGATTCATGTACAGGTCACCCAGCCTCCGCGCGCCGACGATCGTCCGCTGAAACCGTCCACGCAGCTCCCGGTCGTAACTGGCAAAGCGAGAGCCCGCCAGGTCGTCCTTGGACAACATGACGGCGGCGTGCTCGGCGGCGATGCGCCCCGACTCGAGGGCGTAGTCGATCCCCTCCCCCGTCAAGGGATTGGCCAACCCGGCGGCTTCGCCGGCCAAGAGAACGCGGTCGCCAAAGGTGAGCGACCGATCGAAGTCGACCCGGATGGGGAACCCTCTGAGCGGGCCGACCTGGCGCGCCGTCTGCATCATTTTCTGGAGCGAGGGTGACTGGGTGAAGAGGCTGAAGGCACGATGGGAATGGACGGGGTTGGGCCGGCGAAAGAGGCCGGCCGGGATAACTCCCGCTCCCACGTTGGCCGAGGATGGCGAGAGGGGGAAGACCCAGCCATACCCGGGCAGCGTCACGCCGTCGAAGTGGCATTGGACGTGGCCGTCCTGTTCCCCCAGGCCTTCGAAGTAGGCCCGCGCCGCCACCATCATCACCGGCTTGTGGCGCACCAGTCCGATTCGGCGCAGGAGCTTTAGGCTCGCCCCGGTGGCGACGACCGCCAACCGGGCCTGGAAAGTGACCGCCTGACTGCGTTGCACGCCGGCCACCTGGATCTGGCTCCCTGAGCTGCGCAGATCCATTACTTCGACCTTTCCTTGGAAGGCCGCGCCGGCGGCGATCGCCCGCTGCCTCAGAATGTCATCCAGGATCAGTCGAGGAACGATCAGAAGGTATTTGTGCTTGTGGCCCGGACTGGGGATCGGCACCGTTACGCTGTCGCCACCGGGGGAGATCATATCCAGCTCGGCGACACGGCAGCCGTGCTGATGCAGCGTATCCAGCACGCCCATATCGTCGAGCACGGCCAGAGCCCGAGGGGTCAATCCGTCGCCACAGGTCTTGTCGCGAGGGAACTCGGCCTTGTCGAGAAGGAGGACATCGAAGCCGGCCGTCGCCAGGTAGTAGGCCGCCGCCGACCCTGCCGGCCCGGCCCCCACGATCACGACGTCGTGCCGCCGGGTCACCTGTAGCCCACCCCTTGCATGATCTGAACGACTTCCGTGCGAGAGAGTTTCGCCTGGCCCTCTTGCAAGGCGGTCAGCGTGCGCCAGGCCAAGGCCAAGGGGAGCTTGCAGAAATCGTTGACGGGTCCGGACGGGAGGGCGGTTACGTAGGCTTCCGCTAATCGCAAGTTGCGCCGAGCGTAGGCATGCATCTCGGCGGCGCTCCATTGGGGCGGGAAGAAGTCCCTCTCTCTTGCCAGATCGTCAGGGCGATTGCGCAGAATGTTGACGGCCTGCAGGCCCCGCCCGAATCCGATGGCCTCGGTGCGGTTGGTGCGCGTGCCATCATGCCACGCCCAGAGGTCCGAGAGGAGCAGCCCGACGGCTCCGGCCACTCCGAAGGTGTAGCGGTCCAGATCGGCCTCGGTTTCGATGCGCCAGCCTCGCGCCGCCCAATGAGCCATTCGGTCGGCCATCGCGGCTGTTCCGTCCCAAACACGGAAGGCGATCGACTCCGGAGCGTAGCCGGCCCATTCGCCGATCCGCAGGGTGACCTCCGGAAGCTGGTCGCGATGGGACGAGAGGGCGGCGGCCAGCCCGGCGTGGTCCAGCGCTCCCACAGCATGCTGAGCCTGTAAGAGCGAGCTGATGCCCCGCAGCACCTGCGCCTTGGCGGATGGGTCGAGGCTTGGATGGTCCTCCACCTCATCGATCGCCCGCATGCACAGGTAGGCCGAAGTGACGGCCTCCCGCAGCGAGTCAGGGAGCCCGGCGATCGGGATGTAGAACGTGCGGCTGGTCTCCTCCAGCACCCGCATCGCCTCTTGGGATGAAGTCAAGTCATGCCTCCCACGATTGGTCTTGGCAAGGCTTTCATGCCAAAGACGGTCCGCCGTCGGACCACGGATTCTCTGTCATGCGGCTGGGCCGGTTGGCGGCCGGCTCTTCGGGCACCCCGAGGAGAAACAGGGGCCGAGTATACACCCGCGGGGCGGGACGTCACCAAACCCATCGTCTTCCTCTCGTTTTCCTCGTCGCGCGGGTTTCTCGAGGCTGGGTCGAGTTCCGGAAAATCCGCGCCGGGATGCTCGGGATCCGACAGCTTGGTGATCGACAGCTACCCGGGAGTGGCATAATTCAGAACGATCGGCCCCGTGAACCCTCGCTCCCTCGCCTGGCGCACCGATCTGATCTTTCCCCGCTTCGACGGCGAGATCCTCGACCGCGGCCGCTACCTCGTCATCCGCACGCCGTCCAACCCGACCTTCTATTGGGGCAACTTCCTGTTGTTCGACCGCCCGCCGGCCCCGGGCGACGACGAGCGCTGGCCCCGCCTCTTCGCCGAGGAGATCGGCGCCCCGCCGCGGGTGCGCCATCAAGCCTTCGGCTGGGACTCGCCCGAGGGCGACGCCGGCGCGGCGCACGCTTTCGTGGCGCGCGGCTTTCGACTCATCCACAGCTCGGTCCTGACCGCCTCGGCCGTCACCCCGCCGCCGCATGCTGCAGTGGAGATCGCCGTCCGCGCGTTGGAGTCGGAGGACGACTGGCGACAGGCGACCGAGAATCAGATTCGCTGCCGCGAGCAGGAGCACGACGAGGCCGGTTACCGCGTCTTCAAGGAGGCCGAGATGAGGCGCTACCGCAGCATGGCCCTGGCCGGCCACGGGGCGTGGTTCGGCGCCTTCCTCGATGGAGCCCTGGTTGCCGATCTCGGCATCTACCACACCGGAAATCTCGGGCGGTTCCAGACGGTTGAAACCCACCCAGAACATCGACGGCACGGCTACGCCGGGACCCTGGTCTATCAGGCTGCCCGCCACGCCTTGGGGCAAATGGGCTTGGAGACCCTGGTTCTGGTGGCTGACGCCGATTCACCGGCGGAGCGGCTCTACCGGTCGGTCGGATTCGTGCCCGTGGAGCGGGAGGTCGGACTGGAACGTTGGTGAGTGGATCCGGCCCGGAGCGTCTGGAAGTCGAAAATCGGCCTTGGGTTTTGGCCCGGCCCATGGTAGGATTTCGGGCAAGGTAGCATGTAAGTTCAGTCTGGAAGTCGAAGGACCAAGGCCTGGGCTGAAGCGAGCTCGGGCCGGTTTGTTCCACCGCCGGCACTGCCTGGGCTCCCGACCTCCGAAGAACAAGCAGGCACCTAATCTGCATCTTGCCTGGGAGGCAAAGCAATGTCGGATCGAATTCAGGGCACGGTCAAGTGGTTCAACAGCGGGAAGGGCTACGGCTTCATTGCCCGCGAGGGCGGCGAGGACGTTTTCGTCCACTATTCCGCCATCACCGGTGACGGTTTCCGTAACCTGGAAGAGGGCCAGCGCGTCGAATTCAATATCGTGCAAGGCCCGAAGGGATTGCAGGCCGCCTCGGTCACCATGCTCTAACCGCCTGCGACCGCCGAATCCGAGAAGCCCCCAAGCGGGGGCTTCTTCTTTTTCTCGAGGTTCCGGCCGTGTCGACTTCACCGCCCGAGGAGAACGCCGGTAGAATCGGTTTCGCAGCCAAGCCCGGCGGAAACCTGATGTGAGCCCGCGCAGCAGGCAAACGATCCTCCTTTTTCTGACCCCCATCCTGGTGGCCGTTCTGCTGATGCTGCCGCGGTTGGCCGATCCCCACTTCGGCTTCTTCGATGACCCCGCCACCCTCCGAGTCGCGCAGCAGGTCTCTCACGGAGACTGGGGCGCGGTCCTGGAGACGGCGAGCGGCCGGGCGCGGCCGCTCTATTGGCTGTACCCCGCCGCGGTTTACGCGCTGGCCGGCGCCAATCCGTTCTGGTCCTTTTTCGGCAACACGGTCTTGCTGGCGTTGGTCGTGGCCGGCGTAATTGCCTTGGCCCACCAGCTCGGAGCCGATCGGTGGGAGGCGTCGCTCGCCGGAGGCCTCTTCGTCCTGTCCGGTCCGGTAATCGAGAATGCCTACACGCTTTCCAAGCCCGAGCTGCAACAGCTCGTCTGGATCCTGCTGGCCCTGCTCCTTGCCCTGTGGGCGGAGCGTTCCCGGGGCACGCGGCGGGTTGCGGCCGTCGGTCTCGCCGGCCTGGCGGTGGCGGCGGCCTGCAACACGAAGGAAACCGCCGTGCTGTTGCTTCCGATCAGCCTGACCTGGCTGGGCCTCGGCGCGGCGCTGCGCAGATTCCGGGTCGATGTCCACACCCGGGGTTATCTTCGAGACCCGTCGTTCCTGATGGCGTGCGTGCTGGGGCTGGTGGTGTATGTCGGACTGAGCTCCCTCTACGTGAACCCCGGCCTGCTGCGCGAGGGCTATGGAAGCGGATACCAAATCGAACTGGAGAAGATGGTCCAGACCGCCAGGGTGTGGGTCGACTGGCTCAACCGTGACTTCCTCTATCTGGTTCCGTTGCTGGTCCTGGCGGTGCTTCGCTTGGGACGACTGCGCCCTCGCCTGAGCGAAGCCGCACGCTGGGCAGGGTGGTTGGTCCTCTGGTTCGCGCTCTACCTGCCCTGGAAATTCGCGCCGGAGTATTACCTGCTGCCCTTCGCCGTGGGAGCGGCCCTGCTCGGGGCGCTGCTGGTCTCGGTCCTGCGCCAGGTCGTGGTCCATGAGAAGGGCGGCTGGCGCGCCGCCGGAGCCGCGGCGCTGGTCCTGAGCGGTCTGCTGTTTGTGCTGACCCTTCCCAACAACTACACCAACGGGCGGCTTCAGCTGGCGATCGACTCGGCCAATGCCGAGATGCTCGACGACGTCGTTGAGGGTGCGCCCCCGAACGCCGTCGTGCTCCTCAATCACCCGGAGGGCGGCGAATACAGCGTTCATTTCCCCAGCCTGGTCACCGAACAGGGCGGCCGAAGCGACCTGACGGTGGCGGTATTCCGCTCTCAAGATCCGAAAGCGGAAGGATGGGAAGGCAAGACCATCCTGGTGGTCCTGCCCGTCTTTGAGAATCAGTTCTACCCGTCGGTGCGGCTGGGGGTCTTCGCCCACGATGCGGCCCGCTGGAACGAGGGGGCGCGTGCCTACCTGGGCGCCGCTGCCCGCCCGGCCTTCCGCGCCACTCAGCGTTTCCGCTTGTTCAACGTCGACGCCGCCCGGCTCTTCTGCCCGGCGGTGCCTCAGCTCGGCTACTGCGCCGTGCCCAACACGCCCTTCGACCGGCGCCTGCTGGAGTACGGCTGGGAGATCTACCTTCTCCCGCCGAATTGACCCGGCGGTCAGCGGCGCATCAGGCCGATGAGCCGGCCCTGGCCGACCGCGCTGCGCGAACCATCGACGGCGACGACATCCACGAAGGTCGCCTCGCCATCCCAGTAACCGACCGCCATCCGCTCCTCGTCGATCCGCTGGATCTCGTCAAACGCGCCCGGCGCCTCAAAAGGCCGACGGCAACGCGACCGGCGTTGAGTCGAGATAGAATCGGTCCGATTTGCTCCACGACCCTCGGGAGCCGAAAGCCACGATGACCGGACGACTCGGATTCTTTCGCAGGAGCGGATTTCCCAGGACCTTCTGGCTGTTGTGGGCCGGAACGATCGTCAACCGCCTCGGTGGTTTCGTGATTCCGTTCCTGGCTCTCTATCTGACAGGCCCACGCGGTCTTCCCGTCAGCCAGGCGGCCCTGATGGTGTCCCTCTTCGGCGGCGGGTCTTTCGTCGCAAGTCTGGTGGGGGGCGAAATCGCCGACCGACTCGGCCGCCGGCCGGTGATGCTGCTCAGTCTCTTGGTGGCGCCGGCGGCGATGTTGGCCGTCGGCTTGGCGGACAGCGTGGCCTGGATCGCGGTTGGAACCGCCGTCCTGGGATTCTTCACCGACCTGTACCGCCCGGCGGTCAGCGCCGCCATCACCGACATCGTGCCCCCCGCCGACCGCCCGCGCGCCTTCGGCTATCTCTACTGGGCGATCAACGTCGGCGCCGCGATCGCGCCGGTGGCCGCCGGCCTTCTGGCTCGGACCAACTATCTCCTGCTCTTCGTAGGCGACGCCCTGACGACATTCCTCTTCGGGTTGATCGTATTGTGGGGCGTGCGCGAGACACGGCCGGCGGAGCTGGAGGGTCGTCTCTCGACACCGGTCGGCGAACGCGTGCGGGCGCTATGGGCCGAGCCGGTGCTGTTGGCCTTCACCGGCCTGGCTCTCCTGTTCGGGACGATCTACGCGCAGGGACATGTCACGCTGCCGGTCGACATGAGCGCCCATGGATTGACGCCGGAGCAATACGGCCTGGCGGTGGCCCTCAACGGGGCGCTGATCGTCGTGCTCGGCATCCCGGCCAGCAATGCCGCCCCGCGCTGGCCGCGCTTCGGCGCGCTGGCGATCGCCGGTTTGTTGCTGGGGATCGGCTTCGGCCTGCCGGCGATCGTGACTACATTCGGCGGCTACGCTCTGAGTGTGGGGATCTGGACGATGGGCGAGATCATCGGCGCGACGGTGGCGCCTTCGGTCGTAGCGGACCTGGCGCCGATCGACAAGCGCGGCTTGTATCAAGGGGTGTTCGGCGCGGCGTGGGGGCTGGCTTTCTTCACCGGGCCGGTGCTGGGCGGCTGGATCTATCAGACACGGGGGCCATCGACTCTCTGGGCTACCTGCCTGGTGGCGGGCGTCCTGCTCTTTGCCGGGTACCTGGCGCTTGGCCGCGTGGCCCAGCGGCGGATGGCGCTGGTCGGCCGAGCGCCCGAGGCTTCGGCGTAGGGCGATCCCGGGGAGAGGAGCGGCTCATACCGCCACAGGCTCGGCTTCGGGGACGGACTCAAACACCAGGCGCTGCCGGGTCCGGGCGTCCAGCACGAGGAAGCCGGCGACGGAGACCGCCGCCAGGATGCCGCACAGGTACCACACCCAGTTGGGGTTGTAGTTGTCGAGGATGACGCCGGCGCCCCACGGCCCGATGGTCGACGAGATCCCCCACGACAATCCGAAGACGGCCATGTAGCGACCGCGCTTGTCCTCCGGCGCCAGACGCGAGACGAGCGCCTGGGCCGTCGGGATGACGATCATCTCGCCGAAGGTGATGACCAGCATCGCCGCCGCGAACAGCCACAGCGCCCCCACGAAGCCGTACAGGGTGAAGCCGATCATGTAGAGCGCGGCCCCGACCGCCATCAGCGCCATCGGGCGATACGGCCGCAAGCGGCGCGTCAGCCAGAACTGGAAGAAGACGACGGTCAGCGCGTTGAGGCTCATCAACATCCCGTATTCGCGCGGGCTCACGCCGTGCTCGTCGCGCAGGAAAACCGACAGCGTCGAGTACATCTGCAGGTAAACCAGGTTCATCAGGGCCGAGACGACCAGGAAGGCTACGAAGGGTCGATCGGTGAGGGGCGTGCCGTAGCCGCGGAACGTCTGGCCCATCGTCTCGCGCTCGGCCACGGCGTGAGTTTCCGGCCGCGTCTCGGGGAGCAGGCGGTAGACGATGATGGCGGTGATCGTGCTGGCGACGGCGTCGGCGACGAAGATCCACAGGTAGGAGTAGGCCGCCAGCAACCCGCCCAGCGAAGGCCCGATGACCCACGCCAGATTGGCGCCGACGCGCAAGACGCCGAACCCCTCGGCGCGTTTGGCCTCGGGCAGCATGTCGGCCACCATCGCCCCGTGCGCCGGGCCGGCCACGTCGGAGAGCAAACCGACCGCCGCCGCCAGGACATAGAACGCCGACAGGCTGTTCACCAGCCCCATCGCCAGGCTGCTCAGGGCGCTGACCACCAGACCGAAGAGGATGATCGACTTGCGGCCCAGGCGGTCGGTCAGCGCGCCGCCGATCATGTTCCCGAAGAAGCCGGCGATCGAGAAGATGGCGAAGAGGATTCCGGCCTCGGTCATCCCCACATTGAATCGTTGGGTGACGTACAGCGCGAAGAACGGAATCATCGCCGTGCGGCCGATGGTGTCGATGAACGACGCCCCGACCAGCACCCAGAAGTTGCTGGGGTAATCGTGATAGGTGGATCGCAGACGTTCGATCATGCTCTTTCGGAATGTGTGAGGCACGCGTCCGCCGACGGCACTCTCCCCCTGAAGAAGGCGGTCGCGGGAAAAACATCGGCCGCGGCGGAAAGCGGCCGAGAAGCGCGGATTATACCGCGCCCAAGACCTCCGTCCGCCGCGGCGAGGGGTGCTCTAGGGCATCAGAGTCAGAACCAGTCCCATCAGCAGCAGCGTCACCAGGTGGTTGCCGGCCTCGATCCCCCATACCGTCCAGCCGCGGTCGCCAAAGGCGGCATTGGCGGCCGAGGTCGTGGCGACGAAGCCGAGCCACACCAGGAAGCCGGCCTGCAGCCCGGCCGCCGCGCCGGCTCCCCCCATGACGCCGATCAGGGCCGCCAGGAATAGAGCCTCGACGAATGCGGCGGCGATGGTGATGACGTAGTTGATCGGCCGCGCCTGCTGGGCGAACTCGGGCGGCTTGCCGATGCCCGCCAGCCACGGCTTGAGGAACAAGGGTTTGGAGTACCAGACGAATCCGACGACGATGGCGACGACGACACAAACGACAACGGCTAACCAGTTAACTCCGGCGAACATCGATGCCTCCTCTGAAGGGGTAACCGGCGCGGTCCGGTTCCACAAGTTCAAACCCCGCTTGCGCGTATTGGACGCGGTCGGTCCGCCTTGCCCGCGGGTCGACGACGATGCGCTCAATGGGGAGCTTCGCGCCATGAGTAGAATCATCCTTGTGAAAGGCCGATCTAGCTCCTTCCTGCGCCTCGAGTGGCTGGCCTCGCTCGGACTGCTCCTGCTGCTCGGCCTTCTGGCGTACGGTCCCTGGATGGCTCAGCTGGGCTTCTACCGCGACGACTGGTACGTTCTATGGGCCGGCGCCGTTCGCGGTCCGCAAGCCATCATCACGATGTTCTCGATCGATCGCCCGGTTGTCGGAGTTCTCTTTGCCCGGACCTACGCCTGGTTTGGGGACAACGCCCTCGCCTGGCAGATGTACTCGTTCGGGCTGCGTTGGCTGACGGCGGCGCTCAGCCTGGTGCTGTTGCGCGGGCTCTGGCCGTCGCGGAAGATCGCCACGACCGCGGCGGCCGCCCTGGTGTTGCTCTATCCCGGCTTCCTGCAACAGCCCAACGCCATGACCTTCTCCAATCAGCTGACCACGTACGCCGCGGCGATGCTATCGATCACGCTGACAATGTTCGCGCTCCGGTCGAGGCGGCCTTGGGTCGCGTTGCTCCTGACGGCGGCGGCGCTGCTGACGGCCTTGTTCTATCAGCTGCTGTACGAGTACATGATCGGCCTGGAGGTCGGACGGGCCCTCGTTCTTTGGCTCCTGGCGCCTGTTGAAGAGAAGACCGGTGGCAAAGTGCGTTGGGTCGTGCGACGGTGGTTGCCGTACGCCCTGATCACGCTGGGACAGATCTTCTGGCGCTCAGCCGTCTTTCACAGCCTGCGCGGTGCCACCGATCTGGGCAGAATTTCCCAGGCCTATTTCGACCAGCCGGTCCGCCTTCTTCTTCAACAGGGCGCGGAGCTCGTCAAGGACGTCGCCGACATTCTGGTGGCAGGCTGGGCCGTCCCCTACTACGACCTCAGCAGCACCGCCCAACTCAGGCCGAGCATCATCGGTTTCCTTCTGGCTGGGGCTGGCGTGCTGGCGGCGTCCGTCTACGCATGGTGGGTGCACCGCCACACCTCGGCAGAGCCGGCAGCGAAAACCGGAGGCCCAGAGAGCGACGGTCGACAGATGGCCGTCGTCGGGGGCGTATTACTGGTCCTCGGCCAGATTCCCTTGATCTTCGCCTTCCGCGACGTGCGTTGGGGGAACGGCTATGACCGGTACACTTTGCAGGCGACGCTGGCCGCCTCCCTGGTTACGATAGGTTTCCTGTGGGCCTTCACCCGTCCGGCCTTTCGCCGGTGGATCCTGATGGGGCTGTTGACGATCGCCATCTTCACGCAATACCTGAACGGCATGCATTGGGCCGGGTTCTGGGAGGCGCAGCGACAGCTTTGGTGGCAGCTCGCCTGGCGCGCCCCGCAAGTCGAGCCAGGGACGGTCCTCCTGGCGGAGCTCCCGATCGATGGCTACTATGAAGACTACGAAGTCTGGGCCCCCGCCAACCTGATCTACAATCCGACGTCCTCCTCGATTCAGATCGCCTCGGAGGTCTTCACCGAGGCGACGGCCGAGAAGGTGCGCCTGGGAGTCCACGACGAGCGCGGCGTGCGCGAGATCGCCGGCTTTTCCCGCGACTACAACCGCGTGCTCGTGGCCAGCCGTCCGACGGTGGCGTCGTGTGTCCACTTCCTCGACGGCCGCCGCCCGGAATTCCCGGTCGAGGCGGATGGGTTGGTCCGCAGCCTGGCTCCCTATTCCAATACCTCCCTGATTGACCTCCGGCAGGCGCCGACTCTCGAGCTCCCCGCCTTGTTCGGGCCCGAGCCGGGCCATGGCTGGTGTTCCTTCTATCAGCAGGCGTCTCTGGCGCGGCAGCGCGGAGACTGGGCTGAGGTCCTCCGGCTGGCCGAGACCGTCGAAGACGGGTCAGCTCGTCCGCTCGACCGGTCCGAGTGGTTGCCCTTCCTGGAGGCCTACGTCGCCGCCGGCCGGATGGATCAGGCGGCGGAGATCGCCTCGCGCATCGGCTACGACGAGGAGATTCGTCATGCGCTTTGCGACGCGATCGCCAACGCCCCGCCACCCGGTTTCTCGTCGGAGAATCAGACTGACCTGATGCGTGTGCTATGCGAGTAGAGACGCGCCAGGGCGGGGTCGCCCGGTTCCACCAGGCCTTGAGGTTGCGTGAGGTCGCTTCATGACCCGAGATCCATCCTTGCCAAACCTGATCAACGGTCGATCCGTCCCGGCGCTGACGGCCGAAACCGTCGAGGTCCGCGATCCGGCGACGGACGAGGTGTTGGCGCGCGTGCCGCTCTCGGGCGCGACCGAGGTGGCGGCGGCCGTCGAGGCCGCCGGCGCCGCCTTCGAAATCTGGCGCGAAGTCCCGGCCGGCGAGCGCATTCAGCCGCTCTTCCGCTTGAAAGGGCTGCTGCAGGAACACCTCGACGAACTGGCGCGCTCGATCACGCGCGAGAACGGCAAGACGCTGGCCGAAGCGCGCGGGGAGATGCAGCGGGCGATCGAAAACGTCGAGGTCGCCTGCGGCATTCCGTCGCTGCTGCAGGGCGAGTTCTCGGAGGATATCGCCCAGGGCATCGACGAATATCTCATCCGCCAGCCGCTGGGCGTGGCGGCCATCATCTGCCCCTTCAACTTCCCGGGGATGATCCCGTTCTGGTTTCTGCCCTACGCCCTGGCCTGCGGCAACGCCGTCGTCGTCAAACCCAGCGAGCGCTGCCCGCTGACGATGACGCTGGTGGTGGAGCTCATCCGCCAGGCCGGTTTCCCGCCGGGGACGGTCAACCTGGTTCACGGCGCGGCGGCGGCGGTCGATGCGCTGCTCGATCACCCGGGCGTCGCCACCATCAGCTTCGTCGGCTCGACGGCGGTGGCGCGTCACGTCTACGCCCGCGCCGCCGCCAACGGCAAGCGCGTCCAGGCGCAGGGCGGGGCCAAGAACCCGCTGATCATCCTGCCCGACGCCGATCCGGCGATGACGACCCGCATCGTCGCCGACAGCGCCTTCGGCAATGCCGGGCAGCGCTGCCTGGCCGGGTCGCTGGCGGTGACGGTGGGCGAGGCCGATGGCTGGTTCCGGCCGGCGATCGCCGAGGCCGCCGCCACCCGGCGAGTCGGCTGCGGGTTGGACGACGGAGTCGAGATGGGGCCGGTGATCACGCCCCAGGCCAGGGAGCGCATCGAGGCGATGATCCAGCGCGGGGTCGACGACGGCGCCGGCGCCGCTGTCGATGGGCGCCGGCGCAGCGTGACCGGGTACGAGCGCGGCTACTTCGTCGGCCCGACGGTGCTGAGCGACGTGCCGGCTGCCTCAACCGTGGCGACCAACGAGATCTTCGGGCCGGTGCTGGGACTGATGCGAGTCGAGACAGTCGAGCAGGCCATCGAGCTGGTCAACGGCGGACGCTACGGCAATATGGCCTGTCTGTTCACGCGCAGCGGCGAGGCGGCGCGCCTCTTCCGCCATCGCGCGCAGGCCGGCAACATCGGCATCAACCTCGGCGTGGCGGCGCCGATGGCCTTCTTTCCCTTCAGCGGATGGAAGGACTCATTCTTCGGTACGCTGCATGGCCAGGGCCGCCACGCCGTCGAGTTCTTCTCGCAGACCAAGGTGGTCATCGAGCGCTGGCCGAAGGGATGGTCGCGAAAGTTCTAACGACTTCCGCGCCTTTCCTGTTCACCCCCCATTGTCCCCCTCTCTGTTTACCCCCTAAGTTCCCCTTCTCTTTCCACCCCCCTATGGTCCCCCCTGCCAGGGGGGACTCCGGGGGGACGAAAGTCGTCCCCCCGAACCCCCCTCGCGATGGCCGGGTTCCGCGTCCGAGGAGGGCGCGCGACCTGCGGATGCCGGAGTCTTACGCTCGACATCAGTGAGGCGGTGCTGTCCTCGGTGGACGACTCGCCGTCTGTAACGGAACGGACTCTCGCATGTGTCGGATCAAGATCACCCTCTTGCGCAATTGCCCGCACCGACATCTCAGACGAATGGCGCCATTGCAGGGGGGTGTGGGGGGGAAGCTCATTCCCCCCCACTGCCCTCCCTTGAGGGGGGGCTAAAGAGGGGTGATCAGAGAGCGAGGACTGGGGATTGAAAGGAATAAGGACGAGGCGAAGGAAATCCCGGCTTGTGGTATACTTGCGCCTCAGTGAAACAGGATCGGCCCGGCACACCGCTCCAGGATCCGGAGCGGTGTTTTGTTGCCGGAGATCCAACCCGAAAAGGACGGAAGTAAAAGGAAGAATGAGTTTCGAGCAGTTCAATCTGGATGCACCCCTGCTGCGTGCTGTGAAGCAGCTGGGTTTCGAGGTCGCGACGCCGATCCAGGCGCAGGCCATCCCCCCGGCGCTGGAAGGCCACGACGTGATGGGCCTGGCCCGCACCGGCACCGGCAAGACCGCCGCCTTCGTCCTGCCCTCGCTCCAGCGCCTGGGCGCCGGAGTCCGCGGCAAGAACCCTCGCATGGTCGTGCTGGCCCCCACCCGCGAGCTGGCGATGCAGATCACCGAAGACGCCCGCCAGCTGGCGCAATACACCGATATGCGCGTTTGCGCCGTTTACGGCGGCGCCTCGCTCGGCCGCCAATCCGAGCAACTGCGCAAGGGCGTCGACCTCATCGTCGCCACGCCCGGCCGGCTGCTGGACCACATGGACCGCGGCCACATCCGCTTCGACGACCTGCAGATCCTGGTGCTGGACGAAGCCGACCGCATGCTCGACATGG
>CAZMVJ010000024.1:0-20809 GCA_964569445.1 uncultured Anaerolineaceae bacterium | reverse complement strand
CGTGTCCCGGCGGCCAGCCGCGAGGCGGAGGCATGAACTACAGCGCCGGCCTCGACGTCGGCTCGACCTACACCAAGGCCGTCCTGCTCTCCGATTCAGAACACATCGTCGGGAAGGCGATGGAGCACACCGGCTTCAAGCTCGAACAGGCGGCCGAACGGGCGTTCCGGGCGGCCCTCGAGATGGCCGGGCTGCAGCGCAGCGATGTCGCCTATATCGTCACCACCGGCTACGGCCGCTACCAGATCCCCTTCCGCGACATCCAGGTCACCGATCTGACG
Organism: uncultured Anaerolineaceae bacterium; assembly: GCA_964569445.1. Taxonomy (GTDB): domain Bacteria; phylum Chloroflexota; class Anaerolineae; order Anaerolineales; family E44-bin32; genus DATEVL01. The sequence continues at coordinate 20,528 of CAZMVJ010000024.1, read as the reverse complement.
GCCGACGCCCGTGGCAGCCGGCTGCTCTTCCCCGGGACGAACACCGTGTTGGATATCGGCGGCCAGACGATGAAGGCCTTGCGCCTCGACGAGGCCGGACGCGTCCGGTCGTTCCGGCTCAACGACAAGTGCGCCGCCGGCACCGGCGCCTTCCTGGAGAAAACCGCCCGCTACATGGGCTACACCACGCAGGAGATCGGCCCGCTGGTGGCTACTTCCAAGGAAGCTGTGGCCATCTCCGGTGTGTGCGCCGTCTTTGCCGAGTCGGAGGTCATCAATCACCTCTCCCATGGCGCCCCGCCGGCCGACATCATGCACGGCGCCATTGCCTCGCTGCTCGACCGCTCGGTGCAGCTGATGAAACGCGTGCAGATGCAGCCCGAGGTGACCGTCGCCGGCGGGATCCTGCGCTTCGAGAGCATGGCCCGCATTCTCCGGGAAAAGCTCGAGGCGGAGGTCAACCTGCCCCAAGGTGAAATGGTGCAGTACGTCGGCGCGTTGGGCGCCGCCGCGCTCGGCCTCCATCGGCTGCGCCGGATGGCCGAGACACCGGCCGCCCTCACGCCCGCGGCCACGTCGGAGGCGTCGTGACCGAGGCGATGTCTCCCAATTCCGATAGAGGGCGGGGCCGGCGCGATGGCCTCCCGCAAGGGGCCGGCGGCCGCTGGCTGGGCGCTGGAGTCGAAGAGCCCGACCCGGCGCTGCTGGCCGAAGGGTGGGAACGCCGCTTCATCGCCGACGGCCAGCGGTCGGCCGAAGTCGTCGAGCTCTACCGCCAGCTCGGCTACGAGGTCCGCCTCGAGCCGATCCGGGCGGCGGAAATCCCGGAGGGATGTTCGGACTGCCAGCTCGTCTTCCTGCTGCAGTTCAAGACGGTCTACACCCGCAAGCGTCCGTCGGCCCGCGACGGCGACTGAAGGAAGGAGCTCCCACCCTGGCCGTAACGCCCCCAAGCTCTCGCCGTCCGCCATCTTCGTCCGAGGAGGACTCAGCATGACCGATCAGACGCACTTCAACCTCTCCGAGAAAGACATCCCCAAGGCCTGGTACAACATCAACGCCGACATTCCCGTCGATCCCGGCAAGACAATGTGGAACGCCGTGCTGCATCCGGGCACCATGGAACCCGTGACGCCGGAATTCCTGTCGGTGCTCTTCCCGATGAAGTTCATCATGGAAGCCGTGAGCACCGAGCGCTGGATCGAGATCCCGGAGCCGGTGCGTGAGATCTACAAGATGTGGCGGCCTTCGCCGTTGATTCGCGCCCGCCGCCTCGAGAAGGCGCTCGACACGCCGGCCCACATCTACTACAAATACGAAGGCGTCTCGCCCGTCGGCTCGCACAAACCGAACACCGCCGTGGCGCAGGCCTTCTACGCCAAGGAGGAAGGTGTCACCGGCTTCACCACCGAAACCGGCGCCGGGCAGTGGGGCACGGCCCTGGCGATGGCCTGCAACTTCTTCGGCCTCGAGTGCCATGTCTACATGGTCAGGGTCTCCTACGACCAGAAACCCTATCGTCGCATCATCATGGAGACCTTCGGCGCCAGCGTCACGCCCAGCCCATCCGACAAGACCCAGTATGGCCGCAAAGTGCTGGCGGAGGACCCCAAGAGCCCCGGCACGCTGGGTATGGCCATCTCCGAGGCGGTGGAGGCGGCCGTCACTTCGGGCGGCAAGTACAAGTACTCCCTCGGCTCGGTGCTCGGACCGGTGCTGATGCACCAGACCGTCATCGGCCTGGAGGCCCTGAAGCAGTTCGAGATGGCCGGCGAGTACCCGGATATGGTCATCGGCTGCGTCGGGGGCGGCAGCAACTTCTCCGGCTTCGTCTTTCCCTTCCTGCATCAGAACTTCACCGCCGGGAAGAAGACCCGCGTGATCGCCGTGGAGCCGACGGCCTGCCCCACCCTGACCAAGGGCAAGTATGCCTTCGACTTCGGCGACGCGGCGGCGATGGCGCCTATCGTCAAGATGCACACGCTCGGGCACACCTTCGTGCCGCCGGGGATTCATGCCGGCGGGCTGCGCTACCACGGAATGGCTCCCCACGTGTGTGCCCTGTACGACCACGGTGATATCGAGGCCGTCGCCGTCAATCAGGTGCCCACCTTCCAGGCCGCGGTGCAGTTCGCTCACGCGGAAGGCATCCTGCCCGCGCCCGAATCGGCGCATGCCATCCGCGTCGCCATCGACGAAGCGCTCAAAGCCAAGGCCGAAGGCAAGAAGCGCGTGATCGCCTTCAACCTCTCGGGCCACGGTCTCTTCGACCTGGGCGCGTACGACGCCTACATGAAAGGTGAGCTGAAGGACTACGAGTACCCGCAGGAGCTTGTGGCCGAGGCCATGACGCATCTGCCGAAGGTGCCGGCGGCCATCGCCGCCGCGTGAGAAGGACCGGGGGCCCAGGCGTCGAAGGCCGCACGCATGGGGGGCCTTGGACTCCGGGCCCCCGTCCTCACGAGAATGAGACTGGACCCAACGTCGCTCCGCTTGCGTATCGTCCCTCTCAGCCGGCTCCGGCTGCACGAGGACTTCGACCCGTGGCGCGCCCGGCGCCTGGAGGTCAGTCTCCGCCACCAGCACATCCTCAAGAACCCGGTCATCGTCGTCGAGGCGGGAGAGGTCTACATCGTCCTCGACGGCGCCACCCGCGTGACGGCGCTGACCGAGCTCGGCCTCCCGCATGTCCTGGTGCAAGTCGTCAGCTACGATGACCCGTCCGTCCGGCTGCGCACATGGCAGCATGTCCTGGTCGGCTTCCCCAGTTCGAGCCTGGCTAATGCTCTCGGCCGGCTCGCACCGCACGGGACCTTCGTCTGCGACCTGCCCGAGCTCCAGGCAGCCCTGAACGCGCGCCGCTCTCTCTTCGGTGTGCTAGCCAGCGAGGGACACGCCTTCGCCTTTCCCAACCGCCAGGATCCGAAAGAGGACATCCGCCTCCTCAGCCAGGCCGTCGCCACCTACCGCGGCAAAGCCGAAGTCCATCGGGCGGCCGAGGTCAACCTGCCGGCGCTGCTCACCCTTCACCCCGGGCTCACCGCCATCATCCTCTTCCCTCCGTTCACCCCGGCCGATGTGACCCATTGCGCCACCAACGAGACCAAGCTGCCGATGGGGATTACTCGCCACCTGATTGCCGGCCGGGCCTTGGGCGTCAACGTTCCGCTCGAAGTCCTCGCCAGCGACCGGCCGCTGGAGGAGAAGAACACCTGGCTGCACGATCGCCTGCAGTCCCAACTGCGCCACAACCGGGTCCGGCTGTATGAAGAACCGACGTTCGTCTTCGACGAGTAGCAGGATGCCAAGGGAACCGCATCGCCTCGCGACCCAGCCTGCACGGCCCCTCCCGGTGACCCTGGCGGACATTGTCCCGGGGTCGTTCCGGGAGCAGCCTGTCGGTCCTCTCCGCATGCGGCGGCCGTCATCCGCCGAGTCGAAAGGCGGAGAGGGGCGGATGGCCGGGCGAGATGTTCCAGCACGTTTGTCGGCAGGCTGGCGGGCATGAGAGTTCAAGTCCTTCTCGGGAATGAGGCGATCGCGGTGGGACTGGTCGAGAGCGGCGTGCGCGTCGCCACCGCCTACCCGGGGACGCCTTCGTCGGAGGTCCTGGCCGCCGTTGGCCGCTTCGGCGAGCGGATGGGTCGCGAGATCTACACCGAGTGGTCGACCAACGAGAAGGTCGCCTTCGAGGTGGCTCTGGCCGCCAGCTGGTCGGGGTTGCGTGCCGCCGTGGCGATGAAACAGGTCGGGCTCAATGTCGCCTCCGACCCGCTCTTCAGCGCCGCCTACACCGGCGTGCGCGGCGGTTTCGTCGTCATCCCGGCCGACGACCCCGGGCCCCACTCGTCGCAGACCGAGCAGGACTCACGCCTTCTGGCGCTCAGCGCCAAAGTGCCGGTGTTCGACCCCTCGACTCCCGACGAAGCGCGGCGGATGGTCGGCGCGGCGTTGCAACTTTCCGAGCGCTTCTCCACCCCGGTGCTACTCCGGCCGACGACGCGCCTGTGCCACGCCCTGCAGGCCCTTGCGCTGGAGGGGCAGGCAACGCCTTATGCCCCGGTCGAACCATCAGGGTTCCGCAAGGACCCCGGCCACTGGGCCGCTACGCCGCGTCTGCGCTACCGGCTGCATCTCGAACTCGTGGAGAAGCTGCGCCAGATCGAAGCGCTTTTTGAGGAGTCGCCCTTCAATCGGCGCCAGGGGGAGGCGGCGCATGCTCGCCTCGGGGTGATCGCCGCTGGCGTCGCTTATGCCTCCGCCGTCGAAGCCCTCGGCGAGCTGGGCGTGGCCGTACCGATCCTGAAGATCGGGACGCCCTTCCCATTGCCTCGCCGGCTCGTCGCCGAGTTCCTGGCCGGGGTCGACCGGGCCGTCGTTCTCGAAGAACCTGACGTGTGCATCGAGCTCCAGATCCCCGACCGCAGCCGCGTCTTCGGCCGGCTCGACGGCACGGTACCGTCAGCCGGCGAGCTCTCGCCCGAGGTTGTGTTCGACATCTTGCATCGGACATTGGAAGCGACGGGCCACACCCTGGCCCCGCTACCCGAACCTGTCTTCGAACGCCACATCGCCGCCCTTCCCCTGCCCCCGCGCCCGCCGCGGCTGTGCCCCGGCTGTGGGCACCGATCGGCGTTCTTCGCCCTCAAGCGAGAGTTCGGTCCCCATGCCATCTACCCCAGCGACATCGGCTGTTACACGCTGGGCACCAACCTGCGCGCCGTCGACACCTTTCTCGACATGGGGGCGGGCGTGACGATCGCCGACGGACTGTACAAGGCCGCGCGCCTGACCGGCGACCACCGCCCGATCCTGGCCACCATCGGCGATTCGACCTTCTTGCACGCCGGCCTCTCCCCGTTGATCAACGCCGTCCACACCGACTCCCGCTTCGTCCTGGTCATTCTCGACAACCACACGACCGCTATGACGGGCGGTCAGCCGACCGCCGCCACGCCGTCGCAGCCGGCGCAGCGCCAGGTCTCGATCCCCGAACTTGTCCGGGCCTGCGGCGTGACCTTCGTCGAGACCGCCAGCTCTTACGAGCACCAGGCCTTTCGCCAGGTGCTCCGCCGCGCCCACGATCACACCCAGGCCCCCGACGGCGGCGTGGCGGTCGTCATCGCCGACTGGCCGTGCGTGTTGCACGACCCGGCGCCGTTGCTCGCGCATCCGGTGCCGGTGTCGATCACCCAGGAGTGCGATGGGTGCCGCTACTGCGTCGAAGCCTTCGAATGTCCGGCGCTCGTCCTGCGCCCGGATGGCAGCCGCGTCGACGTCGACCCCGCCGTCTGTGTTGATTGCGGTCAGTGCATTGACGCCTGCTACAAGGGTTTCATCGTGCCGCGCCTCGCCGCGATCGCCCCCAGCCTGTGAATCACGTCTCGCCTGCGCCGGGGACGCGCCTGATCCTGGCCGGCCTGGGCGGGCAAGGCGTGGTCTTCGCCACGCGCCTGGTGGCGCAGGCTGCCGTGGCGCTCGGTTGGCCGGTGATCGCCGCAGAGACCCATGGCATGAGCCAGCGCGGGGGCTCCGTGCTCTCCCATGTCAAGTTGGGGCCGTACCTCTCCTCGCTCATCCGCCGCGGCACGGCCGACGTGCTCCTGGCGTTCGATGCCAACGAGGCCGTCCGAGCCCTGCCGTTCTTGCGCCCCGGCGGCGTCTGCGTCGTCAACGCCGAAGACGGGCTCGGCTACGATCTCGACGCCCTGCTGGAGCAGCAGGCCATTGCCGTCCATTCCTTTCCCGCTTCTTCTATCGCCCTGGCCCTGGGCTCGGCCTCGCTGGTCAACACCGTCGTCGTCGGATTCGCCACGGCGCTCGGCTGCCTCCCGATCCCGCAGGGCGCGCTACGAGCTTACCTGGAGGACCTGGAGCCGGGCCGGCGCGAGCGCAACCTGCAGGCCCTCGAGGCCGGCGCCCGAGCAGCCGAAGACACCATGCGTATCGCCGCCCGAGAGACGGGCTGACGGCAGGAGACCGATGCGCGCCTTCGACCTCTACTCCCCCACCAGCCTGCCGGAGGCGCTCAGCCTGATCACCGAGCTACACGGCGAGGCCGTGCCGCTGGCCGGCGGGACCAACCTTCTGCTACAGATGCGGTCAGGAGATGTCACGCCGCGCGCCATCGTCAGCCTCCGTCGCCTGGAGGAGCTGGACGGACTGTCGTTCGATCCTCGACAGGGACTGCGCCTGGGTGCTCGGCTCACGCTGCGTCAACTGACGCGCTCGCCGGTCGTCCGCCAACATTACCCCTGCTTGGCCAAGGCCGCGGCGGTGATGGCCTCCGAGCAAATTCGCAGCTTGGCGACGGTCGGCGGCAACCTGTGCAACGCCGCACCCTCGGCCGATCTCGCCCCACCCCTACTGGTGCTCGACGCCCAAGTCCGGCTCGTCGGACCGACCGGCGACCGCCGCCTGCCGCTGGAGGCCTTCTTTCTCGGGCCAGGTCGGACGGCGCGGGCGGAATCCGAGTTGCTCGTCGAGATCCTACTGCCGCCGCCGAACGGGACCGCCGTCTACCTCAAGCATACGCCGCGCGCCTACATGGACATTGCCGTCGTCGGCGTGGCAGTTCGGCGCATTCCCTCCAACGGGAGGGATGCACGGGCCCACATCGCCCTGGGCGCGGTGGCTCCGGTGCCGATGATCGCCCGGCGCGCCCAGGAGGCCTTGCAGGACGGAGATGAAAGCCCGGCGGCAATGGCGCGCGCCGCCGCGGCCGCGTCCGAGGAGTGCTCGCCGATCGACGACGTGCGCGCTACGGCCTCCTACCGACGACGCCTTGTGGAGATCCTGGTGCGCCGGGGCCTCGAGGCGGTCCACGCCGGTGGCGGCGAGAGGGAACGACGGTGAAGCGTTTGCTGCGTCTGAGTGTCAACGGCGACGAACGCGAGGTCTACCTGGACACGCGGCGCTCGATTCTCGACTTGCTGCGAGGAGACCTGGGCCTGCTCGGCACCCACCGGGGCTGCGACTCGGGCGAGTGCGGCGCGTGCACCGTCCTTCTGAACGGCCACCCCGTGAGCTCTTGCCTGGTGCTGGCCGCCGACTGCGAAGGCGCCCAGGTCCTGACGATCGAGGGGGTCACGCCCCCGGGCGCACTCCACCCGGTGCAGAAGGCGCTCGTCGAGCGGGGCGGGATTCAATGCGGCTATTGCACGCCCGGGATGGTCTTGAGCGCGGTGGCGCTGCTGCAGGAGAATCCCTCGCCCAGCGAGGTCGAGGTCCGGCAAGCCCTTGCCGGGAATCTGTGCCGCTGCACCGGATACGTCAAGATCGTCGAGGCCGTCCTGGCGGCTGCCGGTGAATCCTCTCCGCAGCAGGCACGGAGCGCCTCGATATGAACGCGCCGTCGATGATCGGCCGGCGCATCCCCAAGCTCGACGCCGCCGACAAGGCCAGCGGCCGCGCAACTTACGCCCACGACGTGCGCCTACCCGGCATGCTTCACGGCCGCATCTTGTATGCGGCCCAGGCGCATGCCCGCGTCGTCGACGTCGACCTCGGCCGAGCCGCCCGGCTGCGCGGCGTCCACGCCCTCCTCACCGCCGCCGACAACCCGCCATCGAAGTTCGGCTACGGGAAGGACAACACGCCGCTCAAGCAGATCGTGCGCAGCTTGCGCGACGAAGTGGCGGCCGTCGCCGCGGTCGACCCCGACCTGGCCGAGGAAGCGCTCAGCCTGATCCGAGTGGAGCTCGAGCCTCTTCCGGCTGTCTTTGACGCGGCCGCCGCCCTCCAGCCGGGGGCGCCTTTGGTGCACCCCGAGCGGGGGACGAATCTCTTCCAGGCCTACCGCTACGAGCATGGCGACCTGGCCACCGGTGAAGCCGAAAGCGATTTCGTCCTCGAGGCCGATTTCGAGCTCCCCTACGTCACGCATGCCGCCATGGAAACAAGCGCCGCCGTCGCCGCCTTCGATCCACACGGGCGATTGACGCTCTACAGCGCCACGCAGATCCCTTTCCTGCTTCAGCGCGATCTGGGCGAGGCTCTCGGACTGGATGGCAGCCGGATCCGCATCCTGCAGACGACTGTCGGCGGCGCGTTCGGGCGTGGATTGGACATCTATCCGTTTGAACCGATCGTCGCCCTGCTGGCGCGCAAGAGCGGGCGTCCGGTGCGCCTGGCGTTTTCGCGCCCGGAGGAGTTCCTGGCTTGCCCCGTCCGCCAGCCGGCTCGCGTCCATATCCGCGCCGGTGTGCGCCGCGACGGCCGGCTCACCTTCCGCGACGTGAAGGCTCTCCTCGACACCGGCGCCTACGTCTCCTGGGGAACCGTCACACCGCTGGTGATGCTGGAGACGACCGCCTCGCTCTACCGCGTCCCGCACGTCCGCTTCGAAGCGGATTGCGTCTACACCAATAACCCCATCACCGGCGCCATGCGCGGCTATGGGAATCCGCAATCGACCTTCTTTGTCGAGACGATGATGGACCGTCTGGCGGAAGCGCTGGCGATGGACCCGATCGCCTTCCGCTTGCTCAACGCCAACCTGCCGAACGAGGAGACGCCGCAGGGGCTGCGCATCACCAGCTGCGGGCTGCGGGAGTGCCTGATGGCGGTCGGGGCGCGCGCCGACCCCGGCACGCCGTCCCCGGGCGAAGGGCCTTCCGCCTCGCGGCGGCGGGGTCAACCTGGAGCCTCCCATCTGCGTCGGGGCGTCGGTTTCGCCGCGACGCTGAACGTCGGCGGCGGGGCCCGTATCTATCGCAGCGACGGCTGTGGGGCCACCGTCAAGGTCGATGATTTCGGCCGTGTGATGGTCATCACCGGCAGCTCGGAGATCGGCCAGGGATCGGAAACGGCTCTGGCGCAGATCGTGGCCGAGGTGCTCGGCCTCGGAATCGATTCCATCAGCGTGCACAACAGCGACAGCGACATCAAACCCTGGGACGTCGGCGTCCACGCCAGCCGGACCACGTTCATCGCCGGCAACGCCGCCCACCAGGCGGCGCTCGACGCCCGGCGACAGCTCTTCGAAACCGCGGCCGAGCTGCTTTCGGTGACGCCGGACGACCTCGAAGCCCGCCAGGGGTCGATCCGCACCCGCAGCGATGGCCGGTCGCTTCCCCTGGAGAAGGTCGTGCGGGCGCGCCACTTCCGCGAAGGCGGCCAGATCGTGGTCGGCGAGGGATGGTATGACCCGCCGACGCAACTGGTCGACAAGGCGACCTACAAGGGCAACATCTCGGCGGCCTACGGCTTCGGCGCGCAGATGGCGGAGGTCGAGGTCGATCTCGAGACGGGGCAGGTGCACGTCCTGCGGCTGGTGTGCGCCAACGACGTCGGCCGAGCGATCAACCCGATGGCGGTCGAGGGGCAGATCGAGGGCGGCGCCCATATGGGACTCGGCTACGCCCTGACGGAAGAGCTCCTGATCCAGGACGGTCGTGTGCTCAATCCGGACTTGCTCGACTACCGCCTGTTCACCGCCGCCGACATGCCGGCGATCGAGACCGTGATCATCGAGACCGACGACCCCGGCGGACCCTTCGGCGCCAAAGGTGTCGGCGAGATGGGGGGCACGCCCACGGCGGCGGCCATCGCCAACGCCGTGTACGCGGCTGCGGGCGTCCGACTGACCCGCCTGCCCATGACGCCGGAGCGAGTGCTGCAGGCGTTGCAGGCGGAGTCCGGACGGGAGAAGGCATGAACGAGCGTCTGCTCAACCAACAGTTGCTACAGGTTCCGCTGTACATCGCCGGCAAGTCCGCCGAAGAAGCCCGGCGCGAGCTCGGCCTCGGCGACGTGATCAAGCTCGCTTCCAACGAGAACGCGCTGGGTCCGAGTCCGCGTGCCGTGGAGGCACTGACCCAGGCGCTGTCCGAGGCCCATCGCTATCCCGGCCCGGCCGAATTGGACCTGCGCCGCCGGCTCGCCGAGCACCACGGCGGCGGCCTGACGGAAAACCACTTCGTCATCGGCAATGGCGGTACGGATGTCCTGCGCCTCATCGGGCAGTCTTTCCTCTTCGAAGGTGGCGAGGGGATCTCCTCGCGTGTCACGTTCCCGCTTTTTCGCCTGCTGGCGACGATGTACGGGGGCCGCCCGATCGTGGTCGAGCCCGTCGCCGATTACGGCCTCGACCTGTCCGCCATGGCCGAGGCGGTGACCGAACAAAGTCGAGTCGTCTGGTTGTGCTCGCCCAACAACCCCACCGGGCTGGCGCTCGGGCACGCCCGAGTCGAGGCGCTTCTCGACCGCCTGCCCGAACACGTCGTCGTCGTCATCGATGAGTCGTATGTCGATTTCGTCGACGATCCGGCGGCGGTGGACAGCCTGGCCTTCGTGCGCGCCGGCCGCCCGGTCATCGCCGTCCGCAGCTTCTCGAAGAGCGCCGGCCTGGCCAACCTGCGCGTCGGCTACGGCGTCTCCCGACCGGATGTGATCGAATACTTGCTCCACGCCGTGCTCCCGTTCAACACCGGCTCGCCGGTGGCCCAGGCGGCGATGGCCAGCCTCGATGACCACGACTATCACGCCCGCAGCCGGGCACTTGTCGCGACCGAGCGCCGCTATCTCAGCGACGGGTTGACCGCCGCCGGTCGGCCGCCCGTCCCGAGCCAGGCCAACTTCCTACTCGTGCCCCAAGTCCCCGAGTGCGCTGCCCTGGTCGATGCCTTGCTGCACCGCGGCGTCATCGTGCGGCCGCTGGCGGCCTTCGGACTCGCCGACGCCTTCCGCGTGACGGTCGGTCTTCATGAGCACAACCTCCGCTTCCTCGACACTCTCACCGAAGTGAGCGCACATCTTGGCTAAGGAGGACGCTATGTCCTTTGTCCGCCGTGTCGAACGTCTGGCGCTGGCCGTCCCGGACCTCGACGCGGCCCAGGCCTTCTTCGAGGGCTGGTTCGGCGCGCACTTCCAGCCCGAGGAGCACATCGAAGACATGGGCATCCGCTACCGGCCGTTCCGCCTCGGCGAAAGCACCCTCGAGCTGCTCCAGGCCACCCGGCCTGACAGCCCGGTGGCGCGCTTTCTCGAGGCGCATGGCGGGCCCGGCGTGCACCACATCACCTTCGAAGTGGACGACCTGGATGCCGCCGTGGCCGAGCTGGAACGCCGGGGAGGGCGCATCGTCTCCCGCCACACCTACCCTCCGGGCGTGACCTTCGAGGGGAAAGTCTGGCGGGAGGCCTTTGTCCACCCGCGCGATGCCTTCGGCGTCCTGATTCATCTGGCCGAGAAGCGCCCGGTCGCCTGATCCGGCCATGGCGACCGACCGCCCCGACCTCTTCCGCCGGCTGACCGTGCTCGCCATCGAGCAGGCGATGACGCTGCCCTTTCTGACCATGCGGCTGGCAGCGGAGGGGATGCGTGTCATCCGGGTCGAGAACCCGCCGCGCGGCGATCCCAACCGGTGGGTCGGACGCGAGCTGGCGCCGGCCGAGTCGGGCATGGGCACCTACTACCTGCCGAACAACCTCGGCAAACAGGCGGTCACCCTGAACCTGGCCTCCAGCCATGGGCGCGAATTGCTGCAACGCATGATTCGAGAACTCCCGGTGGATATCTTCGCCACGAACCAGCGGCCGCGGGCCTACGCCCGCCTGGGAATCGATGCGCCGACCTTGCGCCAGCTTAAGCCCGACCTGATCTGGGTCGGCATTACCGGCTTCGGCCCCGAACACGACGAGGCTGCCTACGATCCGATCCTGCAGGCCCGCGCCGGCTTCATGGAGCTGACCGGCGAGCCGGAGGCCCCGCCTCTGGTCTTCGGCCTGCCGATGGTCGACCTGGGGGCCGCCGAGCATGCCTACGGGCAGGTCATGCGCGCGCTTTACCGACGGGCGAAAACCGGCGAAGGGTCGACCGTCGAGATCTCCATGTTCCAGTCGGCGGTGTCGTGGATGAACACACCGGTCATGCTGGCAGCCTCCTTCGGCGAGAGCGTTTCGCGCCGCGGCAACCGGCACCCGTTTTTCGCGCCCGTTTCGGTCTATCCGACTGCGGACGGGCACGTCTACCTCGCCGTCGGGAACGACCCGCAGTGGAAGAGGCTGACCACGCTGCCGGGTTTCGAGACGCTCGCCCAGCCGGCCTATGAACGCAACGCCGGGCGGATCGCCGCCGTCGAGGCGTTAGATGAGCAGTTGGCGCAGGTCACGCGCCAACAGACGACGGAGGTCCTGCTCTCGGCGCTGCAGGCGGCCGGCATCCCCATTTCGCGCGTGAACCGCATCCAGGATGTCTGCGCGGATCCGCTCATCAGCGAGCGGCTGGTGCGGGCGCGCGATTCCCGTTCGGGGGTGGAAATCTGTGTCCCACCGCCGCCGGTGCTGACGGGATACCTGCAGGAGTGCGGCCTCACAATGAGCTTCCCGCCGCGGCTGGGTGAGCACAACGATCTCGTCTACAGGAAACTCGGCTGCGACGTCGAAGCGCTGCGGCAGGAGGGTGTGCTATGAGTTTGCGGAAGAACGCCTTACCCGCCTCACCCCCCGACCCCCTCCCCGCCGACGGCGCCCGCAACCTCGCAGTAACGTGGCGGAGCCCCACGGGGGTGCTGCGCGAAGGGGGCGGAAGATCTGGGGGACGGGGGGAGCGAAGCTCCCCCCATCCCCCAGAAACAACCTCCCCTCCCCCTTCAGGAATACGGCTAACGTGGAGCGCGGACCAAGCAGGGGGAGGGGTAAGGGGTGGGGGTTCGACAAGCAGCGCCCTTTTTCCGCAGCATGCTGTGATGCGCAACTCCCTACAAGGCGGACGGCCATGACTTTCGGCCAGACGGACGAACACCTTCGATTTCGCCAGTCGTTGCGCGACTTCGTAGACCGGGAGGTGGCGCCGGTGGCGCGCCAACTCGACGAACGGGCCGAGTTCCCCTGGGATCTTTTCCGCCGCTGTGCGGGCAACGGCTACCTGGGCCTACGCTACCCCGAATCGTCCGGCGGCAGCGGAGCCGATTTCGTCACCTTCTGTATTCTGGCGGAGGAGCTGGCCCGCGGTTCGCTGTCCCTGGCGGCGGTCGTCGCCATGCAGGGCCTGATGGGAACCGACTTCGTCCAGCGTTTCGGCACCGCCGACCACCGGCGGCGGTTGCTCGAGCCCGCCCTGCGCGGGGAGAAGATCGGCACGATCGCCATGACCGAGCCCGACTTCGGATCGGACCTGGGTGGGATCACCACCCGCGCCGAGCCCGACGGCTCCGGCTGGGTGCTGCGTGGCCGCAAGATGTGGATCACTTCCGCCACGGTGGCAGATTTCTTCACCGTGGCGGCCAAGACCGACCCCGACGCCGGTTTCAAAGGTATCGACTTCTTCTTGGTCGAGAAGGGAATGCCCGGGTTGTCCGTGGGCCGGCAGATCGAGAAGCTTGGTGTGCGCGCCTCGGAGACCTCGGAGGTCATCCTGGACGCTGTCGTTGTCCCCGGTGAGAACCTGCTTGGCCAGCGAGGCACCGGCTTCCAGAGCCTGAACGCCATCCTGGCGGAGATCCGCACGATGACCGGCGCCCTCGGGCTGGGTCTCGGTCAGGCGGCGCTCGAGGCCTCGCTGCGCTATGCCGGCGAGCGCCTCCAGTTCGGCCGGCCCATCGGCTCCTTCCAGGCCGTCGCCCACCGGCTGGCGGAGATGGCGACCGAGCTCGAGGCGGCGCGCGGCCTGGTGTACACCGCCGCGGCCGAGATCAGCGCCGGGCGCCGCGACATGAAGCTGGCGTCGATGGCCAAGCTCTTCGCCACCGAGACGGCCAACCGCCTCGCCGATGGCTGCACCCGGATTTTCGGCAGCTACGGCTTCGCCATGGAGTACGACGCGCAGCGGTACTTTCGGGACGCACGCTTTCTGCTCTATGGCGGCGGGACCTCCGAAATCCTGCGGACCATCATCGCCAAAGAGCTGGGCGTCGGATAGCGATGGGAGCCGGGATGGACCGACCGACCCGTGTCCTGATCGCCAAGCCCGGCCTCGACGGGCACGACCGCGGCGCACGCGTCGTGGCCCTGGCGCTGCGGCAGGCCGGGTTCGAGGTCATCTACACCGGGCTGCATCAGACGGTCGAGCAGATCGTCGAGGCGGCGCTGCAGGAGGATGTAGCTGTCGTCGGCCTCTCGGTCCTTTCCGGCGCTCACCTGACGATCGCCGCCCGCCTGATGGAGCAGCTGCGGCGGGCCGGCCTGCGGCCGCTCGTCCTGCTGGGCGGCAATATCCCCCGGCGTGACGTCCAACCCCTGCTCGACGTCGGTGTCGGCGCAGTCTTCCCCACCGGGTCGCGCCTGGAGGACATCGCCGCCGGGATCCGCCAGCATCTTGCCGTCGCCTCTTCCAACCCGGCGGCAGGGAGGCCCCGATGAGCAAGGCTGTTCCCGAAGTGGTTCTCGAATCGGGGATCTCCGTCGAACCCGTCTACGGGCCGGAGAACCTAGCAGGGATCGACTTGGAGCGAGAGCTCGGGCGCCCCGGGGACTTTCCCTTCACGCGCGGCATCCACCCGCTGATGTACCGCGCCCGGCCGTTCACCATGCGGCAGTACGCCGGGTTCGGGACGCCGGAGGAGACCAACGCACGCTTCGCCTTTCTGATCGCCAACGGCCAGGATGCGCTCAACGTCGCCTTCGACCTTCCGACGCAGATGGGCCTCGATTCGTCCGACGCGATGGCGGAGGGCGAGGTCGGCCGGGTGGGGATGGCGGTGGACACCCTGGCCGACATGGAGATCGCCTTTGACGGCATCCCGATCGACCAGATCAGTGTTTCGCTTACCGTCAACGCCCTGGCGGCCCCGATCATGGCGATGTACTTCGTCGTCGCCGAGCGGCACGGCGTGCCGCTGACCGAGGTGCGGGGCACGGCCCAGAACGACATTCTCAAAGAGTACATCGGCCGCGGGGCGTGGGTCTTCCCCGTCGAGCCTTCGCTGCGGCTGATCGGCGACACCATCGAGTACTGCACCCGCCAGGCGCCCAAGTACTACCCGGTTTCGGTTTGCGGTTACCACATCCGTGAGTCGGGCGCCAACCCGGTGCAGGAAATCGCCTTCGCCTTCTGCATCGCTCGCGAGTACCTGCGCCTGGGATTGTCCCGCGGGCTCGCCATTGATGCCTTCGCCGGACAGCTGTCCTTCAATTTCGACATCCACGGCAATCTCTTCGAGCAGGTCGCCAAGTTCCGCGCCGCCCGCCGGCTGTGGGCCAAGACCGTGCGTGAAGAATTCGGCGCCGAAGACCCCGGTAGTATGAAGATGAAGATGATCGCCGGCGGGGGCGGCGGCGGACTCACCATCGAGCAGCCGGAGAACAACATCGTGCGCGGGGCCTACTACGCCCTGATCTCCGCTCTGTCGGGCGCACAGACGATGGCGTTGTGCTCCTACGACGAGGCCTACACCATCCCGACCGAGAAGGCGGCGCTCCTCTCGCTGCGCACGATGCAGATCCTGGTGGAGGAGATGGGATTGCGCGACACCGTGGACCCCCTGGGCGGGTCCTACTATGTCGAGTGGCTGACCCACGAGATGGAAAGACGTATCGCCGCTGAAATCCTGCGAGTCGACACTGGCTGGGGCGGGATCGTGCGCGCCGTGCGCGATGGGACAGTGCAGAAGGAAGTGGCGCACCAGGCGTGGAGGTACGAGCAAGGCCTGCAGGACGGAACGATCCCCAAGGTTGGAGTCAACCGGCACCGAGTCGAAGAGCAGGCGCCGGAGGTCGAGCTGCATCCGTACAAGCCGGAGCAGGCCCAGGCATCCATGGAACGAACGAGGCAGGTCGTCGCCGGGCGCGATTCGGTGGCGGCCGAGGCGGCCCGGAGGCGTGTCCACCAGGCCGCCGTCGACGGCGCCAACCTGATGCCGCCCCTGATCGAAGCCGCCCGCGCCTACGTGACGCTGGGGGAGATCACCGGCGTGCTGAAAGCGGTTTTCGGCGAGTTCCGCGAGCCGGGGCTCTTCTGACGCCGGACCCCACGCAGCGACGAGGAGAGAGGCATGCGCCTAGGTATCGACGTCGGCGGGACCTTCACCGACCTGACGCTTATCGACGACAAGCTTGGTGCCATCCATTCGACCAAAACCCTGACCACCCCGGGCAACCTGGCCGACGGGGTCCTGACCGGGATCGAGAAGATCCTGAGGCTGGCCGGGGCGGCCATGCCCGACGTCGCCTACGTCGTGCACGGCACGACCATCGGAACGAACGCCCTGATCGAGCGCAAAGGCTGCCGCGTCGGACTGATCACCACGGCCGGATTCCGCGATGTCCTCGAGATCGCCCGCATCGAACGCCCCGATGCCGGGCTGTACGACATCACGGTGGACCTGCCCCAACCTCTCGTCCCACGCTACTTGCGCTTGGAGGCGGACGAGCGCGTGGGGGCCGACGGGGCCGTCGTGCGACCCCTGGCCGAGAACAGCGTGCGGGCCGCAGCGAGAGACTTCTCGGAGAAAGGCGTCGAGGCCGTGGCGGTCTGCCTGCTCTTCTCCTTTCGCAATCCCGCCCATGAGCGGCGCACCCGGGAGCTGCTGGCCGAGGCCCTGCCCGGGATACCCGTCACGCTTTCGTCCGAGATCGCCCCGGAATTCCGCGAGTTCGAGCGCACCTCGACGACGGTCCTCAATGCCTACCTGCTCCCGGTGACCGGTCGCTACGTGGAGTCCCTCGTCGGCCGCCTGCAATCGGCCTACGGCCGGGTGGACCTGCGCATTCTTCAGGCCTCCGGCGGCTCGATGACAGCCCAGGCCGCCCGGAGCCGCGCCGTCCACATGGTGAACTCCGGCCCGGCCGGTGGCGCGCTGGCGGCGGCCCTCTTCGGCCGGCTGGCCGGGCTGGACAAGGTCATCGGCGTGGACATGGGCGGCACCTCCTTCGACGTCAGCCTGATCGTGGACGGGCGGCCGCGCACCAAGTCCGAAGGCGAATTCGAAGGCTACCCCGTCAAGGTGCCGATGATCGATGTCGAGGGGATCGGCGCCGGCGGTGGCAGCCTGGCTTGGGTGGACGCCGGCGGCGGCCTGAACGTTGGACCGCGCTCGGCGGGAGCCGATCCGGGGCCGGCCTGTTACGGATTGGGCGGCGTGCACGCCACCGTCACCGACGCCAACCTGGTGCTTGGCCGACTCGACCCGGACATCTTCCTCGGCGGCGAGATGCGCCTGGACCCGGAGCGGGCGCGGCGCGCCGTCGAGGCCGACGTTGCGCGGCCGCTGGGGCTCCCCCTCGAAGAGGCCGCCGCCGGCATCGTGCGCGTGGTCAACGCCAACATGGTGCGCGGCATCAGTGCCTGCTCGACCCAGAAAGGCCTCGACCCGCGCGAGTTCTCTCTGCTCGCTTTCGGCGGGGCCGGCCCGCTGCACGCCGCCGAGCTGGCCGCCGAACTGGGCATGCCGCGCGTCGTCATCCCGCCGTATTGCTCGGTCTTCTCAGCCTTCGGGGCGGTCAGCGCCGACATCCGCCACGATCAGGCGCGCACTGTCGCCGCCGGGCTGTCCCTGGCCCGCCCGAGCGATCTCGAGACCGTCTTCGGGGAGATGGAGCGAATCGGCCTGGAGCAGCTTCGAGAGAGCGGCTTCCCGCGATCGCGCAGCCTTCTCCTGCGATCGGCCGACCTGCGCTACGAGGGTCAGTCGTATGAACTGTCGGTGCCCCTGGCTGCTGGCGGCCGCGTCAGCGCCGCCGGGCTGCGCCGCCTGGTGTCCGATTTCCACCGGCTGCACCTTCAGGTGTACGCCTACGGCGATCCGTCCGAGGCCGTGGAAGTCGTGAGCCTGCGACTGGCGGCGATCGGCGTGGTGCCCCCTGTGCGCTTTCGGCGAGAAAGAGCCCGCAGCGGCGCGGCGCGCGCCGCAGGCCGCCGCCCGGTGTACTTTCCCGGCCGCGGGTACCTCGAGACGCGCGTTTACCGGCGCGACTCGCTGCATGCCGGGCAGACCCTGAGCGGACCGGCGTTGGTCGAGGAGCCGACTTCGACGACCGTCGTCCCGCCCGGCTGGCGCGGCCGTGTCGATGGTTTCGGGAACCTCGCCCTGCACGGAGGCCGACGATGAAGCCCAAGGCCGACCCCATCACGACCCAGGTCGTGCGCTACGCCCTCGAGCAGATTGCCGACGAAATGGGCTATACCCTCGTCCGTACGGCCCGTTCGACGGTCATCAAGGAAATCAAGGACATTTCCTGCGCCGTCTTCGACCATCACGGGAACACCGTCGCCCAGGCCCACCACGCCCCGATGCTGCTCACCGGATTCGAGCTCGGCATGCGGGCCCTGCGGCGGCGCTACACCGACGAGGAACTGGACGAGGGCGACGTGATCGTGTTCAACGATCCCTACGCCGGCGGCCAGCACGTGATGGACCTGGTGACCTTCGCGCCGGTGAAGCTGCGCGGCCGCCTGGTCGGTTTTGTCGGCAACATCGCTCATCACACCGACATGGGCGGCGCCGCGCCGGGCGGCACCGCCGGCGGCTTAACCGAGATCTACCTCGAGGGCCTCCGCCTCCCGTTCGTCAAGCTCTTCAAGCGCGGCCGCGAAGACGACGAGCTGTTCGGTATCCTGGCCAACAACATCCGCGTTCCGGATCGCACGCTGGGCGACATCCGCGCCCAGGCCTCGGCCAACTTCGTCGGCGTGCGCAAGACGAAGGAGGTCTTCCAGAAGTACTCGCCGGAGGTGGTGCAAGCCTGCCTGAGCCGTCTGCTGGACACTTCCGAACGGCGGATTCGCGCTGGACTGCAGCGCATCCCCGACGGGGTGTACTCCGGCGTGGACTGGATCGATGATGACGGCGTGACCGACGACCCGATCCGGTTGCAGGTGAACATCACCAAGCGCGGCGAGGAAGCGCTGGTCGATTTCCACGGGACCTCGCGCCAGGTGCGCGGCAACATCAACTGCCCGATCGCCACCGTCCATGCCGCCGTGTATTACTCCCTGATTGCGGTGATCGACCCCCACGTCCCGCCGAACTCGGGCTGCTACCGGCCGTTCCGCATCGACGCCGAGCTAGGGTTGATTGTCAATCCGCGCATGCCGGCGGCGGTCGGCGCCCGGACCAACACTTCGCAGAAGATCACCGAAGCGATGATGCTGGCCCTGTCGCAGGCTCTCCCCGACCGGGTCATGGCCGGCAGCCATGGGCAGATCACCAACTGCGGGTTCTCCGGCTACCATCCGGTCAGCGGCCGACGTTTCGTCTACATCGACATTCAGGGGGGTGGCGCCGGGGCGCGGCCCATGAAGGACGGCCGCGACGGCCAGGATTCCCATCTCGCCCGATTCAAGAACACCCCCATCGAAGCGGTCGAGCTCGAGTATCCGGTGCGCGTCGAGCGCTACGAGTTCATCCCCGATACCGGCGGCGCCGGCAAGTATCGCGGCGCCCTCGGCCTGCGCCGCGACATCCGCATCCTCATCGACGACGTCTCCTGGGCACGCTACGGCGACCGCCAGAAGACCGCGCCGTTCGGGCTCTTCGGCGGGCAGCCGGGGGCCAAGGGCGCCTTCATCCTCAACCCTGGAACCCCCCAGGAGCGCCCGATGAAGTCGAAAGGGCTCGATCGACTGAACGCCGGCGACCTCGTCTCGCTGCGCCTCCCCGGCGCCGGGGGCTACGGGGATCCCCGGGAACGCGACCCGGAGGCGGTGCAGCGCGACGTGCGCGATGGGAAAGTCAGCCCGGAAGCGGCCCGGCGCGACTACGGCTTGAACCTCGAGCCGAAGACGCCGGGCGAGCAGGGTTGAGATGGATCCGAACGATGTCCTCGCCGAGCTGAACTACCAGGCCAGCCGCGGCGCACTTCGCTACAAAGACGTCCGCTACCTTCTGGTCCGGCCTGAGACGATGATCGCCCTTCAAAAGGAGGCCGAGGCGCGCCTCGGCCTCCAGGGCGCCGCCGACCTGCTCTACGCCGGCGGGTTCGCCGGCGGTCGTCTCTCCGGCCGGCACTATCGCACGACGCTGGGCCTGAGCGCCGCCGAGGGGGTCGACTTCATGTGCCGAATGGGCGGCGCGATCGGCTGGGGCCGATTCGCGGCCGTCGACCTGAACGAGGAACGACGTCACTTGCGCCTCGAGGTGCACAGCTCACCGTTCGCCGATGCCTATGGGCCAGGCGCCGCGGGCGGGGTCTGCCATCTCCTGCGCGGCGTCCTGGGCGGGCTGCTGAGCGGCCTTTACGAGGCGGAGGTGCGCGCGCAGGAGACCGCCTGCACCGCCCATGGCGACGCTGTTTGCCGCTTCGAGGTGGAGGCCGTGGCGTGAGAGACGCCTTTCGCCATCGCACGCCGATCAAGGTCCGCTTCAACGAGACCGACCTGCAGGGCCATGTGAACTTCGGACACCACCTGTTCTATTTCGATGTCGGCCTCACCGAATACATGGACGCCATCGGCTACAGCTACGCCCGCATGCTGGAGGAGGGCGCCGATATGGTCTACGTCGAGGCGCACTGCCGCTACCGTTCGCCGGCGCGCTGGCCGGAGGTGCTGCTGGTGCACACGCGGCTGGACCACATCGGTCGCCGCAGCCTGCGCTTCGCCTTCGCCATCCACGCCGAGGGTGACGGCCGCCTGGTGGCCGAGGGCCACAT
>CAZMVJ010000023.1:0-21328 GCA_964569445.1 uncultured Anaerolineaceae bacterium | reverse complement strand
CCGTCGGCGAGCGTGATCTGATGGCCGCGGGGATCGATCGCCTGCACCCGTCCCATCCTTCGCTGCAAACTCTGGCGGGCGTAGTCCGAGTCCGGGCGTGAGAACAGCTGCTTTTCGGGAATCGTGCCGGTCAGCAGGTAGGCCAGGCCGGGGCGCGAGTAGAATGGGAGGTTCTCGTCCCCGACGATCGTGATCTCCCCGGCGGCGTCGTGGCGCCGAATCGTCTCGGCGGCGGTCAGGCCGGCCGGGCCGTTGCCGACGATCACGTAGCGCCGAGCCATCTCATTCCTTGACGAGGGACAGGCCCTCGTCGAATACGGCGGAGGCCTCGAGGCGCAGGGTGCCGCGCGGACACCGGGCGACACAATCGCCGCAGGTCAGACAGTAGCTGTCGGATACCGGCTGCCCCAGGCGGGCATGCGTCCGGACGTCGATCCCCAAGGGGCAGTTGTACGTGCAGATGCCGCACTCGACACAGCGGGCCGACTCGGCCACGACCACCGCCGAGACCATCGCCTGGCGCCTCTGCTTGTCTCGGCCGAGAAGGTTCCCGAGCAATCGATCCTCTTCCAACCAGGATGCTCCGGACCGAGGGTCGTCGACCCGTGCCACTCAGCCTGAGCCGCGGGTCAGCTTGTCACGTTGTCAACCGAGTCTGTCGGGCCGGACCTAATACCAGAAGTCGGATGGGGTATCCTCTGGTTACGGGTTCTATCGAACCCGACCGGTGGTTGGTACATCGGTACCAGGTGGAGCGCGCTCGATCTCGGTGGGTGCGGCCGAATTGACGGCCCCGCTCCAGGCATGGTAGACTCGACCCCTGTTCGTCGCCGCCGGGGCCCACCCGGCGGCTGCCTCCCAGACTCAAGGAGTGAGCGATCAGCGCATCCGAGTACCGGATCAACGAAGACATACGCGTGCCCGAAGTGCGCTTGATCGGGCCTGAAGGGCAGAACTACGGGGTCGTCGCCGCTTCCCAGGCGATGTCGATCGCCCAGCAGGCCGGCCTCGACCTGGTCGAGGTCGCCCCGAACTCGGAACCGCCCGTCTGCCGGGTCCTCGATTACGGGAAGTTCCTGTACGAAAAGCAGAAGAAGGACCGCGAGGCCCGCAAGGCCCAGACCAAGGTCGAGATCAAGGAAATCCGGATGCGCCCCAAGACCTCCGGCCATCACCGGTCGTTCAAGGTGCGCAACGCCCGCCGCTGGCTGACGGAGGGCAAGAAGGTGCGGGTGCGCATCCGGTTTCGGGGCCAGGAGATCAGCTATCCCGAGATCGCGCTGAGCGACCTGAAGCGCATCGCCGATGAATTGGCCGACCTGGGGAGCATCGAGCAGTCCCCGATGATGGAAGGTCGCACGATGTTAATGACGCTCGCCCCGGGGAAGGCCAAGTAGGACAAGGAGAGGGTCGTGCCACGCAAGCCGAAGTTGAAGGGCAAGATCAAGCTCAAGACCCACAAGGCGACCTCCAAGCGGTTTCGCCTGACCGGGTCGGGCAAGCTCGTGCGCACCAAGGGCAACAAGAGTCACTTACGCCGCAAGCGGTCGGCCCGCGCCAAGGCCAAGCTGGCCAAGATGCTGCCAGTGGAGAATCGCGGCCTGGCCAAGACCGCCCGCCGTCTAGCCCCTTACATGGACAAGTACAAGGCCAATCCCAACGCCAAGAGCGGCGGTAAATCCAAGTAACCGGTTCGGGGTGCGGCCGTTGCGTGCACACAACTGGCAACCTTCGACATTCGGCGGACCTTGAGCCGAAGCCCTGAGCCGAAGTCCCGAGCCAAAGTCCCGAGCAAAGCGAGGGAGAAGCGAGGGAGTAGCGAAGGGGAAGTCGAAGGACCGGCGCGCAGGGGACCGCAGGAGAGAAGATCGTGGCTCGAGTGAAAGGCGGGATCGTCACCCGCCAGCATCACAAGAAGGTCCTGCGGATGACCAGCGGCATGTACGGGTCGCGGCATCGCTTGTTCCGCCGCGCCAACGAGGCGATGCTGAAGAGCCTGTGGTACGCCTACCGCGACCGCCGCACCCGGCGCCGCGACCTGCGCCGCTTGTGGATCGTCCGCATCAACGCCGCCGCCCGCCTCAACGGCACGACCTACAGCCGACTGATGCACGACCTGCTGGCGGCCGACGTGCGCCTCAACCGAAAGATGCTGGCCGACCTCGCCGTGCGCGACCCACAGGCCTTCGGCCAGGTTGTCGTCTCTGCCAAGGGCTGAGCCAGCCTTCAGCAATCAGCGGTCAGCCATCAGCTATCAGCCAACAGACCGGGGCCAAATGGCTCCGGTCTTCGCGTCCGGGAGAGGCTTGTGTAGAATCTCGTGGCGGAGGGGTGTCTTGCCCTCTCCCCGCGGGGGAGAGGGGAGGGTGGGGGGTGATCCTCACTTCCCCTCCGCGCCACCGGCGGTCTCGAGTCCGCCATCACCATGACCACGATCGTCGAGCACACCTTTCCCGCCGGCGCCATCCTCGCCCTGGTGCAGGGCGATCTGACGACCTCCGACCTCGACGCCATCGTCAATGCCGCCAACGCCCAGCTCCAGCACGGGGGCGGTCTGGCGGCGGCCATCGCCCGCCGCGGCGGTGCGGCGATCCAGCAGGAGAGCGACGCGTGGGTGCGGCAGAACGGACTCGCCCGCCACGACCGCCCGGCCGTCACCGGCGCCGGCCGACTCCCCTGCCGCTACGTGATCCACGCCGTCGGACCGGTGTGGGGCGAAGGCGATGAAGATCGCAAGTTGACCCTGGCCGTCCGCTCCGCGCTCGAGACGGCCGCCTCGCTCAGCCTGACGAGCCTCGGCCTGCCGGCCATCTCCACCGGCATCTTCGGCTTCCCCAAACCGCGCGCCGCCGCCATCATTCATGAGGCCATCGCCGAGTTCTTCACGGCACATCCTACTGGCAGCCTCAAGCGAGTTGAACTCGTCCTCCTCGATCAACCGACCCTTGAAGTTTTCCTGGAGCCCTTTGCCCAGCGGTTTCTGGATTCAACCCTCACCCCTCACCCCTCTCCCGGGCCAACGCCCGGGAGAGGGGCCGGGGGTGAGGGATGATCACCTCCACCGCCAACGCCCGTGTCCAGTGGATCCGCAGCTTGCAGCGCAAGCGTCGCGCCCGCCTGGCCGAGGGGTTGTTTGTAATCGAGGGGACCCGTCTCGGTGAAGAGGCCTTGAGGGCCGGCGTCATCCCTCGCCTGGTGGCCCACGTCCCACAGCTCGACGAGCGAACTTCGACCCTGGTTCACACCTTCGCCAAACGCGGCGCTTCCATTCTGCCTGTATCCGAACGCGTCATGGAAGCCTGCGCCTCCACCGAGGCGCCGCAGGGCTTCGTCGCCGTCGTGCCTATCCTCCCACCCCGCGCGCTGCCGAGGTTGACCTTGGCCGTCGTCGCCGACGGCATTGCCGATCCGGGCAACCTGGGGACGCTGCTGCGCACGGCGTGGGCCGCCGGGGTCGAAGCCGTCTTCCTTTCTCCGGGGACGGTGGATGCCTACAATCCGAAGGTGGTGCGGGCGGCCATGGGTGCGCACTTTGCCCTGCCGCTGGTGAGCGACGCCAACGAGGCGATCCTGGCGCAACTGGGCGGGCTGCCTTTATGGCTGGCCCAACCGCGCGGCGGACTCGCCTACGACCAGCTAGACGCCCGCCAGGCGCTGGCGTTCGTGATCGGCCAGGAAGCCCACGGCCCCAGCGACTTCTGGCGCAAGCGAGCCGCCGGCGCCGTGTCCGTCCCCATGGAAGGCAAAGTCGAATCGCTCAACGCCGCCATCGCCGCGGCGATCATCCTGTTCGAGGTGCGGCGGCAAAGAGCAGCGGACTCGATGCGCGATCCTCGAGCGGGATAACGCCTTCGACAAGGACTCGGCCTGGGTAGAGAGTCACCTGGGTGACCAACCAAAGGAAGCGAACGACGACGCCGGTTCGGTCCCGCGCTGACTTACTGCGGCGGCTTCCCTTCGAGAACTCAAGCCTTGTAGCCGCTTCCGATAACAAATTCGCCCGGAATCGAATAGCCCCCTCCATCGCGGAATGCTTCGATTGAGGCTAAATACTCATTGCGCACCTGCGCTGTTACGCTATCTTCGAATCGCGAGTAAGCAAGGGCGACAGGGCCCCCATCAAAGGCTGCGCCACAGGCTTCCTCGGGTGAGGAATAGCTCAACCGTGTCTCAAGCCTTTCAGAGGTTACCTGGGAGAAACCTGCTTCCTCAAACTCCCGTTGCAGTGTGTCGCCCGTGCCCAACCGAAAGAACAGCGGGCAGACTTCCGATTCGACACGCGCGTCGACAATCGGAAAGATCTCAGCCCAGCCACACCGATTGCGCTGTCCCCACACGGAAGCCACGGCACGCCCACCTGGCTTGAGGACCCGATATATCTCTTGGAGCGCCTTGCGCGGGTTCGGCACATACATTAAACCCAGCGCGCAGATGCCGACATCGTATGATGAATCGGCGATCTGCAAGTCTTCTGCATCCATTCGTTCGAATCGCACATGACCGAGTTTCCTTTCCGTAGCGACTCTGCGCGCAATATCAATCATCCCATCGGAGATATCTACGCCGAGGAGCGTACCCGCTGAACCAACGAGGGTCGCTACCGGAAAGCTGACAAGCCCTGTTCCACAAGCCACGTCGATCACCTGCTCACCTTCTTGAAAGTGCGCGAGTTCCCTTAATCGGGCTTGTACAGGCTTAAGTTGGCGTTGCCAATAGTCTTCGTAATATCTGGCAGCTTTGTCCCATCCATACCGCTGCACTCGGCGCTGTAGCTTTGCCTCCATTTCACTTGTTCTCCACTGGGCTGATGTGCACTTCTCGACGACATGGCTGCGCGCGAGCAAAGACATCCAAATAGGGGTCGTGTCTGTCAGCTTCGTTTAGGACGCGCAGGATGTCCGCCTCGGGCGCATTGCTCTCCACGGTGACGATGTAGCGGACTTCGGAATAGCCCGCCGGTATGGTGGAAACACCAAATAGCGCACCGTCGTCGTAGTCGGCTTGAATCTCAACTTCAAGTCCGGCCATGGGGACTCCCATTTTGGCCGCGTACATCATGTAGGCTATGGCCAGGCAACTTCCAAGAGCTGCGCGCCCAAGTACCCCTGGGGTGGGCGCAGAGCCATTGCCCCCTGCTTGTTCGGGCATATCTGCGGTCAAATGCCACGGCCCTTCGTGTATCTCGCATCTCAGCCCACTGGTCACGCGAATCTTCGATACCCCAGTGCCGTGTCCCAGAGATGGGCGGCGAGAGATCGCTTCGGCGACGCGCTCAAAGGCAACCTTGATGCTTTCTGCTTCTGACACGTTGCTCTCCCTATGAGATCTAGTGACAGGCAATTGGTGATGGATTTCACACGCCCCTTGTGTAATGTGCGGTGAGCCGCCTGACGGCCTCGAGCTGCGCTGCCCGCCCAGCCACGGCCAGTATCGCGCCGAAGCCAAACACCCGGCCGGCCGGGGCGGTTGAAGATCCCCGGAGCGAAGCGGAGGGGGCTCTATCGAGTTGTTAGGTTTCCGCCGTCATGTATTTGGCTCGATTGAGGCGGGTTGTTAGGGAGGTCCGGCTCGGTCGGGATCGCCGGTGCGCTCGGGATCACCAGCACAGTCCGGGCCGCATCGACGGCGGTGACGGCGGGGGCAGCCGGGATGGTTGAGATAGGGCGACGGATGAAGAGGAAGGGCAAAGCGGGTAGGCCTATCCGGTGGTCGAGGGGCGGATCTGCGCGCGGATCTGGCGAAACTGGTCCTCCATCCCTTCGGACTTGGACCACCTTGCGACCTCCCGAAGATCGATAGGGTGCTTCTGTGCCACAAGGATAGCTTGAGCAAGGCATTGGCGGTCATGCCAGTGGAAGTAATGAGCCAGTCTGTCCTTTACACAGTCAGTCGGGGAGACGATCCTGAGGGAACCGGTGGACAGCGTGATCTGTTGGACGGACTTGACAGGTTCAGCGCCAACGGCTAGAGGACCGGGGGGGAATTCAACTAGGAAGCGTGTTTCAGGGTGGATGAAATAGCGTCCCTCTTCGGCGAAGCCAATCTCGTTCATCGCCTTCGTGATGGCAGGCCTTCTCGCAGAGTTGACGTTGACCATGTCGAGGTCTTTGGAGACGTATTCGCCGTTGGAGTAGACAGAGACGGAGGCACCGCCCGAAAGGACTACCTCGATCCCCACCTTGGATAGATGGGATTGCACGTACGCACCGATCTCCGGCTGGGTCATCGCGGCAAGGGGCTTCATAGGGGCTTCCCGCGGCGCCTGGGCCGTCTCCTGTCCATGAGGAGCCGTTGGCGGGTTTCTGCTGGGTAAAATGCTAAGGTCTTTTCAAGTAGGGTGATGAGTTCCTTGAGGAATGGGTATCTTGGGTTGAACTTGTAGAGCCTTGTTCGACCTGCGCTCCGTCCGGCCAAGACGCCTCCAAGTTCGAGGCGATCGAGCTGCTTTTGTACCTGGCCAAGGTCGGTGTCGAAGAATCTCGCGATCTCCCGCGCGTAGCCTTCCTCCTGCGCGTAAAGGAAGATAAGCACCCTTTCTCTGCTGACGGATCCGAGTATTGCCTCGAGCATGATTCGGCCTATCGCTTGGGTCGCATGACCTACGGCTTAGGTCATATGACCTACTTAGTAGGTCGAGTGTAGCACGATTCCCGGTCACGAAGGAAGAGGAGGCGGATGCCTAACGGCCTCAGGATAAGCCGCCCGGCCAGCCCAAGGCTAGTATCGCGCCAACGCCAAGCGCCCGGCTGGCCGGCTCGGCTCCGTCGAGTTGTTGGGCGGTGCTAAGTCGTGCTTCTCAACCGGAGTGGTTCGAATTGAGGAGCGAGCACAGATTCCAACGAGGCCAGGAGGGCTTTGAGTTGGTCGACCACCTGCTTTGATGTTTCGCGGCTACGGGGGACCTCGTAGAACGCCGCGGGCCCACGTTGTACGATCAGCGCTGCAACATTGGGTAGGACAGCGTGGAGAGCGCTTTGCCAGGCCTCGTGCAAAGAGTGGTTGTCAGGGGTAACGACAGTTGGAATGGCCTGCCATGTCGAAAGGTCGGGCACCTTCCTGCCCATTATTTCCTCTGCGGCGGAGCCCATGAGATAGAACACGAAGTGCTTGGATGCGGAATATCTGAGGACTTCGGCTTGGCCTTCCTCGACGGTAGTTGCTGTTCCATCCTCGCGTTTTGCCTGGAGGTGAACTTTCGCCGAGTCGATGGCTAGTGAGAGTGACCTGATCAGGAATATGTGATGAATGGTGATGAATCTAGGGAAGGTGCGTTCATAGGTCGTGTCGTCATCAAATATGTCTTTGGCGTTCCTGAAAGCCGTTTGTGGATCGCCGTGGAATGCGCAAAGTGCGGGGGCGATAGACTCCGCTGTGATTGCGTTTCGGGGGAGACGGGGTCCTGAACGGCGGTGCACGTATGTTATGCCTAAGGTTGCCAATTCAGCGCGGACGCGTTGCTGGGTTGGGTCATTGCTACGCCGGTCGGATGGCCTGATCTCGTTCTGGGTGTTGTTGTAGCGGATGATCTTGTCGATCAGTGCTCGGTCTGAGCATTCGACGACTCTGAAGGGCACCCTTATGCTCGCGGAGGTCTCAGGCGCAGCACCGCCGAGAGCGCCGGTGGTTTGCGCTCCGTTGATGATCGAGAGTCCCCGAATTCTGAGTCGGGGGGAGAGAGTAAGTTCGTGGGTTAGGGCGGTGACCCCGTTATTGAAGACCCAGAAGTTGCCGGGCTCGGCGTCCGCGGTCTGCGTTATCTGATAGTTGATGTTTCCCTTGCGTTGCGAAGAACCGAGGTAGTCCCTGTAGTTAGCACTGAACAGCCTGTTGCCATGAGCGGTATGGAGGCCTTTAAGCCACTCTCCTGGGACAGAGGTGAGGACTGCATGCCAGCTTTCCCCTCTTTCTTCAATGAGCGGTGCTGTAGGTACGTCGAGCCATCCCTCAATTAGGATTTCCTTGTCCGCCGAGCTGTAAAGGTCCTCAATAGACTCGAGGCCGAGCTCACGGTAGGCCACGGTGACCGGCGGGGATGTTTCGCCTGTAAGGGCTGTGACGAGATCGCGAGTTCCTCTTGCCGCGACAGCCAGCTCCTCTCTCACGTTGTTGCTCTCGTGGCAATTGTGTATGTAGAGGAGTTCGATTCGGTCGATATCGCCCTCGAGTATTGCCTGCCTCAAGTCAAGGGCTCTTGCGCGGAGGGCCGGGGGTATGTTGCTCGGGTCGGCAGAGAGGAGCCAAGTGGTCGCGGTATTGAGGTCAGCAGCCTTGCCAGCTGGTGCAGCTGCTCTTCCCCATTCCGTTGAAAGGTAGCACTGGGCGATGATTGCATAGCGTTCGTTCAAGTCGATGTGGAAGATGTCGACTTTCTTGTCGTTCTTCCCCTCCGTTATGGAATTTGCCGCGAATTCCTCCGGATCCTGTAAGCGAAGGTAGTAGGGAAGGGCAAAGATGGCGAGGGAGTTGGGTCCGTACTGTTGGACGGTAGTGTCTGCAAGGAATGCGTCCTGCAGGCTAGGCGGTTTGTACTCCGCGGGAGTGGTTTCCATCGCACCGGCCTCGTCGAGATCATTCTTCTCGCGAAGGGACGCGGATGGCGACCGCCCGACTAATGATTCGACCGCTTGGTGTGGTAGTCTAGTCGAGTTCGAGTTGTAGGACAAACGGGCATTGGTGGTTTGCGTCCACCGTGTCAGCGAGGGACCTCGCCGAGCGTCCCGGAGGGAACCCATGAACATCCGCGCCCTGACCGGTTTCGTCGACCCGGGTTGGCCCTTGGAGGCACGCCGCATCGCCGACCTGGCCGCCTGCCTCCGCACAGCCAAGGCGCGCCTGGAAGAGGCCGGCTATCCGGTGCAGACCCTGCGCCTGGCGACACCGCCCCCGGCCGAGATGAACCGTCCCGTCCGCCCCGCCGATCGGCCGGAAGCGGCGCGTCAGCTCGAGGCCGAGTGCTTCGTCCACGGCCTCGACTATGCCTGCCTCGGCCCGGCCCTGCTCGAGGAGCCCGACGGGCTGGCCGCCATCCCCGAGATCCTGGGCGCCACGGAGAACGTCTTCACCTCGGCGATCTTCTGCGATCCCGAGGCCGGGCTCTCCCTGCCGGCGGCCCGCGGCTGCGCCCAGGCGATTCACGACGTCTCCCGCATCTCGCCCGACGGCTTCGCCAATCTGCGCTTCGCCGCCCTGGCCAATGTTCCGCCCGGGACGCCGTTCTTCCCGGCGGCCTACCACCGCGGCGGAGGCATGGCCATCGCCGCCGCCACCGAGGCCGCCGAACTGGCGGTGGACGCGCTGCGCGAAGTTTCTTCGATCGGGACCGCCCGCCGCCGCCTGGTGGGGATGATCGAGGCCCATGGCGCCGCCCTGGCGCGCCCGCTTCAGGCGGTCGCCGCCGAGAACGAGGCGCGCTTCCTGGGGATCGACTTCTCGCTGGCCCCCTACCCGGAGCACTTCCGATCGATCGGAGCGGCGATCGAGACCTTTGGCGCCGGCGCCGTCGGCGGCGGCGGCAGCGTCGCCGCCGTGGCCTTCCTGGCGGATTGCCTCGATCGGGCCGAGTTTCGCCGCACCGGCTTCTCGGGCGTAATGCTCCCGGTCCTGGAAGACGACACCCTGGCGGCGCGCGCCGCCGGTGGGCAGCTGACAGTGAACGACCTTCTCTTGTACTCGACCATGTGCGGCACCGGACTGGATGCCGTCCCCCTCCCCGGCGACGCCAGCCTCGACGGCCTGACCGGCCTGCTGCTCGATCTGGGGGTGATCGCGCTGCGCCTGCAGAAACCGCTGACGGCTCGCTTGATGCCGATCCCCGGCAAGTCGGCCGGCGATGAGATTCATTTCGACTTTCCTTACTTCGCCGACAGCCGCGTGCTCGCCCTGCGCGAGTTTCCCCTTGGCGGCCTGCTCGCCGGCGCCGGCCTGCTCGACGTCGGACCGCGACCCAGCGGATAGTGGTCAGTGGTCAGTGGTCAGTGGTCGGTGGTCAGTGAATAAGACGTCATTGCGAGCCGGCGCTTCGCCGGCGTGGCAATCTCATCGCTGCGCCGCTTGGATCGCCGCGACCAATTCCTCCATCGGGACGTACATCCGCCCGCCGTTCTCCTCAGCCCCGTAATCCTGAAGCCAGACGACCTTTCCCCCTTCGTCCACCAGAACGAAAGTGTGTCCCGGCGCGCCGGTCGCCACGGGGAGGGAAAGCGGGGCTGGCGGAGTCCTGTTTTACCTCTCTCTCTTTCCGGGGGCCTTGGGGAGGGGGCTTACAGCCCCCTCCCCTCAGTCCCCCAGACCCCCGTCACCCCTCCCCTGAAAGCGGCGGTTGAGGCTGCCTTGCGCCCGAAGTCGTGGACCGCCGCGCGAGTGCCGATACCTTTCTCTCTACCGAGGCGCGGTTGGCGCCACGATCTCGAGACAGAAACCACCGGCGACTTCTGAGGAGGCCAAGGTCTTAAGCGGCGGATTGCAACCGCGGGCGTAAGGTGCCACTCTCCGCCGCTTGCGAGAGTAGGGGGTTAGGGGAAGGGGGGAGGGGAAAGCACTTCCCCTCCCCCCTGTCCCCTGAGAGGAAGCTGCGACACGCCGCTTCCGGACGCACCGTTGAGACGCTCCTCGTAACACAGGGAAATGGAAAGCGGCGGATCGAAACCGCGCGCGCAAGGCACCACTCCCCGCCGCTCACCTGCACCGCGCCTGCGGTGCGCCGCACACCTGCCCTGGCGGGCGGTGCCAGGGGGTGCAGGTTACGAGGGAGGGGGGATTGCCCCTACGCTTCGCTCCGGGGTGCTTCGCGAGGGTCAGGGGGCTGGGGGGAGGGGAAAGTAATTCCCCTCCCCCCTGTCCCCTGAGAAGGTCGCGATAGGCCGCGCGAGTCCAGACGCAGTTGCCAGGTGCGGGTGGCAAACCCCAGAGCGCTGTGAGGGTACGAACCCTCGGACGTGGAATCCGCATCTGATCGCCTCAGGGATTCCTCGCCCTGCTGCGCGGGGCTCGGAATGACATCGAGGTGGCACCGATCACTGACCACTGACCACACACCACTGACCACTTACTACTGTCCACTGGTAGAATCCCTCCGTCGTGGCCGATCTCCTCGAGAGTCTCAATTCACCGCAGCGATTGGCCGTCACCGTCGAACCCGGCCCGGTGCTGGTGCTGGCCGGCCCGGGTTCCGGCAAGACGCGCGTTCTGACTCATCGCGTTGCCTATCTCCTCACAGCCTTCGGCGCCCAGCCGCGCCAGGTGATGGCCGTCACCTTCACCAACAAGGCCGCCCGCGAGATGCAAAATCGCGTGTTGTCCCTGGTCGAGGATCGGCGGGCGGCGGCGCAGATCAACCTGGGGACCTTCCACGCCTTGTGCGCCCGCTTTCTGCGCCGCGACGGTGCGCGCCTCGGCCTGCCCCCGACCTTCGTCATCTACGACGACTCGGACCAGGAGTCGCTGGCGCGCCAGGCGCTCAAGGAGAACAACCTCGACCCGCGCCAGCACACCCCCGGTCGGGTGCTGAACGCCATCTCGTCGGCCAAGAACGAGCTCGTCCCGGCTGACGCCTATCCGGCCACCAGCTACTTCGGCGAGATCGTGCGCCGCATCTACCCGCGCTACGAGGAGTTGCTGCGGCAGAACAACGCGCTGGACTTCGACGACCTGCTGGTGTGGACCGTGCGGCTGCTGCGCGACCACGAGGACGTGCGTCAGGCCTACCGGCAGCGCATCCGGCATCTCCTGGTCGACGAGTTTCAGGACACGAACACGGTGCAGTACGAGTTGCTGCGCCTGCTCGAGCCGGAAGGCGCCGACCTGTTCGCCGTGGGCGACCCGGACCAGTCGATCTACCGCTGGCGCGGCGCCGACTATCGCAACGTTCAACGCTTCCAGAAGGACTACCCGGCCCACCGCTTGATCCTGCTCGAACAGAGCTACCGTTCGACGCAGGTCGTCCTGGACGCCGCCATGGGCGTGATCGATCGCCAGCCGGGCCGCACCCGCAAGCAGCTGTTCACCGACCGCGGGCAGGGTGAGCAGATCGTCTTTCATGAGGCCTACGACGAAGACGACGAGGCCGCTTTCGTGCTCGACACCATCGCCCTGCTGGCGCGCGGCGGCATGGAGCCGCGCGGCTGCGCCGTCATGTACCGCACCAACGCCCAGTCGCGCGCGCTGGAGGAGGCCTTCCTGCGGGCCAACCTCCCCTATCGGCTGGTCGGCGCGCAGCGCTTCTATGGTCGCCGCGAAGTCAAGGATCTGATCGCCTACCTGCGATTGGTCCACAACCCGGCCGACGAAGTCAGCCTGTTGCGCGTGCTCAACACACCCCCGCGCGGCATCGGCGCCAAGACCGTTGAATCCCTGTTGGCCGCCGCCCGCGCGAGCGGGTTGGCCGCCGGTCCGTACCTGATCCAGCTCGCGCGGCGGGAAGCCAGTCCCCCGGCCGACCTGACGGCGCGCGCGGCAGCCGCCGCCGCCGCATTCGGGGAACAGCTCGATGGCTGGCGCGGCCTGGCCTCGTCCTCCAGCGTCCTGGCTCTCTTCGATCGCGTCGTCGAGGACGTTGCCTACCGCCGCTTCCTCGACGACGGCAGCGACGAAGGCGCCGAACGATGGGAGAACGTTCTGGAGCTGCGCGGCCTGGCCGGCGAGTCCGCCGTCGACGACGACCCAACAGAGATCGCCGCCGCGCCGCTCGACCTGGCGATGTTCCTGGAACAGGTGGCGCTCGTCTCCGATCAGGACACGCTCACCGAGGATATGAACGCCCCCGTCCTGCTGACGCTGCACGCCGCCAAGGGGCTCGAGTTCCCGGCGGTCTTCATCGTCGGCCTCGACGAGGGACTCCTGCCGCACTACCGCTCGCTCGACGACAGTGAAGCGATGGCCGAGGAGCGCCGGCTGCTCTACGTCGGGATCACCCGCGCTCGCGATCGACTGTTCCTGCTGCGCGCCTTCCGGCGACACAGCTTCGGCACCGGCGGAGTCTGCGAGCCTTCCCGCTTCCTCGACGATCTCCCGGCCGACCGCGTCGAAGGCACCTCGGCCCCGACGCGGGCGCGCGCCGTCTATGAGCGTCAGACGCGCTGGGAACCGGCGCCTGTGACCCGGCCCGAGCCGCGCTACCGCGCCGGGATGCGCGTCGCCCACGCCGCCTTCGGCGACGGCGTCGTCCTCGACTCGGAGCTCGACCGCGAGGACGAGATCGTGACGATCCAGTTCCCCGTCGGCGTCAAGCGCCTGGCGGCGTCGCTGGCTCCGCTCGACATCCTGGCCGACTCCGTCCCCGATCGGCGCCGCTCCTCCGGAGACGACGCGTGAGGGTCCTCGTCACCGGGGGCGCCGGCTACATCGGGTCGATCGCCGCCGCCGAGCTGGCGGCCGCCGGCCACACGGTGACCGTGATCGATTCCCTGGTCACCGGCCACGCCCGCGCCATTCCGGCCGAGGCCGTTTTCGTGCAGGCCGACCTCGGCGACCGGGCCGCGCTCGACCACACCCTCGAGCAGGGTCGCTTCGACGCCGTCATGCATTTCGCCGCCTTCATCGAGGCCGGCGAGAGCATGGCCGATCCGGCCAAGTACTTCCACAACAACTTGGGGCTTTCGTTGGGCCTGCTCGATGCCGTGCAGCGCGCCGGCGTGACCCGCTTCGTCCTGTCGTCCACCGCTGCCGTCTACCAGACCAGCGACGAGCCGCTGGCCGAGGAGTCTGCGCTCGGCCCGGCCAACGTCTACGGGCAGACCAAGCTGATGATCGAGCAGGCGCTGGAGTGGTATCACCGCATTCACGGTCTGCGCTTCGCCGCCCTGCGTTACTTCAACGCCGCCGGCGCCAACGGCGGGCGCGGCGAGGCGCACCGGCCCGAGAGTCACCTGATTCCGCTGGTGCTCCAGGTCGCTCTCGGTCGGCGGCCGGAGGCCCGCATCTTCGGGGACGACTACCCGACGCCCGACGGGACCTGCATCCGCGACTACATCCACGTCGCCGATCTGGTGGAGGCTCACCTGCTCGCGCTGCAAGCGCTCGACGAGCGTCCCCGACAGATCTACAACCTCGGCAACGGCGCCGGCTACTCAGTGCGCCAGGTGATCGAGACCGCTCGCCGCGTCACCGGGCACGCCATCCCGGTCCGCAGCGATCCGCGCCGGCCGGGGGACTCGCCGCGGCTGGTCGCCTCCTCCGAGCGAGTCCGGCGCGAGCTCGGCTGGCAGCCGAAGCACCCGTCGCTGGAGGAAATCATTGCATCGGCCTGGGAGTGGCATCGGACCAATCCCAAGGGATACGATGAGTAAGGTTCGCCGCGCCGGACGAGGGAGGGCCGTGAGACCGAACCCATCGATGGGAAAGGCCTCCGAGCGTTCATCCCTGGTGATCGTTCCCCTCACCGACCGAATTCTGGCAATCTTCCCAGGTCCGCGCTGGATTTGGATCGTTTTGTGGAGCCTCCTTGCGATCCCCCTAACCTTCTTCCTTCAGCGTGTCGTCCAGGCTGTCGAACCGTCCAGCCAGGCCCTTGCCGGAGGCCAACCGGGGCCGTGGTTTTTCGCCGCTATCGTGAATGCCACGCTGCTCTCTCTCTGGGGCGCGCGCAAGCTGGCGGTGGATACGGTGCGGACCGAGGCGGCGATTTCACGTCTTATCTTGGACGAGCGCCCGGACGCCGGCCGTCCGATTCGGGGAATGGACAGCATCCTCGGTCCGATGGCCCTCACCTTAGTGCTCGTCGGCCTGGACGCGGCCCTGACCGGACTGGAATTCGGCTGGCGGATCGCCTTGGTGACGTTCCCGATCAGCTTTGTCATCGAGCTTCCCTTGTTGACATTCTTCTGGGCCTACGCCTCGCTGCTGGTCGGATTGAACCGGCTCGGCCGCCACCAGTTGCGCCTGGATGCCACACCCGGCGACCGCACCCTGGGCCTGCGGCCAGTGGGACACCTGGCCTTTAGCGGGTTCTGGATTTTCTCTCTCGGATTTGCGCCGATCCTGATCCTCACGGCCACCTCCACGCCGACGCTGGTGTTGAACCTGGTCTTTTTCCTCATCGGTTTTGCCCTGTTCGTGCTTTCCTTGAATCGTCTCCACCAACAGTTGGTCGAAGCCAAGCGTACGCACATGGAATTGGCCCGCCAGCTTTACGCCGAGGCGTACGCCCCGTTGGTGCGCTCACCCAGCGTGCGCACCCTACAAGCGCAGACATCCCTACTCAGCGCCGCCGAGTCGCTCGAGAAGCGCAGCGCCGGAATTCAGGAATGGCCTTTCGACGAGGTCCTTCCGGGCCGAATCGCGATCATCGTCAGCACGGTGGTGGCGACCGTGATGGCCCGCCTCATCCTCGACGCGATCGGACTATGAGCGCCCGCGCGATCAAATCCAAGTGGCGCGCCGCGCACCCCGATGGCTACGGGTAGTCCGCAGCCGCCGGATCTATCCGCCGTAGGCCAGGAGCCGAACATGTCGTATGCCTCTGCCCGGGTTCCTGCGGAGGGTCAGCCTATCCGCCTCGATCACGGGCGGCTGGTGGTCCCGCCGCGCCCGATCCTGCCCTTCATCGAAGGCGATGGCACCGGCCCCGACATCTGGCGCGCTGCCGTACGGGTCTTCGACGCCGCGGTGGACAAAGCCTATGACGGCCAGCGGCGCGTCGCCTGGATGGAAGTCTTCGCCGGGCAGAAGGCGTTCGACCGCCTCCAGACCTGGCTGCCGGACGAAACGATCGAAGCCTTCCGCGAATTCCTGGTGGGGATCAAGGGCCCGTTGACGACGCCTATCGGCGGCGGAATCCGGTCCCTCAACGTCGCTCTGCGCAAGGCGCTCGACCTCTACGTCTGCCAGCGGCCGGTGCGCTACTTCGAGGGTGTGCCTTCGCCGGTGAAGCGCCCGCAGGACGTCGACATGGTCATCTTTCGCGAGAACACGGAGGATCTGTACACCGGGATCGAGTTCGAAGCGCGCGGCGATGGCGCCCGCGCCTTCGAAGCCTGGCTGGCCGAGGCCTATCCGGCCGAGTTCGCCAAGATCCGGTTCCCAGCCAGCTCCGCCATCGGGATCAAGCCGGTCTCGCAGGAAGGGACCGAGCGGCTGGTGCGCGCCGCCCTGGTCTGGGCGCTGGCCAACGGGCGGCGCTCCATTACCCTCGTCCACAAGGGCAACATCATGAAATTCACCGAGGGGGCTTTCCGCAGCTGGGGCTACGACTTGGCCGAAGCCGAATTCGGGGATCGGGTCTACACCTGGAAGCAGTGGGAAGCGACGAAGGCCGACCGGGGCGAGCCGGCCGCCAACGCCGAGCAGGCGGCGGCGCTGCAAGCCGGGAAGTTACTCGTCAAGGACGTCATCGCCGACATCGCCTTCCAGCAGACGATCACCCGCGCCGCCGATTTCGATGTGATCGCCACGATGAACCTCAACGGCGACTACCTGTCGGACGCGCTGGCGGCTCAAGTGGGCGGGATCGGCATCGCTCCGGGCGGCAACATCAACTTCGAGACCGGCCATGCCGTGTTCGAGGCGACGCACGGCACGGCGCCGAAGTACGCCGACCAGGACATCGTCAACCCCGGCTCCGTCATCCTCTCGGGCGAGATGATGTTCCGGTATCTGGGATGGACCGAGGCGGCGGATGGCATCCTGCGCGGCATGCAAGGCGCCATCCTCGCCAAGACCGTCACCTACGACTTCCATCGACTGATGGAAGGCGCAACCAAAGTGAAGTGCTCGGAGTTCGGCGACGCCGTGATCGCGCACATGTGACACGTTCCCCGCAGAAACCGTAGGGGCACGGCATGCCGTGCCCCTACGACCCACCGAAGAGCCGCCTTCGCCCTAGGTCTTGTTGGAGCCACTTCGCCCTGCCTCCTCGATCCACCCCTCGATCTTCTCCTCGAGCACATCCAGCGGGATGGCGCCATCCAGCAGCACCGCATCGTGGAAGGCGCGCACGTCGAACGCATTCCCGAGGCGCTCTTCCGCCCGGCGCCGCAGCTCGCGGATCTTGAGCTCTCCCATCTTGTAGGCCAGCGCCTGGCCGGGCCAGGTGATATAGCGGTCGACCTCGTTGCGCACGTTGAGCTCGGTCAGCGCCGTGTTCTCCATCAGGAACGCAATCGCCTGCTCGCGGCTCCAGCCGAGGGCGTGCATCCCCGTGTCGACCACCAGGCGGCACGCCCGCCACATCTCATAGGTCAACCGTCCGTAGTCGCTATAAGGATCAGTGTAAAACCCGGCTTCCAGGCCGAGGCGCTCGGCATACAGGCCCCATCCCTCGACGAAGGCGGTGAAGCCCTCGAAACGGCGGAATTCGGGCAGATCGGTCAGTTCCTGCTGCAGCGCGATCTGCAGGTGATGCCCCGGCACGGCCTCGTGCAGCGAGAGGGCCTCCAATTCGTACAACGGCCGGCTGGGCAAGTCGTAGGTGTTGATGAAGTAGGCACCGGCGCGGGAGCCGTCGCCGGCGCCTTCCCAGTAGTAGGCCGTCGTCGTCTGCGGCGCCACGTAGTCTGGCACGGCCTTGATCCCGTACGGCAGGCGCGGCAGCGTCCGGAAGAGGCGCGGCAGCTCGCCGTCCATGCGCTTGAGGATAAAGGCGACTTCCTTCATTAGCTGGGCAGCGGTTTCGACGTAGAAGCGGGGTTCGCGACGCAGGTATTCTCCGAAGGCGGCGTGATCACCGGCAAAGCCGACCTTGCCCCGAACGGCGTCCATCTCCTGGCGGATGCGCTTTACCTCGCGCAAGCCCGTCTGGTGGACCTCGGCCGGCGCCACCGGCAGCGAGACGTTCATCCTCACCCGGTGCTCGTAGAAGCGCTTGCCGTCCGGCAGGTCCGCGGCGGCGATAGTCGTCCGCGCCCCGGGCAGGTACCTCTCTTCCATGAAGCGGAGCAGCGTGCGGTAGGCGGGCACGACGTCGCTCTCGATCACCCGCCGGGCCTCCGCTTGCAGCCGGTCCCGTTCGCTGCCCGGGAGCGTTTCGGCGACGGTGGTGAACGGCTGGTAAAGGGGATTCTGCGCCGGGTCGTCGGTGATGAAGGCGGCGATCGAGCTCTGGGTTCCGTCCAGCGCCGGGCGCGGCTGGGTCATCCCGCTGCGCAAGCCCTCGCGCATCAATCCGATTTCGCCTTCGCAAAAGGCGGAATAGCCGGCCAGCCGCGCCAGGTAGTCCTCATAGTCTTTGGGCGATTGGAAACGGACGAAGGTCGACAGGTCGGCGAAGAACGTGTGGAACCCGCCCATGCGGCTGATCGGCATGCGGTAGACGTGGAACTCGATCTCGGCCAGCGCGTCCTGCTTCAGCCGACGGAAGACGTCGAGGTTGAGGCGGTCCTTGGTCGAGAGGCGCTGGCGGTCGATCCGCTCGACGCGGCTCAGGAACCCTCGCAGCCTCTGCGCCTGGCGCTCGGCCTGCTCTTCGCTGGCTTCGGGGAGACGGTCGTTGAAGCGCTTGTCGCCGGTGACGGTGGCGAAGAACGGATCGTCCTGCAGGTGGGCTTCCCATTCCTCCTGGAAGATCGCCTGCAGATCGCCGGCGGCGTTTCCTTTGTCGGTCATGTGGACTCCTTGGACTTCGGCGATGACTACCCATAGAACATCGTGGGGATTCCTCGGCCCTCCCCTCCGCTCCTCTTCGGGGACCATGGTTCGGGCCTCGGAATGACATTAACGGGGGCAGCATGGGTCACTCCTGCAATGTCATTCCGAGCACCCTGAGCCCTTCGCTTCACTCAGGACAGGCTCCGTCGAAGGGGGCGACACCTGCGCCTGCAGCCCCTGGCACCGCCCGCCAGGGCAGGTGTGCGCTGCATAGCGCAGGTGCAGGTGGGAATCCCCTGGACGCGCGAGGGCGAACTCGCTCGAACCGGGCGGCGCCCACTTTTGCCGCTCGGCGGCCGCGGCGAGGCGATAACTACTGTGCCTCTGCCGTTGCCATCCGTTCCGGATTGGCATCGATGCGGATGTAGAAGATCGACGTCGGTCCGCCGTCTTCCGGGGCGGCGACGATGATCAAGACCGAATCCTGCGTCTGGCCTTCCTTGTAGAAGGCGCACATGCCGCCGACGTCCGCCGCTCCCTCGGCCGTCAGACCACAGCCCGTGTCCTCGCGGTCAGCCCAGCCCTCGCCCGTCATGCGCGCGACGGTGTAGAAAGCCTGGACGTCCTCCGGGGAGGCGTCGCTGGTGAAGGCGATGAACTCCAGGTCGCCGCCGGCGTCGCCCGCCCCGCTCATGATGGCCTTGGAGGCCGCTTCGACCGCCAGACGAATGACGAACGGCATCTCCAGGTCGACGATGTCCGCCCCCGGATAGGGTGGGACGTCCGACCACAACGAGGCGGCCGTGCCGGCCTGGCCGCCGGCGACCATGTCGCCGAGGTTCCCCAGCGGACCACAAGCCAGGGTCGCTACCACCATCAAAGCCAGAAGCATCACCGCCAACTTTCTGGACGTCATTCGGCACCTCCTTTGGCGCAGCCGGCCCGATGCGGCGCCGGTTCGCAAGGCGCCATTCTAGCGCCGCCGTTGGGGCCTTGACAGACCCCTCGGGAAACCTGTATATATAGATAGACAGGTAGACATGTTCGCCACGCCCACTCTAGACAAGTCCAGCCCGATTCCGCTCTACCTGCAGCTCGCCGGCCGTCTGGAGACGCTCATCGCCGAAGGCGCCCACCGCATCGGGACGAAGCTGCCCGGCGAGGAGGAACTGGCGAGGCAATACGGCTTGAACCGGAACACCGTGCGGCACGCGCTCTCACTGCTAGTGCGCAACGGCCTAGTGCGCACCGAACGCGGCGTGGGCACCTTCGTGCGCCGCAGCCGCCTGCTGGCGCCGATCCACCGCCTCGACCGGATCACTTCCTTCGTCGACGACTTCAGCCTGGGCGAGGTGAGGGCCGAAGATGCCCTGCTCGCCCGCGAAAAGGTGCGGGCGACGCACGACCTGGGGGACAAGCTCGGCGTCCCGCGTGGCGCCGACCTGGTCCGCATCGACCGTCTGCGCCTGGCCGACGGGATTCCCTACGTCCTCGAGCGCCAGTACTATGACCATGCCCGCTTCGGCCGCCTGCTCGAGATCGACATCCAGGGCTCGCTCTACCAGATCCTGACGCGCGAGTTCGCCGTCGACCTGCACCGCTCGCAGCAGACGCTGCGCGCTGTCCGCCCGCCGCGCCCGGTCGCTCACAAATTGCAGATCTCGACCGAC
Source organism: uncultured Anaerolineaceae bacterium (assembly GCA_964569445.1). GTDB lineage: Bacteria > Chloroflexota > Anaerolineae > Anaerolineales > E44-bin32 > DATEVL01. The sequence continues at coordinate 1,142 of CAZMVJ010000023.1, read as the reverse complement.
GTCCCGTGCATGTTCCTGGAGAGCCTGACTTCCGATCCGCACGGCCGCTGCCTGGAAGTGCTGCAGGCCTACTACCGCGGCGATCGCTACACTTTTCGCGTCGAATCCGGCCGCTATGCCGATGAACCCACCCTCGGGAGGACCCCATGAGCATCGTTACCGCCAAAGAAATGCTGATCGAAGCCACCAAGGGCAAGTACGCCGTCGGAGCGTTCAACATCACCAGCCTGGTGCAGCTGGAGGCCGTCGTCGACGCCGCCGTCGAGACCAAGTCGCCGGTGATCATCCAGACCTCGGTGAAACCGTCCCAGTTCTACAAGGCGGCTGTGCTGGTGGCGATCTACCGCAGCCTGGCCGAGTCGGCGCCGGTGCCGGTCTGCCTGCACCTCGATCACTGCACCGATGTCGCCTACTGCAAGACCTGCGCCGACGCCGGCTACACCAACATCATGATCGACGCCTCCAAGCAATCCTTCGAAGAGAACATCCGCCAGACCAAGGAAATCGTCGACCACTGCCACCGGCACGGGGACATTTCGGTCGAGGGCGAGCTGGGGACGGTCTCCGGCGTCGAGGACCAGATCAAGGTCACCGAGGACGAGGCGCAGTTGGCCAATCCCGAGCAGTCGGTCGAATTCGTCGAGCGCACCGGGCTCGATCTGTTCGCGCCGGCCATCGGCACCGCCCATGGCGTCTACAAGACCAAAGAGCCGAAGGTCCACTTTGAACGGCTGGAGAAGGTCTACCAGCTGCTAAACGGCAAGGCGGTGCGCGTGCCCTTGGTCGTCCACGGCGGCACCGGGTTGCCGCCGGAGTACGTCGAGCGTCTGATCGCCATGGGCGGCTCGAAGTTCAATGTCTCGACCGAGCTCAAGTACACCTTGATCGACACAACCAGCGAGTACATCCAGGCTCACCGCGAGGAGTACGACCCGGGCAAGGTCGACGCCGCCGTGCGCGATGCCACCCGCAAGGCCGTCATCCATTGGATGGAAATGCTCAAGAGCCCGGGCAAGGCGTGAAAGCAGTGGTCAGTGGGCAGTGGTCGGTGGTCAGTGATTCCCTCTCCGTTGAGAGGTCTGCCTCAATGCCGCAGTCTTGTGGCTGAGAGGGGGATTGGATTTCAGGGTGAAGGGGGCGGC
>CAZMVJ010000022.1:0-21808 GCA_964569445.1 uncultured Anaerolineaceae bacterium | reverse complement strand
GAAGGCCGCGGGGTAGCGCGCGCTCCGATCGTGCTGGCCGTCGTACCGGCCCGCGGCGGCTCGAAGTCGATCCCGCGCAAGAACCTGCGGCGCTTCGCCGGTCATCCGCTGATCGCCTTCAGCATCGCCGCCGGCCGTCAGGCGGCCGCCGTCACCCGGGTCGTCGTCTCGACCGATGACGAGGAGATCGCCCAGGTGGCTCTCAGCTACGGCGCCGAAGTGCCCTTCTTGCGTCCGGCGGAGCTGGCCCAGGACGAGACGACCGACCTGCCGGTCTTCCAACACGTCCTGCGCGAGCTGGAGCAGCGCCAGGGGTATCGCCCGGAGATCGTGGTGCACCTTCGGCCGACGTCGCCCGTCCGCCCGCGCGATTGCGTCGACCGCGCCGTGGCGCTCTTGCGCGACCATCCCGAAGCCGACTCGGTCCGCGGCGTCGTTGCATCGGGTCAGAACCCCTTCAAGATGTGGCGGATGACCGAGGGCGGGGCCATGCAGCCTCTTCTGCCGGAGATCCCCGAGGCTTACAACCTGCCACGCCAGGCATTGCCGGCGACGTACTGGCAAACAGGACACGTCGATGCGATCCGGGCTTCCACCATCGACCGTGGTTCGATGAGCGGCGCCGTGATCTGGCCCCTTCTGCTCGACCCGATCTACACCGTCGATATCGACACGCCGCGTGATTGGCTGCGGGCAGAGTGGCTCGTCGAGCAGACCGGAATCGACATGGTTCGCCCGGGCGCCGCGCGGCGCCCGCTCCCGGAGACGGTGCGCCTGGTCGTCCTGGATTTCGACGGTGTCCTGACCGACGACCGCGTATGGATCGACGGCGAAGGAACCGAGAGCGTTGCCGCCGATCGCAGAGATGGCATGGGGCTCGCCCGCTTGAAGGCCGCCGGAATCGAGGCCATCGTCATCTCCAGCGAGGTCAATCCCGTCGTCGCCGCGCGTTCGCGAAAGCTCGGCCTGGCCTGGGAGCAGGGGGTCACCGACAAAGCGGCGGCGCTGCGCGCGGCCCTGTTGGCCCGCGGCGTCGCTGCCGAGCAGGCCATCTACCTCGGCAACGACGTGAATGACTTGCCTTGCTTCCCGCTGGTGGCGTGCGGCGTGGCGGTGGCCGACGCCGCCCCCGAGGTGCTGCAGGCCGCCGATTTGATCCTCTCCCGGCCGGGCGGCCGCGGCGCCGTACGGGAGTTGTGTGAGATTCTGCTTCGCCGAAGGGAGGCGCAAGACCATCATGACGCGTGAAGTGCGGATCGGCAATCGTTGGGTAGGCGACGGCCACCCGACGTACATCGTGGCCGAGATCGGCATCAACCACAGCGGCGACCTGGAGACGGCGCGCCGGCTGATCGACGCCGCCGTGCACGCCGGCGTCGACGCCGTCAAGCTTCAGAAGCGCACGCCCGAACTGTCCGTCCCGCCGGACCAGCAGACCCAGATGCGCGACACCCCGTGGGGTTACATCACTTACCTCGAGTATCGCCACCACGTCGAGTTCGGACGGGAGGCCTACGCCGCCATCGACGTCCACTGTCGGGAGAAGGAAGTCGATTGGTTCGTCTCGGTCTGGGACGAGCCGTCGGTCGACTTCATGGAGACCTTCGATCCCCCTTGTTACAAAATCCCGTCGGCCGCGCTCACCGATGAATCGCTGCTGCGACGGCTGCGCCAGACCGGGCGCCCCTTGATCCTGTCGACCGGGATGTCGACGATGGAGCAGATCGAACGCGCCGTGGCTCTGCTCGATCGCAGCAGTCTCCTCCTGACCCACGCCACCAGCAGCTACCCGTGCGAACCGGAAGAGCTGAACCTTCGGGCGATCGAGACGTTGCGCCGCAAGTTCGAGGTACCTGTTGGCTACTCGGGCCACGAGGTGGGCCTGATCCCTTCGGCCGTGGCCGTCGCCCTGGGCGCCTGCCTGGTCGAGCGCCACATCACGCTCGACCGCGCGCTGTGGGGTAGCGACCAGGCGGCCTCCGTCGAGCCGGGGGGTTTCGAGCGGTTGGTGAAGTACATTCGGGTCACCGAGCTGGCACTGGGGGACGGCGTCAAGCGCGTCTACGACAGCGAGGTCCCCTCGCTGCGCAAGCTCAGGCGGGTCAACGGCTAGGGAGCCGATCGTGCCGAAGCTGAACCTGGTCTCCCGATTTGACGAGCAGCGCGCGCGGCGGCGGCTCAGCCGCCAGATCGCTCGCGTCGAGGCGGCCTTGCGGCCGGCGGAGGCGGCCGACCCGAAGGCGCCGCCGATCGTCTTCTTCAACGCCTCGACCCGCATTCATCGCTTGAGTCTGAACGGCGCCTTCGCCTTGCTGGCCGCCTGGGGAATCCGCGCCGAAGGGCGGCGGGTCGTTCAGGTTGTCTGCCGGGAGGGGATGGAGCAATGTCCGCTCGGGACCGACCGCCGGGATCTCTCAGCTCCACCGCCGTGCTCGCACTGCACCGGCTTCAGCCGGAGGTTGTTCGCGGACTCGCTTGTCTTGCCGTTGCTCCCGTCGAAGGGTGATTCCCTCGACCCTCCTGCGGCCGGCTTCGAGGAGCTGATCTCCTGGGAGGCAGAAGGCCTGCCGCTCGGTCAGCTTGTCCTTCCGACTCTGCGTTGGGTCCTGCGGCGCCACGACCTGCCGCAGAACGCGGCGATCGCCGATCTCTATCGCAGCTACCTTCGGAGCGCAAGGCACGTGGCCCGCTCCTTTGTCCGCGTCCTGGATAGCCTCTCGCCGCGCGCCCTGGTGGTCTTCAACGGGATCATGTTCCCGGAGGCGGTGGCCCGCGCCGTCTTTCGTCGGGCCGGCATCCCGGTGGTGACCCATGAGGTCGGGCTGCGACCCCTCTCGGCGCACTTCTCCCACGAGCAGGCCACCTTCCGACAGACCTCGGTCGACCTCGAGCGTCCCCTGACGGAAGAAGAAAACGCCCGCCTGGACCGCACCCTCGACGATCGGTTCCGCGGGCATTTCAGTATGGCCGGGATTCGTTTCTGGCCGGCGATCGACCCGCTGCCGCGGACGCTGCAGAGCAGGATGGAGGCCGATGGCCGTGCCGTCGTCGTCTTCACCAATGTCGTCTTCGATACCAGCCAGGTCCATGCCAATACCCTCTACCCGTCGATGTTCGCCTGGCTGGAAGACGTGCGGGCGGCGATCGTACGGCATCCGGAGCGGCTCTTCGTCGTGCGCGCGCATCCCGACGAAAGCCGACCGGGCAAAGAGAGCCAGCAGAGCGTCGAGGCCTGGGTGAAGGACTCGGGGCTCGAGCGGCTGCCGAACGTCGTCTTCATCTCGCCCGAGCAGGCGGTCAGCTCGTACGACCTGCTGCGGTCGGCGGCGCTCGTCCTGGCCTACAACTCCTCCGTCGGCCTGGAGGCGATCATCGCCGGAGTGCCGGTGCTGTGCGCCGGCCGCGCCCGCTACGAACAAGTCGATCCAGATCTGCTCCCGGCGTCGAGCGACGCCTACCGCCGAATGCTCGAGGGTTATCTCGCCGCCACGCCTGCGCCGCCGTCCGATCGTGCCGGGCGGGCGCGGCGGTTCCTGCACTCCGAGCTCTACCGTTCCTCGCTCGATTTCTCCGCCTTTGTAGCCGAGCGTGGCGGTCATCCGGGGATGGTCGAGTGGCGACCGTTCGCACCGGCGGCGCTGCGTCGATCGCCGGATCTACAGGTGGTTGTGCGCGGCATCATCGACGGTTCACCGTTCATCCTTCCGGCGGCGCCGGCGCCGCCGGCGGCCGCCGGGATCCCGACGGTATAATCTTGCGCTCCCCAGGAAGGACTGCATGAAGATCGAATACAAAGAAACGACCAACGATCTGCTGACGCGGATCAACATCCACCAGCAGTACGGCGGCCGCGACATCGATGCCTGGATGCTGGAGGTCATTCGCCCGGTGCGCGGCGAGCGCATCCTCGACGTCGGCTGCGGCGCCGGCAAGCAGTGCTTCGCCTTCGATGCCTTCCTGGAGGGCCAGGCCTCGATCATCGGCGGCGACGTCTCGGCCGAGCTGCTGGAGCAGGCGCGCAAAGAGAACGAGCGTTTCGGCGGCCGCATTCAGCTGCGCACGCTCGACTTCAACCGGCCGTTCGACCTGCCCGACGACGACTTCGACCTCGTCTCGTGCTGCTTCGCCATCTACTATGCCGAGGATGCCGGCCGCACCATCGCCGAGATGCAGCGCGTGGTCAAGCCGGGGGGTCGCCTCTTCACCACGGGCCCGATGCCCGAGAACAAGCAGATGTTCTACGACATCATCCGGGAGGCCACCGGCCGAACGATCCCCAAGATGCCCGGCAGCTCGCGCTACGCAAGCGAGATCTTGCAGACGCTGCGGGACCGGTTCGCTTCCGTCGATGTCCACCTCTTCGAGAATCCGTTGACTTTCCAGCAGGTGGAGCCGTTCCTGTCCTACACCCGCGCCTCTCTCTCCGAGGATCGCAAACTGTGGGGCCCGTTCTTCCGCGGCGGGGACGACTTCGAGCAGGTGCTCGCGGCGATCGCCGAGACGGCCCGACAGCGACTGGCGCGCGACGGCGTGCTGGTGATGACCAAGGTCGTCGGAGGGTTCGTGTCCCATAAGGCGGAAGCTTGACCCCCGACGGCCTCCGGCTGCATCCGCTCGACGCGCATCCGCAGGGCGCCGTGAAGGGAGGCACGCCGAGATGGAAGCGACGCGGCCGCCTCTTCCTCCGTCTGAGGAAAGGCCAGGAAGGATGAGCGAATTCCTTCAGGGAGCAACGAGGGTTCTAAGCGGGCGCAGGCCGCGCCTGCTGGGGATGGCCCTCGTGCCGGCACTCTTGGTGGGCTACTTCGTCTACGTCCACTGGCTTGAGCCGGAGCCGTTCTATACGCCGCGTTATGACCCGGAGATGGCCTATCTCATGAACTCCCTGGCCATCTTCAAGGGTCAACCCTACAACTACATCGATCATCCCGGGACCCCTCTGGAAGTTGTGGGGACAATCGCCGTCGCCGTCACGCGTCCTCTCCTCGATCGGCTGTCCCCGGGACCCCTGTATACGGCCACCTTCCGAAGGCCCGACCTTGTCCTGACCACCTTGCATGCCTGCCTCCTGGGCGGCTCGCTGGTTGCCGCGATCCTGCTCGCAGGCGTTTCCTCCATCGGAGGCGACCGACGTTCCCGGTTCACCTGGGTGGCGGCGGCCGCGCTGTTCTTCGCCGCTTTCCCGACCAGTGCCTTCCCAACCCTCAACTTCTGGTCCCACAACTCGGTAGCCTTCGCCGGCGGGACGCTTCTCCTCGTGATTGTCCTCCGGAGGATGTACCGGGCCGCTCCGGTGCGGTCGAGCGAGATGGCCCTCTACGGGGCCGGTGCCGGAGTCCTGACGGCGGCCCAACTGTACTTTGCGACCTGGATCGTCGGGCTTGGCCTGGCCTTCGGCCTCTACGGGTGGCTGGTGCGCCGGAGCTTGCGCCGGGCGGTGATTGGACCGGCAGCCTTGATCCTCGGCTCGATGGCGGGCTTTCTGGTCGCCACGCAGGCAATCCTCCACCGCTATACGGATTTCTTCCAATGGGTAAGCCGGCTGGTCCTCTCCCAGGGACGATACGGCACAGCACCGTACGGGATCCTATCGTGGGGGGTGTTTCGTACGAATGTTGCGGACCTGTGGAAGGTTGCGGCGTGGCCGATTCTGGCGACCCTTGCCGTTCTGGGCCTTGGGGCGCTGGCTGCCGTCCTCAATCGGAGAGCCGTGCGCTCCGACCCGGTATGGTGGTCGTTGGTTCCGGCGCTGGCCGTCCAGGTCGTCATCACATTTCTCCTGATCGGCAAACATCCGGTTTCTCTCTATCTCCTTGCGGTCGTGGCCGCCTTGCCAATCCTCTATGGACTCTCGGTCGAGGTCATCCGCCTGAAGGCCCCTTCCGGCGAATGGGGGGCTCTCGCTCTCAACGGTCTCGTACTGGCAGTCCTGGTCTACGGCCTGGGATCTGCGATTGCCCTGCACCGACAAACGGTCGCACGCGCCGAGCAGAGTGAGGCCGACGTGCGCCGGCTGAAGGGCGAGATCCAAGCCAGGACGGGCAAGGATTCGATTACCGTCCTTTGGGGCTACGGAACGACGTCTCCCTGCTACGCTCTTCGCTTCGGTGACATGTACACGCCGAACATCTTCTCCAGAGAACTGCGGGACCTCTGCCCCAACGATTGGATGTATGACGTGTGGGGCGAACTTGCAATCCTCGCCGACGGGCCCGTGCGCCTGGAGGAGAGCCGGGATTGGGATCTCCTGGTCGTGCCCGCCGATTTCTTGCCGACGAACGCCGCCATGCTGGGCGAAACGTTCACCTCAGATGTCGAGAGTGGTTTAGGGCCCGTTCTCTACCTGGTCGCGAAAAGGACTCCCGTCGATTCGGGGATCCCGCCAGGTGAAGCACGAACGTCGATCCAGAGGGAACTCGCGCTCAAAGCTGGCACCTTGAATCGCCACCTTTTCCGGACCAACTTCTCTGGAAGTGGGTTCCCTCGAAGAGCCGGGGAAGCGCAGGACCGATGAAGGCCCAGGTCGGTCGCCGAATGCTGTGGGTTTCTGCATGCACGCGGTCGTCTTCTGCGAAGCGCCGCCATGGCCTGGGGCCGCTCTTGACACCGAACAAGGAGGGCCAACATGAATTTCTCCGGCCGTAAGCTGCTTTTCCTGGGTGCCCACCCGGACGACATCGAGTTGGGTTGCGGGGCGCTCCTGGCGCACGTCGCCGGGCAATCCGAGATTCTGTGCGTCACGTTGTCCGATAACCGGGAAAACCCCCAGCTCCAGAGTTTGGTGGACGAACACTACCGGAGTATGGCGATCCTCGGGGTTGCGCGCTCGCAGGTCTTGATCAAGGACTTCTCGACGCGCCATTTTCCGCGCGATCGGCAGAAGATCCTCGAGGTGCTCTACGAGCTCAATCGACAGGAGCGCCCCGACCTGGTCTTCGCCCACAGCCGGGCCGACATGCACCAGGATCACAACGTCGTGACCGAGGAGGCGCTGCGCGCCTTCCGCGGAACGACCGTGCTCGGGTTCGACGTCATTCGCAGCAGTCACGGGTTCTTCCCGCACTTCCTGGTGGAAGTCAGCGAGGCCGATGTCGCCCGCAAGATCGAGGCGCTGGGCGCATACACGACGTACGGCGACAAGTACTACTTCCAGCCGGAGGTCACCCGCGCCACCCTGGTGCGCAACGGCGCGCTGGCCGAGCGGTCCTTCGCCGAGGGTTTCGACATCCTGCGCATTGTCGCCGACTTCTCGGCGTTGAACGAGGCGCCGTCGAAATGAGTCCCTCGATCGGCCAGACTCGAGGCGCGGCCCAGCCGGCGGGCCGGCGCGGCGTGCGGTGACCGATGCCGCCCGCGCCGCCGACGTGCTCGGTCATCGTGCGCTCCTACAACGAGGAGGAGCATATTGGTCGTCTGCTGACCGGCATCCTCGAGCAGACGATGCGGCCGCGCCAGATCGTGTTGGTCGACTCGGGGTCGACCGACGCCACGCTGGCGATCGCCGAACGGTTTCCGGTGGAGATCGTGCGCCTGTCGCCGGAGGAATTCACCTTCGGCCGGTCGCTGAATGAGGGCTGCGCCCGGGCCCGCGGGGAACATCTGGTGATCGTCAGCGCGCACGTCTATCCGGTGTATCCGGACTGGCTGGCCCGACTGACGGCGCCTTTGCGCAATCCCAAGGTTGCTCTGGTCTACGGCAAGCAGCGCGGCGACGGGTCGAGCCGTTTCTCGGAGAGGCGCATCTTCGCCCGCTGGTACCCCGACGCTTCCCGGGCGCACCAGACCACGCCGTTCTGTAACAACGCCAACGCCGCGATCCGGCGGGACCTGTGGGCCCGCCACGCCTACGATGAGGATTTGCCCGGCCTGGAGGATATTGCCTGGGCGACGTGGGCCCTGGCCGGGGGCTGGGTGTTGGCCTATGCGGCCGAGGCCGAGGTGGTCCATCTCCACCGCGAGTCGCCGTCCAAGGTCTACAACCGGCACCGGCGCGAAGCGATGGCCCTGCGGCGCATCCAGCCCGGAGAACGGTTCCACCTGAGTGACTTCATCCGGCTGTTCCTGTCGAACGTCGTCAGCGACCTGGACCATGCCCGGCGTGAAGGCGAGCTGCGGCGCCGCCTGTGGGAAATCGTGTGGTTCCGCTGGATGCAGTTCTGGGGCACGTATCGGGGCTTCGCTCTCTCGGGGCCCTTGACGAGCGATCTGAAGAGGACCTTCTACTACCCGCTGGATCATCCGGGGACGAGCGACTCCCCGGCGCGCGACGAGCGCCCGATCGACTACCGCCAGGCCGGCCACCTGGTCGAGCGCCGAAGTCCACGAAAGAGGGACCGACGATGAGCCCCGGCCTGATCGCTCTGGTCCCGATGCGCCACCATTCGGTGCGGGTTCCCGCGAAGAACCTCCGTCTTCTGGGCGCCCGACCGCTGTACGCGCACATCCTTGAGACGCTCCGGGCCTGCCCCGCCATCGAGGGCATTGTGGTCGACACCGACAGCCCGGAACTCCGGGACGGCGTGCGACAGCTGTTCCCGGACGTCGAGATCCTCGATCGGCCGGCCGAGCTGTGCGGCGATGAAGTATCGATGAACACGATTCTGGCGCACGACGTCGAACAGCGCCCGGCGGCCTTCTATCTGCAGACGCACAGCACCAACCCGCTCCTGCGCGCCGAGACCGTCTCCCGCGCCATCGCCGACTTCCGGGCCCACTACCCCGAGAGCGATTCGCTCTTCTCGGTCACCCGCTGGCAGAAACGGCTGTGGGACGAAGCCGGCCGCCCGCTGAATCACGACCCGAAGGTCTTGCAGCCGACCCAGGAACTCCCGCCGATCTTCGAAGAGAACTCGTGCCTCTATCTCTTCGAGCGGGAGACGTTTCGGACGACGGGCAATCGCCTCGGCCGCCGCCCTCGCACCTTCGAGATCGAAGCCGATGAGGCCTGGGACATCGATACGGAAAAGGACTTTGCCATCGCCGAGGCCTTGCTCGAGGCTCGCCGATGACCCAAGCGGGCGCCTTCCGGGCGCGCGTCCTCATCTCGGCGCCCTATCTGCTCCCAGTGCTGGAAGAGTTCCGCCCGCTGCTGGAGCGTGCCGGCCTCGAGCTGATCGTGGCGCCGGTCGTCGAGCGGCTGGCTGCCTCCCAACTGCTGGCCTACGCCGGGCAGGTTGACGGGGCGGTTTGCGGTGACGACGAGTTCAATGCCGAGGTGCTCGAAGCCTTCGCCCCTCGGCTCAAGGTGATCTCGAAATGGGGCACCGGGGTCGACTCGATCGACCGCGGCGCCGCCACCCGCCTGGGCGTCCGGGTCGGCAACACACCGGGCGCCTTCACCGATGCCGTGGCCGACAGCGTGCTGGGGTACATCCTGGCCTTCGCCCGTGGACTGCCCTGGATGGACGGCGCGGTAAAGCGCGGACGATGGGAAAAGACTCCGTCGCGCTCCCTGGGTGAATGCGCGCTGGGAGTTGTCGGGGTGGGGCGCATCGGGCGGGCGGTGCTCCTGCGGGCCCGCAGCTTCGGCATGACGTTGTACGGAAATGACGTCGTGCCCATTCCTCCCTCCTTCGTCCGGCGCAGCGACGTGCGGATGGTCTCGCTGAGGGAGCTTCTGCGGCGGTCGGATTTCGTCAGCCTCAACTGCGATCTGAATCCCACGTCGCATCACCTGATCGACGCCGCCGCGCTCGAGCTCATGCAGCCTGGGGCCGTCCTGATCAACACGGCGCGCGGTCCCGTGATCGATGAGCCGGCCCTGGTCGAGGCTCTGGCTGCCTCCAGGCTTGCGGGAGCGGCGCTGGATGTGTTCGAAGACGAACCCCTTCCTCCGGCAAGCGCCCTGCGCCGGATGGAGAATGTCCTCTTGGGCGCGCACAACGCCAACAGCAGCCCGCAGGCCTGGGCCCGGGTCCATCGCAACACGCTGCGAAACCTGCTGCGCGGCCTGGGCCTTGACGTTCCGATGGCGCTGCAGGAGCGTCGGCCTCCAGCAGGGGCGCGGGCGGCGCTACGAGAGCCGAAGCGGTGAGTCGAGTCACGCGGGCGGGAGGCATCAGCTCAGACTCGGTGCGGGTGCCCGCCGACACTGGCCGGCCTCCATCCTGCGCGCATAAGCCCGCGGCCTCAATCGGGAGGGCGCCTTAGTGCCAGGGGCGAGGGACAGGCCGGAGAAGATGGAGAGGAAGAGCCTCGCAGGCTGGATCCCGATTCTCTTGGTGCTTGTCGGTTTCGGAGCCTACGCTGCCATTTTTATTCTGCAGACGAGCTTCGTGATCGATGGCGAACGCTACTTCAGCCTGTTCGATGACCCCATGGTCTCGATGCGCTATGCCGCGAATCTGGCGAATGGAGACGGCCTGGTATGGAATCCCGGGGGGGAGCGAGTCGAGGGCTTCAGCAACCCGCTTTGGGTCGGAGCGATGGCTCTCGTTCACTTGCTGCCGTTGCCCCCGTCCAAGACGAGTCTGGTGATTCAGGTGTTCTGCGCCGTGCTTCTTGCAGCGAATCTGGTGGTCGTGGGCCTGCTCTCCCGGCACCTCTCCAACGATTCGAGGCTTGTGGCATTTGTCGCCGTTGCGCTCACGGCTTTCTACTACCCTCTGAACAACTGGTCGCTCCTCGGGAATGACGTCGCCCCTGCGATCTTGCTCACGAGTCTGGTCGTCTGGCTCGTCGTCCGACAGGTAGACCACGGCCACGCGGGGGGCTGGATCTACGTCCTGATGGGCGCAGGAACCTGGTTGCGGTTGGACCTTGCGGTTCTCTACTTGGTGGTGTGGCTCTACTTGAGTGTGGTTGATGGGAAACGCAGGCGATTCCACTTGTTGTTCGGAGGCGCCGTCCTTGTCGGCTCCCTGGGGATCCAAACCGCCCTTCGCTACGGCTATTATGGGGAATTGCTGCCCAACACCTACTATTTGAAGTTGACGGGTGGCCCGATCGGCCTGAGGCTGGCCCGAGGTGCCTCGGTTTTGGTGGATTTCCTTTGGAGTTTCAACTGGGTGGTTTTCGCCGTCCCCTTGCTGGTGTTCGCCTCCGCCCGCGATCGGAAAGCGCTGCTGCTGATAACAGTGATCCTGGCGGTCGTTGGTTACAGCGTCTACGTCGGGGGCGACGCCTGGGAGCACCGCGGCGGCGCTAATCGCTTCCTTGCCTCGGCGATGGGCCTGTTCTTCGTTCTGCTTGCTTCCGCTGCGGAGGGGTTGCGGCGGACGGTGCTGCAGCTGGCTCGCTGGGAAACCACGGGCGCCACGCGGATCTCCCAGTTGGCCGTCTTGCTCGTCGCCGCGGCGGTCTTCGTCAACAGCAATGCCTCCCTCGGCCTGGTTTCCCTCCCAGAGGCATTCCTTCGTCAACGCCCGGTCTATGCCTCCGGGAACGAGCGTAACGTTTCCATCGGGCTCTTTCTGCGGTCGATCACGGATGAGGAGGCGACGATCGCCTATGTCGCTGCCGGCGCGGCACCGTACTTCGCCGGAAGGCAGGCGGTGGATCTGCTCGGGAAGACGGATCCCTACGTTGCCCGCCTCCCGATGCGGATCTCCAGCACGGCGCCTCTCGAAGAGTACCGCCCCGGCCATATGAAGTGGGACTATGGCTACTCGATTGGACAGCTCCGGCCGGATATCGTCGTGGAAACCTGGCGTGGAACCAAGGATGAGTTTGCTCCCTTCCTCCGGGAATACCTGGAAATCAGGAATCCCGCCCTGGAGCCCTTCCTGCCCGACGGCCGGATGTATCTCCGCAAGGACTCCGAACATATCCAGTGGGACCTCGTTCAGGCGTTCATCTACGATTCGGAGAGCGAAGGATGACGCGCCCAGCGGAGATGCCCGACCTCGAGCGCGACGCGCCCGCGGAAGCGGTCCCCCATCGCCCTTGGCCGCGGACGCTCTGGCCCCTTGCGGGTCTGCTCCTGGGGTATCTCGCCTATGCCGCATGGTTCATTCAGCGGAGCAGCTTTCTTCTCGAGGGTCGTCGCTATTACAGCCTCCAGGATGAGGCGATGATCTCCCTGCAATACGCCCGCAACCTGGTCGAGGGCCATGGGCTGGTTTGGATGCCCGGCGCCGATGCCGTGGAAGGCTTTGCCAGCCCGTTCCTGGTTGGATGGATGGCCCTCTTCCATCTGTTACCCGTTCCGGCCTCCCAGGTGAGTCTGTACGTCCAGATCGGTTCGGCGGTGGTCATGGCCCTGAACCTTGTGTTCGTCTTCCTCGTTGCCAACGAGCTCATCCCTCATCGAACGTGGCTCGCGCTCGTCGCTGCGGGGATGACCGCCTTCTACCTTCCTCTGAATCTCTGGGGGCTCATGGGGACCGAGGTCGGCCCGCTCGTGCTGGCTGTGTCCTCTGCGCTATGGCTGTCATTGCGCGCCCGCAGGCGCAATCGCTTCTCCCCCTGGCCATACCTCCTCCTCGGTGCCGCGGCCTGGATCCGCCTGGATGCCTGCGTGCCGTACTTCGTGATCTGGGCCTATCAGGTGAAGGTCGATCGCGAGCACCGGAAGCAGCACTTGATATGGGGCGGCCTCGTTCTGGCAGTTTCCCTGATCTTGCAGACGGCGCTCCGTCAGGCGTATTTCGGAGATGCGCTGCCCGGCGTGTTCCGATGGAAACTGACGGGGATGCCGGTCCTGTTGAGGCTTCTATTCGGAGCGCAAGGGACGATGTCCTTCATCTATTCCTCCAACTGGGCCCTTTTCCTGATACCCTTCCTGGTCATCGCTGTGGAACGGTCCAGGGATTGGATCCTGGTGGGTGGGATCATTGTTGGCATCCTGGCGTTCAACGTCTTCGTCGGAGGCGACACGTCGGGGCAGGTTGGAGGCAGCAACCGGTACGTCTCGGTCGCCATGCCCCTCTTCTTCATCGCTTTCTGCCGGGCCCTCGATTTCGTCCGCCAACACCTGCCTCGACCCAAGGGAGGATCCCCTCGTTGGCGCGAGGCTATGGGCCCTGCCTTGCTGGTGGCGGCCGGTGCTGTGAGCCTGCTGACATTCCATGCGACGAGGGCTGGTGGCCCGAACCAGGTGAGTCTTCTTTCCGCCGAGTCGACCTTCAGCAGAAACCGACGCAACGTGAGTTTGGCTCGCTTCCTCAACGCGATCTCCACTCCCGAAGCGACGATAGCGGCTGTCGACGCGGGGGCGATCTCGTACTTCTCAGACCGCACAACGATTGACCTTCTCGGCAAATCCGACGCCGTGGTCCTGCGCGGCGAGGCCAGACCGGATCCCAGCCCCTTCCTTAGCGAGACACGACGAAGCTTCATCAAGTACAGCTACGACAGGTCGATTGACGAGCAGAAGCCCGACGTTATTGTTGAACTCGTCCCTGGAACGACGAACGAGGCTCAGCCATACCTCAATGCTTACGCCAACGTGTTTCTCGATGAACTCAAGGAGTATCTTCAAGATGGACATATCTATCTCAAGATCGGCTCGCCTTACGTGAAATGGGACCTGGTGGAGGGCTCATCGTCCGCGCCGGAGATCGGCGATGAGTAGCCCTGCAACTGCAGGCGCCGCGAGAGGCGTCGCTGGGGAGGAGGAGAACGGTTTATGAACCGAGTCGCGTTGGTTACGGGGGCGGCCGGCGGCATCGGCTCGGCCACGGTGAAGACTTTCACTGCCGCCGGCTGGCGCGTCCTGGCGGTCGACCGGCAGGAATTCGCCCAGGTGCCCGACGGCGTTGTGTCGCTCTCAGCCGATGTCTCGCAGGAACAGGACATCGGAGGTGTGTTCGCCCGTCTGACCGGGGAATTTGGTCGGGTGGACGCCCTGGTCAACAACGCCGCCATCCAGATCAGCAAGTCCACGACGACCATGTCGGTCGAGGAGTGGGACGCCACGCTGGCGTCGAATCTGCGATCCGCGTTTCTCACCGCCCGCGCCGGCCATGCTCTGCTCAAGTCTTCCGGAGG
The DNA here is from genome assembly GCA_964569445.1 of uncultured Anaerolineaceae bacterium. Classification (GTDB taxonomy): domain Bacteria; phylum Chloroflexota; class Anaerolineae; order Anaerolineales; family E44-bin32; genus DATEVL01. The sequence goes on along the minus strand of CAZMVJ010000022.1, from coordinate 7,879 downwards.
AGCGATCGTCAACGTCAGCTCTGTCCATGCGGCGGCGACGTCGAGCGACGTCGCCGCCTATGCCGCCTCCAAAGGCGGCCTGGTGGCGCTGACGCGTGCCATGGCAGTCGAGTTCGGCCCAGACGGGATCCGGGTGAACGCCGTCCTGCCAGGCGCCGTCGACGCGCCGATGCTTCACGACGGGTTGGCGCGGGCCGGCGACGCCGCCGCTCAGCAGATCGCCCTCCACCATCTGGAGCAGCGGACCCCCTTGCGGAGAATCGGGCGGCCGGAGGAGATCGCCCGCGCGATTCTCTTCCTCGCCGACGGCGAGGCTTCATCATTCATCACCGGCCAGTGCCTGATCGTGGATGGGGGCGCGCTGGCGCGTTTGAGCACCGAGTGACTCTTGCGGGAATGAGGAACGCAGGGACCTGCCCCCGCGCCGGCGGGCGGTAAGGTGGCCCTGGAGATCAACGTGGTAATCCTGCCCGGGCTCTTCCTGATCCTGCTGTGGGTATTCCTGCTTGCGCGCCATCCGCAGCAGGGGGCGATACGCTGTCTGACGCGGGCGTTTGTGGTCACCGGTGTGTGGCTGGTCCTGCTCACCGAAGGGCTCAGCCTCCCGGGGTGGATCTCGCGCCCATCCCTTGGTGCTGCGTGGGGACTGGGCTGTCTCGTTCTGGTGATCGGCGTCATCGCCCATCGGGCGCAATTGGCGGACAGACTTGCGGCCCGGGGTTTCACGGCGACGCCCGGCCAATGGGGACTGGTGGGGGCGCTGGGAGTCGTTTTCGCCGTGACGGCGGTCGTCGCCTGGCTGGCGCCGCCGCAGACGTGGGATTCGTTGAACTACCACATGGCACGCGTCGCGCACTGGGCGCAACTGCACGCCGTGCGGCCGTTCGCCACCGGCATCGAGGTCCAGAACAGTCGCAGTCCCGGCGCCGAGTTCGGCGTCCTGCACCTGTATGTACTGGCGGCCGGCGACCGTTGGGTGAACTTCATCGAATGGGCGGCGATGGCCGGCTCCGTAATCGGAGCGGCGGGTCTGGCGATGCAGCTGGGTCTGCGCCGGCCGGCGCCGCTTCTGACGGCGGTCTATGCTGCCACGATTCCGATGGGGATCGTGCAGGCGTCGAGCACGATGACCGACTACGTCGTCGCGCTGTGGCTGGTGGCCACTGCCGGCGAGGTGATCGGGATTGCGCGCGATCCATCCCCGGGCGGCGCCGTCGTCTATGCCGGGGCTGGAGCGGGGTTGGCCATGGTCACCAAGCCGACGGCCGCGCCGTATCTGCTGGCGTTGTTCCTGCTCGCCGTCGTGGGGGTGTGGCGGACGCGGCCGGCCCGCATTCGATGGGCCGGCACCGCTACCGGGTTGGTTCTCTTGCTTGCCCTCAACCTGGGGGCTTGGACCCGCAACACGGTGATCTACGGCGATCCGCTCACCGGCGGCGACCAGCTTTCGGTCCACGCCAATCAGGTGCGCGATGTGCGCGGCCTGGTCTCCAATACCGTGCGCAATGTCGCCCTGCACCTGGGGACCCCGTCACCGCACCTCAACAAGGCCCTGACCCTGGGCGTGCTGGAGCTGCATCGGCTGCTCGGGCTCGACGCCAATGATCCGCGCACGACGGCGCACGGAGTGTTCGAGGTCGACGAGCCAACGACGAACGAGAACAAGACGGGAAACCTGGTCCACCTGCTGATCGGTGTTGCCGCCGCCGGCTATGTCGTCGCTCGACGAAGAGCCTTCGATCCCGCCGTCCTCGCCTATTCGATCGCCGTCCTGGGCGGCTTCGTCCTGTTCTGCTGGGTGTTCAAGTGGCAGGTCTTCGGCAGTCGGTATCACCTGCCATTCTTTGTCCTGCTGGCGCCGATAGCCGGCGCGGCCATCGGACGGGCCTTTTCCTGGCGCGGCTCGCTCGTCGTTGGGTGGGTGATGCTGCTCGCCAGCCTGCCCTGGTTGATCGGGGTGGCCTCGCGACCGATCGTGCCGCTGCCGGGGGAGGCGAATATCGGCAGCGTGCTCACGGAGCCGCGCCAGGATTTGTTGTTCGCCAACGGACCCTACCTGGAATTCCCCTACACCGAGATGGCGCGGGCGATCCGCGCCGCCCAGTGCGACACGGTCTGGGTCTCGTTGGCCGGGGGTCAGGCGGAGTATCCCTTGTGGGTACTGCTCGGCGCTCCCCGGGATGGGCTCTGGATCGAATGGAACGTGGCCGGCACGCCCTCCGCCAAGTTCGCGCGAACGGAACCGGCGCCCTGCGCCGTGATCTGCGAGGGCTGTGAGAACAGCGACCGCGTGGTAGGACTTCCCCTCGTCTGGGAATACGACACCTTCCGGTTGTACCTGGCGCAAGGGGAGGGCGGGTGACGGAGAAGCCTGTGCCCGCCGAGATGCCGCCCCGCGCCCCGCTTCGGCAACAACTGCCCGAAGGCATGCGTCGGCCGCTCTCCCGCGCCTACTGGTGGTGGCACAACCGCGGGCAGCACGTTACCGCCGCATGGCTTTCGGCGGACCGCCGCCGATCCGTCCGCTCGCTGAGGGACTTGCGGGACCGTCACAGCAGAGAGCGGTGCTTCATCATCGGCAACGGGCCGAGTCTCAAGCAGACGGACCTGACCCGGCTGCTCGGCGAAACGACCTTTGGCATGAACCGGATCTACCTGGCGTTCCCCGGAATGGGCTTCGCCACAACTTACTACGTGTCGGTCAATACGCTGGTCATCGAGCAATGCGCCGACGAGATCCGCCATCTCACGATGCCGAAGTTCCTCACCTGGCGCAGCCGGCGGTGGATGGCAGGCGATCCCGGTGTCGTCTTTCTGGACACCGACTACACAGACCCGGCGACCTTCGCCCGCGACGCGCGTCGGCGCATCTTCGAAGGTTCGACCGTCACCTATGTCGCCCTGCAGCTGGCCTACCACATGGGCTTCAAGGAAGTCATCCTGATCGGGGTCGACCACCGGTTCTCCACGCAAGGGGCGCCCAATTCGACCGTCGTCGCCAGCGGCGGAGACCCCGACCATTTCTCGCCGGCCTACTTCGGCCCGGGATTTCGCTGGCAACTGCCCGATCTGGAAGCCTCCGAGGCAGCCTATCGCCTGGCGCGCGGCGCGTTCGAGGCCGAAGGGCGCCGGATCGTCGATGCAACGATTGGCGGGCGGCTGACCGTGTTCCCCAAAGTGGCTTACGATTCGCTGTTCGATCGAAGACCTCCCGCCCCTGGGCCATGACCGACCTCCCGCTGGTCTCGATCGTCACGCCTTGCCTCAATCACGCCCGTTTCGTCGAGGACACGATCCGCTCGGTCCTGATGCAGGACTACCCTCGGATCGAGTACCTGGTCGTCGACGGAGGATCGACCGACGGCAGCCTGGAGATCATCCGTCGTTACGCGGACCGCCTGTCCTGGTGGACGAGCGAACCCGACGCCGGCCAGGCCTCCGCCATCAACAAGGGATTGCGCCGCTCGGCGGGCGAGATCGTCGCCTGGTTGAATTCGGATGATCTCTACTATCGCCGCGACGTCGTCTCGCAAGCGGTCGAGGCGCTGCGCCGCGCGCCCGAGGCCGGGTTGGTCTACGGCGACGGGTTGATGGTCGACGACGACGGTTATCTGCTCGACTGGCATCCTTATCCGGCGTACGACCTGGTCGACCTGCTGAGCTTCCGCGTGCTGCTGCAGCCGGCCGTCTTTCTGCGACAGGAGGCTGTGCGTCGCGCCGGGTTCCTGGACGAACGCCTGCGCCTGATCCTGGACCACGCGCTGTGGGTCCGGGTTGGCGCGCACGCCTCGTTGCGCCACGTCCCTCAGGTGTGGGCCGTCGAGCGGACGCATCCCTCGGCCAAGACGATCGCCGAGGCGGGCGATTTCGTCGGCGAAGCGCGCCAGTGGCTGGGAGATCTCGAATCGGACCCGACTCTGGGCCCGCTGATCGCCGCACACCGTCGAAGGATATGGGCCGGGTATCATGTCTTCGCCGGTCGACGATCGATCGACGCCGGCGACGCGGCCGGAGCCGTGGCTGCTTTCCGCCAGGCGTTCGTCCTCCACCCGGCCACTGTAGCGAGGGTGTGGTACAAGGTAGTCCAGGCGGTCGGCCAGACGATCGGGTTGGGCCGGGTGTTCCTCGAATACCGGTCGACGCGCCGCCGGGCGGCCCACCGAGGGAGAAGACTGGTCTTGCGCAACGATGAGCCGATCTGGATCGAGTCTGGCGGGAGGTCGCGTTGACGGTGCCGCCCGTGCCTGGCGTCGGCTCCGCTTCCGGGAGAAGGTGGTCATGGGCCTGGGTGGCCGTCGGCCTCTTGCTTCTGGTCGGTATGGTCTTGCGCCTGATGGACCTGCGCGACGAGCCCCTCGACTTCCATCCCATGCCGCAGCTTCATCGAGCGATGATCGCCCGCAACATGTACCAGCGCTCCTTGCTCGAAGGGGAGGCGAGCGGCGAGCCTGTGCCGGATGCGGTTCAAGCCTCGGTCGGCGCCTATGAGCCGCCGATCCTCGAGCGCCTGGTCGCCACCACCTACCTTCTCACCGGCGGGGAGAATCCCTGGATCGCCCGAATCTGGAACGCCGGCTTCTGGCTGATCGCCGCCGTTCTGCTTTTCGACCTCGCCCGCAGGTCGACGTCGATGGAAGGCGGGCTGGTCAGTCTGGCCTATTTCCTCGTGCTGCCGTTCGGCGTCCAGGTCAGCCGTGCGTTCATGCCGGACAGCCTGATGGTCCTGATGATCGTCGTCGCCGGCTACGCTCTCGTCCGCTGGAAGGATCGCGGAACGTGGGCCTGGGCGCTCGGCGCCGGCCTGGCCAGCGGCGCCGCCATTCTCGTCAAAGGTCGAATCGCCCCCATGGTTCTTGTGACGGTCGTCCTCGTCGGTCTCCTCGATCCTAACTGGAAGCGGGTACTGCGGGACCGGCGCTGGTGGACGATCGGCATCCTGACCCTCGCTCTGCCGGCCGTTTACTATGGACTGCTGATTCCCGGTTCGACCTCGGGGTGGATCCAGGAAGGGACTTTGAACGTCCTGGGAATGATCCTCGACCCCTCCTTCTATACCCGCTGGATGTCCTTCCTGGACCAAATCGTCTACCTCGGAATGGCGGTGCTGGCGGTCGTGGGGACGGCCCTCCTGCCCAGCACGCCTCGACGATTGGGTTTGGGATGGTGGCTCGGATTCCTGGCCTACGGCCTGTTGCTGCCGTACAACATAGTCACGCACAACTACTACAGCTTGCCGGTTGTCCCGGCCATCGCCTTGGGGTTGGCCCCGGTGGGTCAACTGGTCCTCGACCGGGTGCGTCGTCTCTCATTCGGCTGGAAAGCGTTCGCCGTCGCCGCTTGTCTTCTGATGGTCTTCTATCCGGCCGGGCGATCGCGATCGGTGAGCGTCGGCCAGGATTTCCACGCCGAGCCTCTCGGATGGGTGAAGATCGGTCGGGAGCTCCCGACCGACGGCAGGATCATCGCCATCACACAGGATTACGGCTATCGCCTGGCATACTATGGAGGCGTAAGCGTCTCGCTCTGGCCCTCCGTCCAGGACCAGGCGTATGCGGAGCTTCGCGGCCACAACACGAGTCCCGACATCGCCGAGGTCTTCGCCGAACGAGCCGACGGGTTTCGCTATTTCCTCGTGACGAACATGGGCGAGCTCGAGGCCCAGTCGGACCTGGATGCCTACCTACGGCAGAACTTCCCGATCGTGCATGAAGGCGACGGCTACTTGCTCTTCGACCTGCAGGAACCACTAGGAGAACAAGACTCGTGATCTTCGGCGGGCGCACCAAGGTTCATCCAGGAAGACTTCCGCCTGGAGTCCGTTGCCTGCGGCACGCCCAAGCCAAGGATGCGGGGCAAGGCGTCCGGCCGGTGAAGCGTAGGTCCGGAACCGGCAACCGCGCCTCTCGCCTGCCGTGGGCTAGCGCGGCTGTCGGCCTCCCGAGGGGGCATCTTCACGGAGATGTCGGCTAGCGACCATGGACGCCCAACAGCGGTTCACCTCGGAGCGCGTGGCGCATTGGGAGCAGGTCGCGGCATCGTCGGATACTTGGCGCGGCCTGGGGGGCGCCTACCATGAACGCTTGCAGCGCGTCTATCAGCGCCTGATTCCTCCCGGCCAGCGAGTCCTGGAAGTCGGATGTGGGCGGGGCGACCTGCTGGCGGCCTGCCGGCCCGCCCTGGGCGTCGGAGTCGATTTCTCACGCGGTTTTGTGCGCCGGGCCCGAGCCGCTCACCCGGAATGCAGGTTTATCCAGGCCGAGGCCCATTGCCTCCCTGTGAGGGGCAAGTTCGACGCCGTCATTCTGTCGGACCTCGCCAATGACCTGTGGGACGTCCAGCAGGTCCTGCAGGACGTCCGGCGACTGATGCACCGGCGCAGCCGCATCCTGCTCAACTTCTACAGCCGGCTGTGGGAGCAGCCGCTGGCCATCGCCGAGAAGGCCGGGGTGGCCAGGCCGGTCCTCCACCAGAACTGGCTTGCCATCGAGGATATGGACAACCTCCTTTCCCTATCCGGCTTCGAAGTCCTGCGCGCGTGGCGCGAATATCTCTGGCCTTTCCGCCTTCCGGGAGTCGACGCGTTCTTCAATCGCGTGTTGGTCCGACTCTGGCCGTTCTATCATCTGGCGATGTCGAACTTCATTCTGGCGCGGCCCGATCCCTATCTTGTCCGTGAACGAAGAGCCGCCTCGGTCTCCATCATCGTGCCGGCGCGTAACGAGTCCGGGAACATCGGCCCCCTGCTCGAGCGTCTGCCGCGCATGGCGGAGCAGCAGGAAGTCATCTTCGTCGAGGGGCACTCGCGCGATTCCACCTTTGAGACCATCCGCGATGAACTTACGCGCCACCCGGAAGTGGACGGGAAATTGCTGCGCCAGAGTGGGGTGGGCAAAGGGAACGCCGTCCGCGACGGCTTCGCCCAGGCGTCGGGAGAGGCCCTGATCATCCTGGATGCCGACCTGTCCGTTCGGCCGGAGGACCTTCCTCGATTCTACGAGGCCCTGGTCAGCGGGGTCGCCGATCTGGCCAACGGGGTCCGGCTGGTCTACCCGATGGAAGGCGAGGCGATGCGCTTCCTCAACTTGATCGGAAACAAGATGTTCAGCTATCTCTTTTCGTGGATGCTCGGCCAGCCCATCAAGGACACGCTCTGCGGCACCAAGGCCCTCTGGAAAGAGGACTACCTGAGGATCGCCGCGGGCCGGGAGGCCTTCGGGGATTTCGATCCCTTCGGCGACTACGATCTTCTTCTTGGGGCTGCCAAGATCGGACTGAGAATCCTCGACATACCGATCCGCTATCAGCAGCGTGTCTACGGTCGAACGAACATCGACCGCTGGCGTCACGGGTGGGTTCTGCTTCGGATGGTGGTTTTTGCCGCCCGGCGCCTGAAGTTCACGTAAGTCGTCGCTCACGCCGAACGAAAGAGTCCGGCTCATGCGAGTCGGGATGGATCGCGGGGAACAAGGACGATGGGAAGACCGATGGCCGTCGCCGGGCGTCTCAAGAATGCGGGGCAGACCCTTTGGCTGCCGCTCGCCCTCATCGGGCTTCTGTGGGTGGCGCGGTACTGGCACAGCTCCGCCTTTGGCCTCTACGAGGACGACCTGACCGTCATTCCCCGCGCCGTCAGCATGTCCACTCCCGAGCTTCTGGACTACGTCGGGAACTTCATCGTCCACCTCTACGACGACGGCCGCCCCCTCTTCAACAGCCTGAATGTCCTCCTTTCGGCGTTCAGCTGGAGGGCGGCCGGGATGACCGGCCCCTACCTGCTCGGCTTCCTGATCGAATCCGTGAACGCCGTCTTGTTCTACACGCTGATCCGCCGGCTTTACGGCCAGAAGGTTGCCGCATTTGCCGGCGTGGCCTACGTCCT
>CAZMVJ010000021.1:0-22348 GCA_964569445.1 uncultured Anaerolineaceae bacterium | reverse complement strand
CGACTTCGCTGGCTGGTGCTCGCTTCGCTCAGGGCAGGCCCGCGACTTCGCTCGCTGGCGCTCAAAGTGGACGGAGACGGCGACGCCGGGCTGGTGATGTGAATCTGGCGCTCGATCAGAGCCTGACGTGCCAGAGGCGTGAACAGGGCGTTGCTCGGCGCGGCGAATTCCCCCCGGAACGGGAGATCCTGAACAGCCGCCTCGGTCACGATCGGACGCCGACCCGCAATGCCGTCGGCCTTCCGTCCAAGCGTGCGATAAACGACCGCCCGCACTTTTTCGCGCACTCGGTTTTCCGTGACCTTCTTATCCGGCGCCATCGTCGCTCGACCTCAGCTTTGCCCGACCCGCATCGGAACGGCGTCGTCTTCGTTGGTCTGACGACCGAGCTCGACGACGAAGCGCGAGAGGAAAACGCCGTTGAAGTACTCCATCGGCTGTCCATCTTCCAGGAAACTGACGCTCTCGAGGCGGAGCAGTGGGGCGCCGCGCTCGACTTCAAGCAATCGCCCTTCCTCATCGGAAGCCAGAACGGCCTCGATCTCCCTGCGGCCGGCGGCGATGCGCAACCCGTACTCCTGCTCGAGGAAGGCATACAGCGACTGATGGCGCAGGTCCGCCTGGATCAGGCCCGGGCAGAGGGCATAAGGCAGATAAGAGCTGACGAGGACGACGGGATGCCCGCCCACCGATCGCACGCGGGAGATCTTGACCACAGGCGTCAGGACGTCGGTTCTCAGGCGGGCTCCGATCTTCTCTCCCGCCGGCAGCAGGGTCTGCTCGATGACACGTGTCTCGGTGGCGGAACCCCTCTGTTAAAAGACCTGGTAGAAGCCGACGAGGGAGTGCACCAGGCTCCGGCTGACGACCTTCGGCTCGGCGATGAACGTTCCAAGCCCCTTCCTCCGGACGATGGCGCCCTCCATCGCCAGCTCTTGCAGCGCCTGCCGGATCACGGGTCGGCTTACCCCATACTCTTTGCACAGCTCCGGCTCTCCCGGGATGCGATCGCCGGGCCGCCATTCTCCCCCTGCCAGCCGCGCCTCCAGCCCGCGCCGCACCTGCGCATACAGCGGCAGAGGGCTGTTCCGGTCGATCTCGTTTCTTGCCCTTCGCGAGGACCTAGCCACTCGCCTCGCCTCCTGGAACTAACCAGACATAACAATCGTAAGATAAGGTTGTCATTACAAGGCAGTCACATTGTAGTTATAAGTCCTGAACATGTCAATCCCCATCTCCTGGTCTTTCCACACCTTCCTAATGCGTTCTTCCGGTTACTTCCCCCGGCAAGAGCCTACTTCATCGCGGCGGAACAAGGTCTCTATGCGCAGTCCCCAGGTATCCCCCTCCGTCCAGCCGGCAACGTGGGTGTTAGAATCTCCCGACTTTACGTAAGCTCCAGGGAGCAGAATGCTGACCAGCGCCATCGTCTTTACGTCCCTCGCCGTGGGGGTCGTCGCCCTTTCGGCTTGGTGGCTCTACTTCTCTCCCCTGAAATCCTCCGATCGCTCCCGACGGATGTCCCCGACCCTGGCGATCGCCATGGCCGCCGCCCTTGGAGCGTCAGCTGCGCTAATGGTCGGCGGGGCCTTGTGGGATGCCAGCATGCACCTGTTGACGGGACTCGTCCCGGGAGGACGGGATTTTCTCTGGCCGCCTCACCTGATGATCTACAGCGGTTTCCTGCTGGCGTTCGGCGTCGGTGCTGCCGGCATCCTGCTGCTGGTCTCCTCGCGACAACAGGCGGCCAGCCGGGATCCTCGACGCTGGGTGCGGGCGTATCCGATGATCGGCGCCGTCGTCCTCGCTTCCGGCTACACGTTGATCGCCATCCCAGGCGACGCCTTGTGGCACCAACTGGTCGGGCCGGACCTGACTGCCTGGAGCCCTCCCCACATGGCCATTGCCGCCGCGATGACGGCGGTTGTCCTGTGCGGCGTAGGCCTGCTGCTGCAGGCCAGACAGGAACGTCGGCCTTCCGCCTGGCTCGCCTTCGGCCTGTACGCCCTGTTTGGGCTCACGCTGAACATCCTGTATACGGTCGGGGTCCTGGAGTGGGAGCTGCCGAACGGGTTGGCGCGCATGATCGCCGAACGCCCGGGTTGGGCCTATCCGGTCGTCGCCGGCTGCGTTGGCTTCTTCATCTTCAGCCTGGCTCGATTTTCGACACGCCATCGAATGGCGGCGACGGCCGCCGCCCTTTCGTTCCTCGCCTTTCGCTTTCTGGTGTCCGCCTTCCTGATCTCCAGCGGGAACGTGGCGCCCGTCACCCCGTTGTGGTTCCTTCCCGCCGCCCTGGTCATCGACCTCGTCCCCTGGCGCCGCATCGCCGGCCGCGCCGCGCGGGATGCGGCCATGGCCGCCGGGTTCAGTTTGGCCTTCACCCTGGCGGCGACCATCGACTTGATGAGTCCGACCGGCCGGCACTTTTTCAGCTTCGGCGACGCCCTGCTGACCATCCTCATCCTCTGGCTGGCATGCGTCGGTCTGACCCTCCTCGCTCGGCGGGCCGGCTCGTTCCTCGGGGGAGAAAAGGGGACTCCGGCCGCCACGGCAGTTTTCCCATCTGCGGTCCGGCCCTGACCGAGGGCGGGACTACCGCGAGCAGGACCTGCGTGCCCGACGCCGCCTCGCCGAAACCGTGTAGACTGGTGCCGCTAAAGTCGGCCTGAGCGCCAGCCCAGGGAAGGGACGATCATGAACGAGCTCATCCTGATCGTCGATGACGAACTCAGCACCCTGAAACTGCTTGGCATGGCCCTCGAGCGCGAGGGCTACCGTATTGCCGGCGCCCAAGATGCGCGCCAGGCGCTGGCTCGCATCGAGGCCGAACTCCCCGAATTGTTGATTCTGGATGTCATGATGCCCGGGGTGAGCGGCCTGGACCTGGTCGGGCAACTGCGCGCCCGGCGCGATACCGCCACCCTACCCGTCATCCTGCTCAGCGCCAAAGGTGAGGTGGCCGACCGGGTCGCCGGGCTGAAGGCCGGCGCCGACGAGTACCTGGTCAAACCGATCGACACGGCCGAGCTGATGGCCCGCGTCGCCAGCTTGCTGGAGCGAACGCGACGCCTGCGCGCCGATTCCGGCGGCCGGCCGACGAAGGTGATCAGCTTCATCGGCGCCAAGGGCGGCACCGGTACGACTTGTGTCACCCTCAACGTCGGCATCGCCCTGGCCTCAGCTCAGACGGAGGCGATCGCCGTCGAACTGCGCGGTCACGCCGGGACGTTCCCAACTCTGCTGGGGATGAAGTCGGTCAAAGGGCTGGACGGCCTGGTCGAATTGGATCCGCGGCTGATCACCGCTCAGGAAGTCGGTCGCCGGCTCGTTCGGCACGCCACCGGTTTGCAGGTGCTGTGTGCGCCGGAGAAGATCGGTTTCGAGCAATTGGGCTTGCCGCAGGCGGAGGCGATTCTGTTGAGTCTCCTCGGCAAGGCCGACTACCTGTTGGTCGACCTTCCCTCGGTGCCCACGCCTTCCGTTCAGGCGGCGGTCCAGCGCAGCCAGGCCGTGGTCTTGCTCGTCGAGCCGACGCGCGATTGCGTCGACCGCGCCTCGGCTATGGCATCTTTTCTCCAGGGCCTAGCCGTCGGCGGCGCCACTTTGCAATTTGTCGTCGTCACACGCTCGCCGATCGCTTCTCCCATCGCCGTCACCGAGATTGAAGAGCGCGTCGCCTGGCCGGTGGCCGGCGCTATCCCGCCGGCGCCCGACGCCTTTGCCCGCGCCGCCTCGCTTGGCCGCCCGATCCTGCAGACGGAGCCGGACGGCACGGTCTCCCAGGCGATCCGCCAGCTGGCGGCGATCCTCCACTAGGAGCTTGCTGAAGAAGGCCGTTCTCACCTCACCCCCTGCCCCCCTCTCCGCCGACAGCGTCGGGAGTATGAAGAACCATGGCGGAGAGGGGGCGGAACATCTAGGGGAAGGGGGGAGCTCCGCTCCCCCCTTCCCCTAGGAATATCCTCCCCTCCCCCTGCACGAATCCTTTGGGCTCGAGAGCCGGCCGATGCAGGGGGAGGGGCCAGGGGAGAGGGTCCGAAGGTGCACCTATCTTTTCAGCAGTCTCCCAGGCATTTACCCCGGGCCTGTCGGGCCTGCTTCACTTCTCGCCGGAAAAATACGCCTTCATCGGGGTGAAGTAGTTTTCCTTCCAGCCCTCTTCGTATCGCGTGCCCTGCCCGTCCGGGATCTCGGAATGGACCAGCGTCAGCCGGGTGCCGGCGCCGTCGGGCTCGAGGAGGACCTCCAGGCGGGAATCAGGGCTCCCCTCCGGGAACTCGGTGGTGCGCCAGGATTGGACGATCCGACGCGGTGGATCGAGTTCCAGCGTCCGGCCGGTGATGTAACCGTCCCAAATATCGTACGCACCCCCGATGCCCGGGGCAATAGAAGCTGCGGCGCCGACGAACGCCGCATGCTCGACCGGGTCGAGCCAGGCGCGGTAAACCACTTCGACTTTCGCCTGAAGCACGGTGCTGATCTCGAATCGATCCGACATTCGACACCTCCTTCGGACCCCGCCAGGTCCCCGCTAGCCTAACCAGCCTCGCAGTCTGTAGTAGACGAGCGCCAGAATCTCCCGGAAGGTCGTCTCGCTCTGGGCCAGGGCCTCCGCCGAAGGCAGGAACGGCGCCGGCCCGCTGGAGTCTAGCGATGTCCCGTGCATGGCTGCTGACGGGATCGGCTCCATCCCCTGGTCGGCGAAGGCCCCTAGGGCGCGTCGCATGTGTGGCAGCGAGGTCACCAGCACGAAGGTCTCGACCCCTTCCTGCTGCAGCAGCTCGCCGACGCGGATCGCCTGTTCGTGGGTGTCCGGCGATGAGGTCTCCAGCCAGATCTTGTCCTCCGGCACGCCTCGCGCCATCAAATCTGCTTTCATCGATTCGCTTTCCGGCGCGCCATCGGCCTCGGGTCCGGCCGGCCCTCCCGAGAGGATCAGGATCGGCTCCCCCAGCAGGCGGTAGATCCGCTCCGCCTCCAGCAGGCGATAAGCCGTAGCCGTGCTGGGGACGTCGAAGGTCCCTTCCAGCCCATGCAGCGTGACGCCTCCCCCGGTGAGGACGACGACGTGCCGCGCGCCGTCGGCTTCGGCGGCCGAGGTCAGCGGCGCGTAGCCGGACCCGAGCCAGCTCTCCAAGGTCCGCGGGACGACGGGCAGACTGATGAGCCAGTAGAACACGGCCAACCCGGCCAGCCAGGCAACGGCGGCGCTGCGGCGGCCTCGGCCCGTCAGCAGGAAAACCACCCCGACCGTCACGCCCACCAGGAGAAACAGCATCGACCCCGGCAGCAGGGCCTTGACCAGCGCCGAGGCGATCTCGATCAGTACATTCAACACCGGCATCGAAGGTCCTTCGATCGGGAAGCGGGCGGAGCTACCAGGCGAACCAGTGGATCGGCCGGACGCGGATCAGCCGCGAGTAATCGGCCTCCGACTGTATCGACCAATCATACTTGCGTTGGAACGCCTCGACGACGCCCTCCGGCCACGGCCTGGGCACGGCCGAGCCCTGCCCTTGGCAGATGAGCGGATTGGCCCCGTCTTCGAGCGCCACCACTAAGCGATCGTTCTGCTCCAGGTTCTTGGCTTTGACGCTGCCGGGTGCGGTGCAAATGTAGAAGAAGGCCTCGTGCCACACGAACCAGACCGGGACGAGGTGAGGTGTGCCGTCCGGCCGGACCGTGGCGATCCACAGATTCTGCGCCTGGGAAAGACGGCGGGCGGCGCCCCTCGGGGGCTCGGCAACCTGCTCCTTCGGTTCACCGCTCACGCGCCGTCTCCCGCCTCCTCAAACGGCGAGGCGCGATTCACGCATGGACCCCGAGGGCGCCGTGATAGAGGTCGATGATCTGCTCGGCCATCAAGGGCCAGGCGTAACGCTTGGCGTATTCCGCCGCCTGGCGCCCGAGGCGTTCCCGCAGGAGATCGTCGCGCAGGAGCTGCCGCAGACGCTCGGCCAGCGCTTCCGGATCGGCGGTGGGAACGTGGAAGCCGGTCTCGCCGTCGCGAACGAGGAACGCCAGCCCGCCCGTTTCCGAGGCGACGACCGGAGTCCCACAGGCCATCGCTTCCAGGGCGACCAACCCGAACGACTCGTAGTGCGACGGGACGACGACGACTTCGGCCGCCGAGTAGTAGTACGGCAGGGTGTCCTGCGCCCGACGGCCGAGGAAGGTGACCATGTCTTCGAGGTGCAGGGCGCTGCGCAGCTCGTGCAGGCGAGTCATCTCATCCGTTTCGTCCAGGCCGTCGTCGCCCGGCTCGCCGCCGATGACCGCCAGGCAGAGTTGCCGGCCGAGGTCGCCATCATGCGCTCGCAGGATGGCAATCGCCTGCAGCAGGCTGTCGATCCCCTTGAGCGGTTCAACCCGGCCGACGAAGAGGAGCATGCGTTTCTCCGGCGGCACCCCGGCGAATTCGCGCGCCTCGTCCGCCGGGATGGGATAGAAGTGGCCGGTGTCGACGCCGGGGGGGATGACGGCCACTCGCCGCGTATCGACGTGGTACAGCCACTGGAACTGTGCCAGCTCGGCTTGCGTGGCGGCCACGATCCGATCCGCCTGGCGCAGCAGCTTTCCTTCCGCCTCCAGGCGCAGGGTCGATCCCGGCGCCTCATCGTCGCGCGCCACGCGGTTCTTCATCGCCGCCAGGGTGTGAAACATGTGGATCACCGGAAGCCCCCAGCGCGCCCGCAGCTCGAGCGCCGCCAGCCCGGATAACCAGTAGTGGCTGTGCAAGATGTCGTAGCGGATGTTCTTGGAGGTGGCGAAGTCGACGATGTAGTCGATGAAGGCCGGTAGATAGTCGACCAACCGGTCCTTGGCCATCGGAGTCTCCGGCCCGGCCGGGACATGCACGATACGGTTGCCATAGCCCAGATCGTGCAGCACGTGCGGCACGTGCTCATCCTGGGAGCGGGTAAAGACGTCGACTCCGAAGCCGCGCCGCCCCAGCTCGCGCGTCAGGTCGCGGACGTAGACGTTCATCCCGCCGGTGTCCTTGCCCCCCAGGGTGGCCAACGGGCACGTATGGTAGGAGATCATGGCGATGCGCACGAGGCGATTATCGTCCTCGCCTCTCATGTTGCCAAGCCCTGCCTTCACCCCCACCCCCTTTCCCCCTCCCCCATGGTCCAAGTTCACCTCTCACTGCGCCTTGGGGGAGGGGGCAAAGAGGTCAAGGAGGTGCGGGGGCAGCGAAGCTGCCCCCGCACCTCCTTGAAGAACCTCCCCTCCCCCGAAATGCGCTCCGGCCGCGGCAGTTGTTGGCCGGGGGAGGGGTAAGGGGTGGGGGAATTCCGACAGTCACATCGCGGCTTGGCGTCATCGAGGCCGACTCCCTTTGGGTATAATCCCTCCGCTCGCCACCATAGCTCAGCTGGTAGAGCAGGCGTTTCGTAAACGTCAGGTCGTGGGTTCGAGTCCCACTGGTGGCTCCAGGACCGTCGATCGACCTGGGCGCACCCGGCGCGGTGCGCCCGCCATATCCGATGACCCTTCACCCGAGCGCTCAGCGAGTCCAGGATGAACTCAGCCGTCGCGGCTCGGCGGCCGTGGTGCGCCATCTCGACCGCACCACCCGCAGTGCGGCTGAGGCGGCCGCCGCCGTCGGGTGCGACGTCGGACAGATCGCCAAATCGCTTGTCTTTCGTGGGGTGAAATCCGGCGCGCCGATCCTGGTCATCACCAGCGGCGCCAACCGGGTCGACGAGCCGGCGCTGGAGGAGCGACTCGGCGAAGGCATCGGCCGCGCCGATGCCGAGTTCGTCCGCCAGACGACCGGCTTTGCCATCGGCGGCGTCCCGCCCCTCGGTCACGCTCGGCCCCTGACGACTTACTTCGACGAGGACCTGCTGCAGTACCCGGCCATCTGGGCTGCCGCCGGCACACCCAACGCCCTTTTCAAGATCGATCCGGCCGACCTGATCCGCCTATGCGGGGGGATAGCCCTACGCGTGAAAGAGTAGTGGTCAGTGGTCAGTGGTCAGTCGCGATGTGGTGAGGCCACTGATACTGTCCACTGTCCACTGGTCTGACCCGGCGCGTATAATCGGCCCATGCCCTCCCGCGTAACGCCGATCATTCTCGGGATCGCCGGTGGCACCGGTTCCGGGAAAACGACCGTCGCCAACGTCATCCTCGAACGGGTCGGGGCCGGGCGCATCGTCCTGCTGGCCCACGACGCCTACTACCGGGACCTGCGCGACCTGCCGAGGGCGCAGCGCGACATCATCAACTTCGACCACCCCAACTCGCTCGAGACGGAGCTGCTGGTCCACCATCTGGAAGCGCTGCGCCGGGGGGAGCCGGTCGAGGTCCCGATCTACGATTTCACCACTCACGCCCGCACCAACCTGACGCGCCACGTCGAACCGCAGCTGGTGATCTTGGTGGAGGGCATTCTGGTCTTCGCCGAGCGGGGCTTGCGCGAACTGTTCGACGTCAAGATCTTCGTCGATACCGATCCCGACGTGCGCTTCATCCGCCGGCTGCAGCGCGACATCGAGGAGCGCGGGCGGACGGTCGCCTCGGTCATCCAGCAGTATCAGATGACGGTGCGGCCGATGCACCTGGAGTTCGTCGAACCGTCCAAGCGCTACGCCGACGTGATCATCCCCGAAGGCGGCCTGAACACCGTCGCCATGGACATGGTTGTTGCCCGGATTCGAACCCTGTTGACCGAACCCTGAGGAGGAGACGATGCCGAGATCCGAGTACACCGCCCCGCCCCCGCTGGCCCTCGATCTGGCCAAGCGCTACCAGGCGCGCCTGCACACCGACGTCGGCGACATGCTGATCGACCTCTACGCCGATCGGGCGCCGCGCACCGTGAACAACTTCGTCTTCCTGGCCCGGGAGGGTTTCTACGACGACGTGGTCTTCCACCGCGTCATCGCCAATTTCATGGCGCAGGGGGGCGATCCGACCGGAACCGGCAGCGGCGGGCCCGGCTATTCCTTCGCCGACGAATTTCATCCCTCGCTGCGCCACGATGGCCCGGGGGTTCTCTCGATGGCCAACGCCGGCCCGAACACGAACGGCTCCCAATTCTTCATCACCCACGTCGCTACGCCGTGGCTCAACGACAAACACTCGGTCTTCGGGCGCGTCGTCGAAGGCCAGGACGTCCTGATGGCGATCTCGCCGCGTGACCCCAACACCCGCGGCGCCCCGGCGGTTCACATCCAGTCGATCGAGATCCTGGAGGCGTGACCGCGCCGCCCATTGCCCGGCGCTACGGGCTGGCGCTGGCCCGCGTCGGCGCCCTGCTGGCCTGCGTCGGGATCAGCCTTTACGTCTACTCCATTCGCGATCAGGCTCAGGCGCTGGCCTCCTACGGGCTGCCGGGGATCTTTCTGCTCTCGCTGCTCTCGAACGCCACCGTCATCCTCCCGGCCCCCGGCTGGGCGTTGGTCTTCGCCATGGGCGGCGTGATGCACCCCGGCGCGGTCGCCCTGGCCGCCGGCGCCGGCGCCGCGCTGGGCGAGCTGACGGGCTACCTGGCGGGCTACACCGGACAGGCGATCGTGCCCCACACGCCGACGTACGCGGCGCTCGAGCGCTGGACGGCCCGCTACGGCGGGTTCGCCATCCTGGCCCTGGCGGTCATCCCCAACCCGTTCTTCGACATCGCCGGCGCGACGGCCGGCATGCTGCGCATGCCGGTGGGGCTGTTCCTCTTGTGGACCTGGATCGGGAAGACGATCAAGATGCTGGTGATCGCTTACGCCGGCTCGGCCTCGGTCGATTGGCTCCAAACGTACTTTGGCTGGGCCGTCTGACCTGCATCCATCATCCGGGAGAATCAACCATGGCCCTGCCGGGGATTGCGCTTCGCATCCCCTTGGGGGATTGCGCTTCGCATCCTGAAGAGGACTTGAATCCAGGCCCGGCAGATGAAGGGACCATTGGGCGTCGAGCGCACTCGGCACACGTCTTCAAGCTGTCCCTCAACCCTGAAGAAGCCGTAGGGGCACGGCACCCTGGCACCGCCCTCCAGGGCAGGTGTGCCGTGCCCCTACCCCATTTCCGCAGACAGCCCGTGAGGTGAATCGTTGTTTCCAATGAAAACGGTGCGGGCGAAGCGGTGCTTCGCCCCTACGCGGCTAGGCGGGACCCTCCGGACGCTCCCCGGCGCCGAATTCTTGTCTGCGGACTGTCACCCGGTCAAGTTCATCGATATTGACCTGCACGCCCAAGCCCGGCCCTGTCGGCACGTCAATCGTGCTGTCGGCATTCAAAGTGAAGGTCGGCTCGGCGATGTCGCGGGCGTAGTAGCGCGCCGAGGCCGAGATATCGCCGGGCAGCGTGAAACCCGGCAGCGAGGCCAGCGCCAGGTTGGCGGCGCGCCCGATCCCGGTCTCGAGCATGCCCCCGCACCACACCGGGATCCCGCGCAGCCGGCAGAGATCGTGGATCGCCCTGGCTTCGGCCAGCCCGCCGACGCGCGCCGGTTTGATGTTGATCACCCGGCACGCACCGATGTCGAGGGCCTGGCGGGCGTGCCGGGTCGAGAGGATGGACTCGTCGAGACAGAGCGCCGTCTGCATCTGGGCCTGAAGCCGGGCATGGTCGATCAGATCGTCCTCGGCCAGGGGCTGCTCGATGAGCAGCAGATCGAAATCGTCAAGAGCCCTCAGCATGTCGCCATCGTCCAGGGTGTAAGCCGAGTTCGCGTCCACCTGCAGGGCAATTCGCGGAAAGGCCCGGCGCATCGCCCGCACTTCCTCGAGGTCGCGCCCCGGCTTGATCTTGACCTTGATACGGCGGTAGCCCTGATCGAGGTATTCCCCGGCGACGCGGACCAGCCGCTGCGCATCGGGTTGAATCCCGATCGACACGCCCACCGGCACCCGTTCCGCCTCGCCGCCGAGCAACGACCGAAGCGACTTGCCCGTGGCCTTCCCCAACAGGTCCCACACCGCCAGTTCCAGCCCGGCCCGCGCTTGCGGATGGCCCTTGTAGCGCTCGATCCGGCTCCGGTATTCGCCGACCCCGTCGATCGGCTGCCCGACGACGGCCGGCAGGAAGAAAGCCTCCAGCGCGTGCCACGCCGTGCCGACGGTCTCGTAGGAGTACCCGGGGAAGGCGCCGGCGACGCACTCGCCCCACCCCTCCAGGCCGTCCGCCCAGAGGCGCAGCACAAGCGCCTCGCGGTCGTCTTCGACACCGAAGGATGTCTCGAACGGCGACAGCAACGGCATGCGGATGTGGCGCATCTCGACGCGCTCGATCGTCATCATCATCCGAAGGTCGTCTCCCCTTGCAGCAGGATGTAGTAGGCCCGCGGCGAGGTCTCGCCCCGCAGGTAAACGAAATCGGTCACCAGGTATCCCTGGCGAAAGGCCTCCTCGAACAACGGCCGGCTGTGTTCGCGCCAGGCTCTCGCCAGACCAAGATCGGCGGTCCGCAGGGCCTGAAAGTCCGGGGGAATCTCGGCCAGCACCAGATTCCCTTGAAGCGGCTCGATCGCCGAGGACGGCTCCGGCCAGCCATCGGCCCGAAGGGCAGCCGGGTTGATCCTCTGGGCCCCGCCCTCCAGGAAATGCACCAGATCGAGAGGCGGGCGGTGTCCTTCCAGGCGCGCCTCCACGCGGTGCGACGTGACCCACCATTCGACGTCGAATCGATCTGATGCCAGGCCGGCATTCAGTCCGTCGCGCATCTCGCCATAGGCGTCCCGCAAATAGCTGCGGCAGACCGCCCCGAGCCGGCGGATGTTGAGATGGGCGTTGAGACTGAGCAGCGGGTCGTAGGTCCAGGTCGCCAGACGGATTCCCTGGCGCACGATCGCCTGCCGCTGCGCCAGCTTCAGCTGAAAGCCGATGCTGCGGTTGCGAGCGGCGGGATGGACGGCCAGCATGTGGGAGCAGTGTTTCAGGCGGGCCATCGCCACGCGGTCGGGGTGGGCATCGTCAACACCGAGGAAACCGAAGACCATGCCGACCAGCCGATCGCCTTCGAACGCCCCCAGGATCACGCCGCCGCCGTGCGCCACCGCCAGCAGCATGTGTACCGGGACGACCTCGGTTTCGTTCCCGCTCCAAACGGCGCGCTGGAGCTCCTCGACCGACGCCATATCCTCCGGCGTTGTCAGGGGACGGATTCGCAGGGCCTCGTCATCCATAGGCCCCATCCTGACGAGCGTGACGGCGGAACCACTCCCTGCCCCAGTGCTGCCGGCGGAGGTAGCCCAGGTTCTCCTGCATCCGCGACGGCTGGAGGCCAAATGCCCGCGGCAGCGTGTCCAGCGCGCCGGTGCGGCCGGCGGCGAGATAGTCGATCCAGAACGGCGTGAAAGGCGGCCGCGGTAGAAGCCCCTCCCCCAGGCGAAAGAGGGCGCGCAGCGCCCATGGGCGAGCTTCGACCAGCATGCGCCGGATGCGCGCCGCTGCCATCACCAGCTCGACGACTTCCCTCAGGGTCAAAACCTCCGGTCCGCCGACTTCATACGTCCGGCCGACCAGGCCCTCCTCGTCGAGGGCCCAGACCAGCGCCGTCGCCAGGTCTTCGATCCACAACGGCTGCAGTGGCGTCGTCCCTCCCGACGGCAGGAAGAACAGGCCCGGCGAAAGCGCCAGGGTCGTCGCCAGCGAGGTAGTGAAGCGGTCCTCCGGGCCGTAGGCCACGGCCGATCGAACGATCGTATGCGGCACGGCCCCACGACGGATGGCATCTTCGGCCAAGGCTTTGGCCTGGAGCACCGGATAGGCCGAAGCGCGGTCCGCCCCTAGATGGCTGAGAAACAGAATGCGCCGCACGCCGCCCTGACTGGCCGCCTCGACCAGCGTCCGCGTCGCCTCGGCGTCGGAAAGGACGAGATCGGCGCGGCTCCCCCGCCCTTCGCCGCCAGCCAGGTGAAGGATCGCCTCGACCTCCAGCAGGTCGGCGCGCAAGCCGCGCTCGTCGGTCAGGCTCGAGAGGCCGACCTCGACGGGGACGCCGGTGGGGAGACGCGGCGAAGCCGGCGAGGGGCGAAGCAGGATTCGCACCTGGTGTCCGGCCTGCGTCAATTTGGGAAGGACGGCGCGCCCGACGAAGCCGGTGGCGCCGGTCACCAGCACGCGCACGGTCGTGCCGCCTCCCGACGGCCATGCAACGGATCGGGTATCTCGGTGCGGGGTTGTGGCATTCTAGCACAGCGGCGCGCTCGGCCGCACCGCCTCCGCGAGGCGGGTGTTATACTCGTAACTTCCGTAGAACCAGGCCGTCTGTCGGGAATCGGAGGAAGTCGTGTCGAGGACTCGCGTCGTCGTGACGGGCTTGGGCTGCATCAGCCCGCTCGGCAATACCGTTGCGACGACCTGGGACTCTGCCCTTGCCGGTCGTTCGGGAGTCGCTCCGATCACGCAGTTCGACGCCCGCGAGCTCAAGACACGCTTCGCCGCCGAGGTGAAGGACTTCGACCCTCAGGATGCCCTGGGCCGGAGGGAAGCCCGCCGGATGGACCGTTACACGCAGTTGGCGGCAGTGGCCGTCCTTGAAGCGGTCGGGCACGCCGGGCTGGCCATCGACGATGGCAACCGCGATCGGGTCGGGGTGATCCTGGGAACGGGCATCGGCGGCGCCGGGACTCTGGTGAGCGAGACCCGCAAGTTCGTCGAGCGCGGACCGCGCTGGGTCAGCCCGTACCTTGTGCCGATGATGCTGCCGGACGCCGCCCCGGGCCAGATCGCCATCCTGCTCGGCGCCCGCGGGCCCAACATGAGCATCGTCACCGCCTGCGCCTCGGGGACCAACGCCATCGGCGAGGCGGCCGAGATGATCCGCCGCGGCGCCGCCGACGTGATGCTGGCCGGTGGTTCGGAGGCCGGCATCGTCGACGTGGCCGTGGCCGGTTTCAGCGTCATGGACGCCTTGTCGGCCCGCAACGACGACCCCCAGCGCGCCTCGCGTCCCTTCGACCTCAACCGGGACGGCTTTGTCATCGGCGAAGGCTCGGCCTTCCTGGTACTCGAATCGGAGGCCTTCGCCCGCGCCCGCGGCGCTCCGGTCCTGGCCGAAGTCGTCGGCTACGGCACGACCAATGACGCCTATCACGTCTCCGCCCCGGCGGAGAACGGCGCCGGCGCCGCCGCCTGCATGAAGCTGGCGCTGGAAGACGCCGGCCTGCCCCCGGCCGAGATCGACTACATCAACGCCCACGGTACCAGCACGCGTCTCAACGACATGAGCGAGACGACCGCCATCAAGACCGTGTTCGGCGAGACGGCCTACAACATTCCCGTCTCGTCGACGAAGTCGATGACCGGCCACCTGCTCGGCGCCGCCGGTACGCTGGAAGCCATGTTCTGCATCCAGTCGCTCCAGACCGGCGTCCTGCCTCCGACGATCAACTACGAAACGCCCGATCCGGTGTGCGACCTGGACTACGTCCCCAACGAGCCGCGCCGTGTCGCTATCGATTTCGCCCTCTCCAACTCGTTCGGGTTCGGCGGCCACAACGCCTGCCTGATTCTCGGACGTCCTGGCGCGCAAAAGACCGCCTGATGTCTCCCTTCGCCCACGTCACCGGCTGGGGGATGGCCGTCCCCGAGAAAGTCCTGACCAACGACGACCTGGCCCGCATCGTCGACACCAACGACGAGTGGATCGTGGCCATGACCGGCATCCATCGCCGACATATTGCCGAAAAGGGCGAGACCACGGCCAGCCTGGCGACGAAGGCGGCCGTGCAGGCGCTGGCGATGACCGAGCTCGAGCCGGACGAAATCGACCTGGTGATCGTGGCTACTTCGACTCCCGAGCATCTCTTCCCGGCAACCGCCTGTCTGGTGCAAGATGCACTGGGCGCCAGCCGCGCCGGCGCTTTCGACCTTTCCGCGGCGTGCTCCGGTTTCATCTTCGCCCTGAACATGGCCGCCCAGTCGATCCGCACGGGCGCCATCCGCAATGCCATGGTGATCGGCTCCGAGACCCTGTCGCGGATGATCAACTGGGAAGACCGCTCGACCTGCATCCTCTTCGGCGACGGCGCCGGGGCCCTCCTGCTTCAGGCTAGCGAGCGGCCGGGAGGCGTCCTGGGCTGCGTCATGCGCTCCGACGGCTCGGGCGGCGAGCTGCTGAGCATTCCCGCCGGAGGCAGCCGCTATCCCGTCACGGCCGAGACGCTGGCGCGCAAGATGCACACGATCCATATGAACGGCCGGGAGGTCTTCCGCTTCGCCACCCGCGTCATGGCGACCGCCACCAAGGAGGCCGCCGCCCGCTCCGGCCTGCGCATGAGCGACATTTCGCTCATCATTCCCCACCAGGCCAATCTCCGCATCATCGAGGCCGCCGCCCGCGGCCTGCATCTGCCGATGGAGAAGTTCGTGGTCAACATCGGCGAATACGGCAATACCTCGACGGCTTCCATCCCGATCGCCGTTTGCGAGGCCGTCCGGGACGGCCGCATACGGCCGGGGGACAACCTCATCATGGTCGGCTTCGGCGCCGGGTTGACCTGGGGCGCGCTGGCGCTGCAGTGGGTCGAGGCTGCTCGGCGAGTGACTCCCGCGCGGCGACGCCGGCGAACGGCGCTCACGTGGCTGGCTCACGTTCGGTCGTTCTTCCGCCGACTCTGGCGCCGCGTCGAAGGTTTGTTGTGGGGCGGCCGCGCCCGCCCGGCCGCCTGATCCGGATAGGCTGACCGCATGTCGCCCGCCGCGCCCCGTCGGTCGGCGGCGCTGGTGGCGCTGTTCTACTCCTTCCGCGCTGAGCGGAGGGCCAACCCGAGGTGTTGTTCCAAGGGTCGGCCCGCAGTCGAAGCGCTCCCCTCAAAACCTGTCTACGCGCTTCGACCACAGCGGGTTGCCTGCGGCAACCCGCCTCCGCTCAGCGAGGAAATACCTGCTATGAATTCTGTGGTCTCCGGAATGAGGAACCGTTACACGCGGAGGGAAAGCCTGACTCGAAGGTTTCGCCCCTCCACGCTGAGCGGAGGGCCGACCCGAGGTGTTGTTCCGAGGGTCGGCCCGCAGTCGAAGCGCTCCCCTCAAACCCTGTCTACGCGCTTCGACTGCGGCGGGTTGCCTGCGGCAACCCGCCTCCGCTCAGCGAGGAAACACCTGCTGTGAATTCTGGGGGATCCAGAGTGAGGAGCGTTTCCACGCGGAGGGAAAGCCTGACTCGAAGGTTCGCCCCTCCGCGCTGAGCGGAGGCCGCCTCGCAGCGTCATTTCCAAGGCGGCGCTCCAGCGGCCGCAGTCGAAGCGCGCCGGCTCGCGCAAAGTACCCCATCCTTCGACGGAGCCTGTCCTGAGCGGAGCGAAGGGCAGGCTCCGTCCCTCCCCGGGCTCGGGATTGTATCGAAGCGCGCCGGCAGCACTCTGCACCGATCGTTCCCCGGCAAGGCGATGTCCGGTCTGAAACCAACCCGCCCGGCGGGCGCCGGGCGGGGAAAGGCCACTTCGAGATCGTTACGGCAGTCAGTTGGACGACGCCTGCCCTACGACGGTCATGAACTCCTCGACCATCTGGCGCAGGTGCTTCTCCGGCAGCGCGCCGACCTGTTGGTGAGCGATGACCCCCCCGCTGACGAAGAGCATCGTCGGGATCCCCTGCACGCCGTACTTCATCGCCCACGTCGGGTTCTCGTCGGTGTTGACCTTGGCGACCAGCAGGCGGCCGGCATACTCCGCCGCCAGCTTGTCCAGCACAGGGGCCACCATGCGGCACGGCCCGCACCAGGGCGCCCAGAAATCGACGATGACCGGCACCTTCGCCTGAAGAACCGTCTTCTCGAAGGCGTCGTCATTGACGTGAACCGGCTCCTTGATCATTCGCTACCTCTCAACGCTGGATTTCCTGCGACAATTCTACTTCGTCAGCCCCGCCCTCGGCCGTTAGAATCTCGTAGGAGGTGGTGATCTCAACCTGCGGCCGCAGCGAGGCCGCCACCGAGCAGTACTTCCCCTCGGAGAGCTCGATCGCCCGCGCCACCGCCTCCGCCGTCAGGTTGCGCCCGCGCAGGAGATACGTCAGGTGGATCGTGCGGAACCGCCAGGGCGGATCCGCCTCCTGGACGCCATCGGCCACCACCTCCAACCGCGACAGGGGCCGATGCTTCTTGCGTAGGATCGAGACGACGTCGACGGCGCTGCACAAGGCCAACGCCACCAGCAGCAGGTCGGACGGTTTCATCCCGACCCGGTTCTCTTCGTCCTGGGTCGAGATGACGACCGAGTGCTTGTTGGTGTCGATGCCGACGAAGAGACCCTCGCCGCACCACACCAGCCGCGTATGCGCCGTGGTCATGACGACGATTCCCTGCTCTCGGCGGAGGCGGCGCGCAGTATACCATCCACCGGATGCTATAATCCGGTGCACATTGTCCCGTTTCAGAGGTCCTTCTGACCAGTTCTAGAGGATTCTTCTTGTATCCCCTGAAACGGGACACTGGTGGGGTTTCCCCATGACAGTCGGCACGTGTCCGGCGTGCGGGCGTGCCCATGCCGTCGGCGCGCAGACCTGCACCTACTGCGGCGAGCCCCTGACAAGTGTGGCGCGGGTTCTCAGCGCCCCTGCGGCGCCGCGGCAACCCCGCTGGCTCCAGCAAAACCGACAGCGCGCCCCCGAGCTTCGAAAATCCGAGGATCAAGCCTCGCAAGAACGGTTCGGGTCGCTGCTCGAGACCGATCGGCGCCGCCTGGAGGCCGAGCGCGCCCTGGCCGTCAAGACCGAAGCGCGCGAGCGGCGGGCGATGCTGCTGGCCGGCCTGGTCTTCGCCTTGATCGCGGCCCTGGCAGTAGGCGTCGTCCTGGCCCTCCTCGTCTGACTTCGGGTGACAACCTACACCGTCCGCCTGCCGGTCTACGAAGGGCCGCTCGATCTGCTGTTGGAGTTGATCGAGCGCGCCGAGCTCGATATCACCAAGATCGCCCTGGCGCAGGTGACCGATCAGTATCTATCGCACTTGCGGCAGATCACGGAACGCGATCTCGGCGATCTGGCCTCGTTTCTGGTCGTGGCGGCACGCCTGCTTCAGATCAAGTCGGAGGCGCTGCTGCCTCGCCCGCCGGAGCGCGAGCCCGGGGAGGAGGATCCCGGCGACGCCCTGGCCCGCCAGCTCATCTTGTACCGCCAGTTCAAGCAGGCGGCCGCCGCCATGGCGGCGCGCCTCGAAGCCGGGCTCCATTCCTACGCCCGCCTGGCCCCTCCGCCGCGCAGCGAACCACACCTGGACCTCGGGGCGCTCGGGCTGGATGACCTGCGGCGGACGCTGCAGCAGGTGCTGGCGGCGGCGAGGGCGGAGCCGGAATTGGTCGATTCGGTCGCGGCGCCCCGCATCAACATTCGCACGAAGATCGCCCTGATCTTCGAGATGCTGCGACGCCAGGGCCGGATGGACTTCCGCGATCTACTGCGGCGCTCGCGCTCGCGGCTGGAAGTGGTCGTGTCGTTTCTGGCCGTGCTGGAGCTCATCAAGCAGCGTCAGGTCCTGGCGCGGCAGGAGCAGCCGTTCGACAATATCGAGATCGTTCCGGGAGAGGAATGGAAGCCGGATCAGGAAACAGAGCTGGAGCTGGAGTTCGACGAGTAGACGGTCGCTGCCAGCAGCGCCAGCAGCGCACCGAGCGAGTCGATCCCGACATCGCGCAGCGCCGAATGACGACCGCGCACGAACGACTGGTGGAACTCGTCGCTCAGGGCAAACAAGACCGCCATCAGGAACGACAGGACGGCACGATAGACGGGGCTGAGGCGCGACGGCAGCGCAAAGTAGTAGGCCGCCGCCAGCATGGCGTACCCAACGCCATGGGCCCCTTTCTTGACCAGCAGATCGTATTCGCCGAAGAACGGAATCCGATCCGACGTCAGCGAGGACAGCGCGAAGATCGCCGCCATCATCCCCAGCGCCGGAAGCCAGCGCACCAGCGGACTCGATCCGGACATGCCGGACATTCTAACATCCGGACCGGCGGCAGCCTCTTCTCCCACCAGCGATGACGAACCGGTTGGCGTCTGAAACCTCCCCTTATCTTCTGCAGCATGCCGAGAACCCGGTGGATTGGATGCCGTGGGGCGAGGCGGCGTTGGCCCGCGCCCGCCGCGAAGACAAGCCGATTTTTCTCAGCATCGGCTACGCCGCCTGCCACTGGTGCCACGTCATGGCCCACGAGTCGTTCGAGGACGAGGCCACGGCCGCGTGGCTCAACCAGGATTTCATCGCCGTGAAGGTCGACCGGGAGGAACGCCCGGACGTCGATGCCGTCTACATGGATGCCGTGGTGGCCCTCACCGGCCAAGGCGGTTGGCCTCTGAGTGTCTTCCTCACTCCCGACGGTCAGCCGTTCTACGGCGGAACGTACTTCCCGCTCCAGCCCCGTCATGGGTTGCCCTCGTTTGCCGAGGTCCTTGCGGCCATCCGCACGGCGTGGCAGGGCGACCGCGCCCGTCTGGTCGAGACGGCCCATCGCCTGACCGAGCAGCTGGCCCAGGGCACTCGGCTGGACGGCGGTCCGGATTCGCTCGACGAAGGGACTGAATCGCGCGCGATGGAGGCGCTGCTGCGCGCCTACGATTGGGACTACGGGGGTTGGGGCGGCGCGCCGAAGTTCCCGCAGGCGGGAACGATCGGCCTGCTGCTGCGCCGTTTCCATGGTTCCGACGATCGAATGGCGCTCGAGATGGCGACGCATGGCCTGCAGGCGATGGCGCGCGGGGGCATCTTCGACCAGCTCGGCGGCGGGTTTCACCGCTACGCCGTCGACCGCAGCTGGACCGTGCCCCACTTCGAGAAGATGCTCTATGACAACGCCCTGCTCGCCCGGGTCTACCTGGAGGCGTGGCAAGCGACGGGGCTGGCATCGCTGCGCCGGACGGCCGAAGCGACCCTCGACTTCATGCGACGCGAACTGCGAACGCCGGAAGGCGGGTTTAGCGCCTCGCTCGATGCCGACTCGGACGGGGAAGAGGGCAGCTTCTACGTCTGGACGCGGGAAGAGATCGGGACGGTTGCCTCCGATGCGGCATCGCTCGAGCTTTTCCGCCAGACCTATGACTTCCCAGCCGACGGGAACTTCGAGGGCAAGCTGGTCTTGCGCCGCCCGGTAGCCCGGGAACGCCAGGCGACGGAGTCCCCCGGAGAACGGCCCGACGAACGGCTGGGCGCGCTGCACGCACGATTGCTGGAGGCGCGTTCGCGACGGGTTCGCCCGGCCCTCGACGACAAAGTCATCACGGCCTGGAACGGGCTGGCGCTCAGCGCCTGGGCCTCGGCCGCGCGCGCCCTGGGTCGATCACAGGACCAGGCGACGGCGCAGGAGCTGGCCGATTTCCTCTTGCGCGCCCTTCGCCCGAATGGCAAGCTCTGCCGTTCCTACCGCCTCGGCCAGGCACGCCATGCCGGCGGCCTCGATGATCATGCTGCGCTCGCCGAAGGTCTGCTGGACCTGTACCAGGTCGACTTTGACCGGCGTTGGCTCGAAGCCTGCCGCGAACTCGCCGACGTCATCCTGCGCGACTTCGCCGACCCCCAGGGCGGTTTCTTCGACACCGGCTCTCAGCCGGAGGGTCTGCCGGCGCGCCCTAAGACCCTCCAGGACACACCGATTCCAAGCGGCAACTCGCTGGCCGTCTCGCTCCTGCTTCGACTGGACGCCCTGACGGGGGACCCGCGCTATCGCCAGGCGGCGCTGCCGCCGTTGCGAGCGATGCAGGAAACCGCCGGCCGCCATCCGACCGCCTTCGCCGGCTGGCTGCAGGACCTTTCCTTGGCCTCTTCGCCGATCCCGCAGCTGGCGATCGTGGGCGATATGGCTTCAGCGGCGTTCGAGTCGCTGCTCGCCGCGGCCCACCGGCCCTTCCATCCACGCCTCGTCCTGGCCGGGGGCGATCCGGCGGATCCGGCGTTCCCCGAACTTCTCCAGGACAAAGCACCGCTCGGCGGGCGACCGACGGCGTACTTGTGCCACGACTTCATCTGCCGACAACCGACGACGTCGCCTGAGGAGTTGTGGGCTCAGTTGGCGAACGCGAAGTAGGAGGACTTCTCAGGACAGACGGGGCGCGCGCCTCGGGGGTTATCCCCTCGATGCGCGCCTCGGGGATTCCCACCTGCACTTGGCAGCTGCGCTGCCAGCGCAGGTGCAAGTGTCGCCCCGCTGCGCGGGGCTCGGAATGACATAAAGGAAGGGACCACTCCTCCTGTCATTCCGAGCGAGCCCCGAGCCCTTCGACTTCCCTCAGGGCAGGCTCCGGCGAGGGGCGAGAGAGGAATCCCCGAAGAGCGCGATCTTCGTCCCCTGGCTGCTACTCGACGGTGACGCTCTTCGCCAGATTGCGCGGCTGATCGACGTCGGCGCCGCGCATCACGGCGATCTGGTACGCCAGCAGTTGCAGCGGAATCACCGTCGTCACCGGTGAGAGCATCCAGGGGGTCTCGGGGACCCACAGGATGTGATCCGCCAGACGCGGCAGCAGCTCGTCGCCATCGGTCGCTACGGCCACGACCACACCCCCGCGGGCCTTCGCCTGCTCCACCTGGCTGATGGTTTTCTCGTACCAGGGGTCCTTCGGGGCCAGGGCGACGATCGGCATCGTCTTGTCGACCAGGGCAATGGGCCCGTGCTTCATCTCCCCTGCCGGATAAGCCTCGGCATGGATATACGAGATCTCCTTCAGTTTCAGCGCGCCTTCGTAGGCGATCGGCATCTGGATACCGCGCCCCAGATACAGGCAGTGCGAAGCGTCCTTCAGGGATCGGGCAACGCTTTCGATCGCCGGCGCGCGGTCCAGGCAGTGGCCGACCAGGTCCGGCAGCCGCCGCAGGTCGGCGACCATCCGCCGGCGTTCGACCTCGCCGGGCACCCGGCGCATGTCGGCCAGCAGAATCGCCAGCATGTAGAGATCGACCAGCGGCGCGGTGAAGGCCTTGGTCGAGGCCACGCCGATCTCCGGCCCGACCTGCATCGTGATCGTGCCGTCGGCCAGGCGCATCGCCTGCGATCCGAGCACGTTGACGATGCTCCACAGCGTCGCTCCCCGACGGCGGGCCTCTTCCATCGCCGCCAACGTGTCGGCCGTCTCGCCCGACTGGCTGATCGCCAGGACGACGGTCTCCTCGTCGACGAGCGGATCACGGTAGCGGAATTCGGAGGCGATATCGACTTCGACCGGGACGCGGGCGATGCGCTCGATCAATATCTTGCCGACCATCCCGGCGTGGGCAGCCGTACCACAGGCCGTGATGACGATGCGCCGGATGCGTTGGGCGGCTTCCGGCGTCAGGTGGAGCGTCGGCAGGACGATCCGACCCTCGGGGAAGTCGACGCGTTCGCCGATGGTGTCGGTGATCGATCGCACCTGCTCGTGGATCTCCTTGAGCATGAAGTGCTTGTACTCGCCCTTCTCCGCCGCCACCG